>CBHWBD010000014.1:0-48872 GCA_966111775.1 uncultured Comamonadaceae bacterium | reverse complement strand
CCGCGGTGACGACTTCGTCCACCGAGCGGTTGTGCCCGAGGTGGATGACCTCGGCGCCCATGCCCTGCAGGATGCGGCGCATGATGTTGATGGCGGCGTCATGCCCGTCGAACAGGCTGGCGGCAGTGACGAAACGGACCTTGTGGGTCGGGCGGTACTCGGCCAGCGCCTTGTAGTCGGCGGCGAGATCGGTCATGGCTGTCTCCTTGCTTGACCGGGATTTTAGGCGGCCAATTGACGTTAACGTCAATTGAGGGGCGGTCTAGGGTTATCCGGCCCCGGCAAATGTGCAGGCTGCCACGATGATGCCCACCTCGCCAGACCCGGCGTTCCACCCACAGTCGCATGAGCACCTCATCGCCCGCCACGCCCCAACTGGGCACCGAACTGACGCTGCGAGGCATCTTTCTCGGCATCGTCATCACCCTGGTCTTCACGGCCGCCAACGTCTATTTCGGCCTCAAGGCCGGCCTGACCTTCGCGACCTCCATTCCGGCCGCCGTCATCTCCATGGCCCTGCTGCGCCGCGCGGCGGGCAATTCCATCGGCGAGACCAATATCGTGCAGACGATTGCCTCGTCGGCCGGCACCCTGTCTTCCATCATCTTCGTGCTGCCCGGCCTGGTCATGATCGGCTGGTGGACGGGCTTCCCGTACTGGATGTCGATGACGCTGTGCGCCCTGGGCGGCATCCTGGGCGTCATGTATTCCATCCCGCTGCGCCGGGCGCTGGTGACGAACTCGCCGCTGCCCTATCCGGAGGGCGTGGCCTGCGCCGAGGTGCTCAAGGTCGGCCATGCCGCCGACGCCGGCGAAGCCAACCGCCAGGGCCTGGCGGCCATCATCGCCGGCACGGTGGTGTCGGCCGGCTTCAGCATCGTCGTCGCCACCCAGCTCTTTGCGGCTAATCTGGCCCAGTATTTCCGCCTGCCCGGCGGTGAGAAGAGCGGTACGACGGGTTATGACCTCAACTTCAGCTTCGCGCTGCTGGCCGTTGGCCACCTGGTCGGCCTGTGGGTGGGCATTGCCATCCTGGTGGGCGCCTGCATCGCCTGGCTGGGCGGCGTGCCCTATCTGACCTCGGGTGTGGACGGTGCGGCCGAGGCCGTGGCCCTGTTCGCCTGGAGCAAGAAGGTGCGCTTCATCGGCGCCGGCTGCATTGCCGTGGCGGCCATCTGGACGCTGATCAAGCTGGCCAAGCCCGTCGTCGCCGGCCTGCATTCGGCCGCCATGTCGGCCCGCGTGCGCAAGGCCGGCAAGGCCGACACCCTGCCGCGCCAGGAACAGGACATCCCCATCGGCACCGTCGGCCTCATCACCCTGGCCTGCATGCTGCCCATAGCCTTCATGCTGTCGGGCTTCGCGAGCTCGGCCGGCCTGGCCGACCAGCTCGGCCTGCTCGTTGTCGGCGGTGTCGTCTACGTCGTGCTGATGAGCTTTTTCGTCGCCGCCGTCTGCGGCTACATGGCCGGCCTGATCGGCTCGTCCAACAGCCCGCTGTCGGGCGTCGGCATCCTCGTCGTCATCGGCGTGTCGCTGCTGCTGGCCCTGGTCGTCAAGCCCATGCTGCCGGCCTCCACCGGCCAGGCGCTGGTGGCCTTCGCCCTGTTCGTGACGGCCGTCGTGTTCGCGGTGGCCACCATCTCCAACGACAACCTTCAGGACCTGAAGACCGGCCAGCTCGTCGACGCCACGCCCTGGCGCCAGCAGGTGGCGCTGATCATCGGCGTGCTCGCCGGTGCCGTCGTCATCCCGCCGGTGCTGGACCTGCTGAACCAGGCCTACGGCTTCGCCGGTGCGCCGGGTGTCGACGCCAAGAAGGCGCTGGCCGCACCCCAGGCCGCGCTGATCTCGGCCCTGGCCAAGGGCGTCATCCAGGGTGACCTGAACTGGAACCTGATCGGCATCGGCGCGCTGATCGGCGTGGCCTGCATCGTCGTGGACGAGGTCATGAAGCGCTCGTCGGGTGGCAAGGCCCACCTCGCGCCGCTGGCCGTGGGCCTGGGCATCTATCTGCCGATGAACAGCACCCTGATGATCGTCATCGGCGCCGTCGCCGGCTGGTGGTTCGACAAGCGCGCTGCCACCAAGCGCGATCCCGAAGCCACCAAGCAGCTCGGCGTGCTGCTGGCCTCCGGCCTCATCGTCGGCGAGAGCCTGCTGGGCGTCCTGCTGGCCGCCATCGTCGTGTTCAGCGGCAACGGTGCACCGCTGGCCCTGGTGGGCGACAGCTTCGCCACCGCCGGCCAGGTGCTGGGCCTGCTGGCCTTTGCCGGCATCGGCATCGGCCTGTATCGCTGGCTGCTGAAGAAGCAGGCTTGAGCCTCATGCCTGCGACTCGCAGGTCGCAGGCCTTCGTAGCGCGTCGAGCAGGCCGCTACTCATGCCAGCTGCCCTGCATGGCAGCCGGCCTTCGGCAGGCGTCGGACAGCGCGCAGGCGCTGTCCTCGGTCCTGCCTCAGTCATCCGAGCCTGCGAAGCCGAACAGCTGCAGCAGGCTGGTGAACAGATTGAAGATCGACACGAACAGGCTGACGGTGGCGAGCACGTAATTCGTCTCGCCGCCGTCCACGATCTGCTTCGTCTCGAACAGGATCAGGCCGGCCGACAACAGGGCGACGACGGCCGAGACCGTCAGCGCGAGTGCCGGGATCTGGAAGAAGATCGCCGCCAGGCCGGCCAGCACCGCCACGATCATGCCGGCGAACAAAAAGCCGCCCATCCACGACAGGTCGCGCTTGGTCGTCGTCGCATAGGCCGACAGGGCCAGGAAGACGGCGCCCGTCGCACCCAGGGCCAGCATGACGGCCTGGCCGCCGGCCGGCAGGGCCAGGGTGCGCGTCAGCAGGGGGCCGAGGGTCCAGCCCATGAAGCCGGTCAGCGCGAACACCAGGCCGACGGCGGCGCCGCGGTTCTTCAGCTTGTGGATGCCGAACAGCAGGCCGAAATAGGCGACCAGCGTCAGGATGATGCCGGGCGCCGGCAGGCTGAAGGCGACGGCGGCGCCCGCGATGGCGGCGCTGAACAGCAGCGTCATGGCCAGCAGGGCATAGGTGTTGCGCAGCACGCGGTGAGCGGTGCTGCGGTCGACGGTGCCGGCATAGGGCATGGCGACGGCAATGGGGCGGGTTTGCATGGCAGACCTCCGGTTGAAAGAACAGGCGCAGGGTAGATAGCCAAGGCATCAAATAAAAGCAGAGAATCACGAAGAATTTCTTCGAGATAACTTGTTGATATGAGCCTCAACTACAGCTACCGTCACCTCTACTACTTCTGGGCCGTCGCCAAGGAGGGTGGGCTGACGCGCGCGGCCGAGAAGCTGGGTCTGTCGGTGCAGACCGTCTCCACCCAGGTGCGCGAGCTGGAGCAGGACCTGGGCGCCGCCCTGCTCAAGCCCGCCGGCCGCGGCCTCACGCTGACCGAGGCCGGCCGTGCAGCCCTGGACGTGGCCGACCAGATCTTCTCGCTGGGCGAGACCCTGTCCGAGCGCGTGCGCGAGGCCGTCGACGTGCCGACGGTGCGCCTGGCCGTCGGGATCTCGGACGGCCTGCCCAAGCTGGTCGCCCACCGCCTGCTCGCCCCCATCCTCGACACGCCGCAACTGCGCCTGCTCTGCCACGAGGACGAGTTCGACGACCTGCTCGGCGACCTGGCCCTGCATCGTCTCGACGTCGTGCTGGCCGATCGGCCGGCGCCGCCCAACCCCAATCTGCGCGTCTACAGCCATTCCCTGGGCAGCTCACCCATCGCCTGGTATGCCCACCCGCGCTGGGCGGCCGCCGCGGCGCGCGACTTCCCCGCCTCGCTGGCCGACGTGCCGCTGCTGTTGCCGACCTCCCATGCCGCGCTGCGCCCGCGCCTGGATCAGTGGCTGACCGAGCACGGCCTGCGCGTGCGCGTGACCGGCGAGTTCGAGGACAGCGCACTGCTGGCCACCTTCGGCAGCGAAGGCCTGGGCGTCTTCCCTGCCGCCACGGCCGTGGACGACGCGCTGACCAGCCGCTACGGCGTCGTCAACGTCGGCCTGGCCGAGGGGCTGGCCGAGCAGTTCTATGCCGTGGGCACGGACAAGAAGATCAGCCACCCCCTCGTGCGCCAGCTGCTGCCGCAGCCAGAACTCAGGCCAACCTGAAGGCGGCCACCGCCTCCGCCAGCCGCTGCGCCTGCTCGCGCATGGACTGGGCGGCGGCTGCGGACTGCTCGACCAGCGCGGCATTCTGCTGGGTCATCTGGTCGAGCTGGGTGACGGCCTGGTTGACCTGCTGGATGCCGTCGCGCTGTTCGCCGGCGGCGGCCGCGATCTCGCCGATGAGGTCGGACACGCGGCTGACGCTGCCCACGATGTCCTGCATGGCCTTGCCGGTCTGTTCGACGAGGGTGGCGCCCTGCTCCACATTGCCCACCGAGGCCCCGATCAGCGTCTTGATCTCCTTGGCCGCCTCGGCGCTGCGCTGCGCCAGGGAGCGCACCTCGCCGGCCACCACGGCGAAGCCGCGGCCCTGCTCGCCGGCACGGGCGGCTTCCACGGCCGCGTTCAGCGCGAGGATGTTGGTCTGGAAGGCGATGCCGTCGATGACGCCGATGATGTCGCCGATGCGGCGTGAGCTGTCGGTGATGCCTGCCATGCTCTGGGTCACCTGGGCCACGACGCTGCCGCCGCGTTGCGCCGCCTCGGCGGCCGACACGGCGAGCTGGTTGGCCTGGCGGGCGGTGTCCGCGCTCTGCCCCACGGCGCCGCTCATCTCCTCCATCGAACTTGCCGTCTGCTGCAGGTTGGAGGCCGTCTGCTCGGTGCGGGCGGAGAGGTCCTGGTTGCCCTGGGCGATCTCGCCGGCGGCCGTCGAGATGGATTCGACGGAGGTTCTCACCTGGCCGATGGTGGTGCGCAGGGAATCGACCATGGCCTGCATCTGCCCCATCAGGCTGTCGTGGCGTGCCGAGGACAGGTGCAGACTGAGGTCGCCGCGCGCCACGTCCTGCATGGCCGCGATGGCCACGCGCGGCTCGCCACCGAGCTGGCCGAGCACGCTGCGCGCGATGGCCAGGCCCATGGCAACGGTGATCAGCAGCACGACGGCGCCCACACCGATCTCCTTCAGCGCCGCGCGCCACACCAGGGCCTTGACGTCATCCAGGTAGAGGCCCGAGCCGAGCATCCAGTTCCAGCCCGGAACCTGGACGACGTACTGCAGCTTGGGCACCGGATCCTTGCCCCCGGGGCGCGGGAAATGGGTGTCGACGAAGGCGCGCCCGCTGCTCGAGGCGCGCAGGCCGGACACCATGTCCTGCAAGGTCTTGCGGCCGTTGCCGTCGATGATCTTGTCCATCATGTTCTTGCCCGCCCACTCCGGCTTCATGGGGTGCATGACGCTGACGCCTTCCAGGGTCCAGGCGTAGAAGTATTCGGTCTTGCCGTCGGCCCCGCCGAAGCGCGCTGCGCGAATGGCCTCACGCGCCGTGGCCTGCGCGACGTCATCGGTTATCTTGCCGCTGCTGGCCTGCTGCTGGAGGTCCAGCACATGGTTGCTGAGCGCTTGCAGGGCCGTCTGCAGGACTTCGCGCCGGCTGGCCATGATGTCGTCATAGGCCTGGACGGTGTTGATGATCACGAGCAGCATCACGCCCACGACGGCCGTGGCCAACAACAGGGCGATGCGACGCTGGAAACTCATCTGGTTCAGCATGTCGTCTCCTCGTTCAGGCGCGGGTTTGTGGTCTTGCTTGCTACAGTTGACGTTTACGTCAATCAATGCGCCCGGCGATCCCGTTTTACTCCGGGGCTGACCGGGCGGACAGGAGACTTTCCCCATGAATCTGCCCGGCCTCAACTTCCAACTCGGCGAAGACATCGACGCGCTGCGCGACGCCGTGCGCGCCTTCGCCGACGAGGAGATCGCTCCCCGCGCGGCCGAGATCGACCGCAGCGATCAGTTCCCCATGGACCTGTGGCGCAAGATGGGCGAGTTGGGCGTGCTGGGCATCACCGTGCCCGAGGAGTACGGCGGCGCCAACATGGGCTATCTGGCCCATATGGTGGCCATGGAAGAGATCAGCCGCGGCAGCGCCTCGGTGGGCCTGAGCTACGGCGCGCACAGCAATCTGTGCGTGAACCAGATCAAGCGCAATGGCAACGACGCGCAGCGCAAGAAATACCTGCCCAAGCTGATCAGCGGCGAGCATGTCGGCGCGCTGGCCATGAGCGAGCCGGGCGCCGGCTCCGACGTCATCAGCATGAAGTTGAAGGCCGAAGACAAGGGCGGCTACTACCTGCTCAACGGCACCAAGATGTGGATCACCAACGGCCCCGATGCCGACACCCTGGTGGTCTATGCCAAGACCGAACCCGAGCTGGGTGCGCGCGGCGTGACGGCCTTCCTGATCGAGAAGGGGATGCCCGGCTTCAGCATCGCGCAGAAGCTCGACAAGCTGGGCATGCGCGGCTCACACACCGGCGAGCTGGTGTTCAACAACGTCGAGGTGCCGGCCGAGAACGTGCTGGGCGCGCTGAACGGCGGCGCCAAGGTTCTGATGTCCGGCCTGGACTATGAACGCGCCGTGCTGACCGGCGGCCCGCTGGGCATCATGCAGTCGGTCATGGACAACATCGTTCCCTACATCCACGACCGCAAGCAGTTCGGCCAGAGCATCGGCGAGTTCCAGCTCATCCAGGGCAAGGTCGCCGACATGTACACGGTGCTGCAGGCCGCGCGCAGCTTTGCCTACACGGTCGCCAAGAACCTCGACATGCTGGGCGCCGAGCATGTGCGCCAGGTGCGCAAGGACTGCGCCTCCGTCATCCTGTGGACGGCCGAGAAGGCGACCTGGATGGCCGGCGAGGGCATCCAGATCTACGGCGGCAACGGCTATATCAACGAGTACCCGCTGGGGCGTCTCTGGCGTGACGCGAAGCTCTACGAGATTGGTGCCGGCACCAGTGAGATTCGCCGAATGCTCATTGGCCGTGAACTGTTTGCGGAAACCATGTGATGCCGATTTGGGCACCAATCCGCGAAGGCTCATGTCCGCGTAGCGGACGTGAAGGCGCGTAGCGCCGGCCGCAGCAAATCGGCGCGCGATGCAAACCAATACTGTGAAACCCCTGCACGTCAACACGCCGCTGCTGCGTGCGGCGCCGGGGCTGTTCGACCACCCCGAGGTCTGGCTCAAGATGGATGCGCTGCAGCCCAGCGGCAGCTTCAAGCTGCGCGGGGTGAGCCGCCTCGTGCAGCAGTCGGCGGCGGACGGCGCCAAGGCGATCGTTTGCGCCTCCGGCGGCAATGCCGGCTTCGCGGCCGCGCATGCGGCCCTGGCCCAGGGCCTGCCCGTCACCATCGTGCTGCCCATGACCAGCAGCGCCGCCGTCGCTCAGCGGCTGGCGGCGCTGGGCGCCGAGGTGCTGCGCCACGGCGCGGTGTGGGATGAGGCGCATGAATTCGCCGTACGCCGCGCCGCCGCGCGCGGCGCGGCCTATGTGCATCCCTTCGACCACCCGCTGCTGTGGGCCGGTCATTCGACGCTGATCGACGAGGTCGTCGAGGCCGGTGTCGAGTTCGATGCCGTCGTCACGGCCGTCGGCGGTGGCGGGCTGTTCTGCGGCATCGTGGAAGGCCTGCGCCGCCATGGGCTGGATCAGGTGCCGGTCATCGCCGCAGAAACCCATGGCGCCGCCAGCCTGAAGGCCAGCCTCGACGCCGGCGAGTTGGTCTCGCTGTCCGCCATCACCTCCATTGCCACGTCCCTGGGTTCGCGCCGCGTGGCGGCCCGGGCCTTGGAGCTGGCGCGCTCGCACCCGACGCTGGCCGTGCAGGTCAGCGATGCCGAGGCCACGGCGGCCTGCCTGCGCTTTGCCGATGCCCAGCGCGTGCTGGTGGAGCCGGCCTGCGGTGCGGCGCTCGCAGCCGTGGACCGGTACGCCGGCGGTTTCAGGCGGGTTCTTGTCGAAGTCTGCGGCGGCATGGGGGTTTCTCTGGAACTGCTCCGTTCCTGGGCCGCTCCCGCGACAATGCCGGCATGACGACGATGAACAACCAAGAACTGCAGGACCTGCTCGACAACAACAAGCGCTGGGCGGCCGAAACCGAAGCCGGCGAGCCGGGCTTCTTCTCGCGCCTGCTCAAGCAGCAGACGCCGCAATACCTGTGGATAGGCTGCGCCGACAGCCGCGTGCCGGCGAATGAACTCGTCGACCTGCTGCCGGGCGAGCTCTTCGTGCACCGCAACGTCGCCAACGTCGTCGTGCACTCCGACCTGAACTGCCTGTCCGTCATGCAGTTCGCGGTCGACCACCTCAAGGTGCGCCACATCATCGTCGTCGGCCACAGCAATTGCGGCGGCGTGCGCGCGGCGCTCTACGACATGCGTGTCGGCCTGGTGGAAAACTGGATTCGCCATGTGCAGGACGTCCGCCATATGCACAGCGAATGGCTGAACGGCGTGCCCGAGCCCCAGCGCGTGGACGCGCTGTGCGAGCTCAACGTGCTGGAGCAGGCCCGCAATGCCTGCCATACGACGGTGGTGCAGGATGCCTGGTCCCGGGGCCAGGAAGTCGTCGTGCACGGCTGGGTCTATGGCCTGCACAACGGGTTGCTGGAAGACCTTCACATCACGGCCGCCGGAGCCGACCAGGTGGACGCCGCCTACCGACGCGCCCTGGCCGCCGTCAAGTCACGCTACGCCACAGCGGCCTGAGTAGAGTCGGGCGGGTGTTCCCCACCCAGCTCACCGACTCCCGTGCCTTCGACATCGCCCAGGCCCTGCTGGGTGGTTTCGAACGCCACTACCAGCTCTTTCGCGCCACCTCGGCCGAGGCCAAGGCGCGCTTCGAGCGCGGCGACTGGGCCGGCCAGCAGCGCGCCCAGGCCCTGCGCATCGAGTTCTACGACACCCGCGTCGTCGAGGCCACGGTGTTGCTGGAGGAGCGCTTCGCGGCTTCGACCCTGCCGATGGAAGTCTGGCAGCAGGTCAAGCTGCATTACATCGGGCTGCTGACCAACCACCGCCAGCCCGAGCTGGCCGAGACCTTCTTCAACTCGGTCTGCACGCGCATCCTGCACCACGCCTACTTCCACAACGATTTCATTTTCGTGCGGCCTGCCATCTCGACCGAGTACATCGAGAACGACGCGCCCGGTGCCCTGCCGACCTACCGCGCCTACTACCCGGCCCAGGACAAGCTGCGCGACACGGTCAGGCGCGTCATCACCAACTTCCAGCTCAACGGCGAGTTCGTCGACCTGGAGCGCGACGTCGACCGCGTGCTGGCCGCGGTGCTGCAGCGCCTGGGCGAATTCCGCTGGCGTGCCAACTTCCAGCTGCAGGTGCTGTCCAGCCTGTTCTATCGCAACAAGGGCGCCTACGTCGTCGGCAAGATCATCAACGGCTTCACCGAGACGCCCTTCGCCCTGCCCATCCTGCGCCGGGACGGCGATGGCCGCTTCTACATCGACGCGGCCCTGTTCGGCGAGGACGACCTGCTGGCGCTGTTCAGCTTCGCCCGCGCCTATTTCCTCGTCGACATGGAGGTGCCGAGCGCCTATGTGCAGTTCCTGCGCTCCATGATGCCGCGCAAGCCGCGCTCCGAGATCTATTCGGCCCTTGGCCTGCAGAAGCAGGGCAAGAACCTCTTCTACCGCGACTTCCTCTATCACCTGAGGCACAGCAGCGACCGCTTTCGCATCGCGCCCGGCATCAAGGGCATGGTCATGCTGGTGTTCGACCTGCCGAGCTGGCCCTTCGTTTTCAAGGTCATCAAGGATTTCTACCCGCCCGCCAAGGACACGACGCGCGAGCTGATCCAGAGCAAATACCTGCTGGTGAAGAGCCACGACCGCGTCGGGCGCATGGCCGACACGCTGGAGTACACGCGGGTGGCGTTTCCGCGCCAGCGCTTCGACGACGAGCTCATCGCCGAGCTCCGGCACTTCTGCGGCAGCCTGCTGGAAGAGAGCGGCGACGACCTGGTGCTCAAGCATGTCTACATCGAGCGCCGCATGGTGCCGCTCAACATCTATCTGCAGGAGGCCACGCCCGAGCAGGTCGAGCGTGTCGTCATCGAGTACGGCAATGCGATCAAGGACCTCGTCGCCGCCAATATCTTCCCCGGCGACATGCTGTGGAAGAACTTCGGCGTGACCCGCCACGGCAAGGTCGTGTTCTACGACTACGACGAGATCGAATACCTGAGCGACTGCAACTTCCGCCGCGTGCCCGAGCCGCGCAACGAGGAGGAAGAGATGTCAGGGGAGGTCTGGTACAGCGTCGCGCCGCGCGACGTCTTCCCCGAGACTTTTGCGCCCTTCCTGCTCGGCAACCCGACGGTGCGTGAAGTGTTCATGCGCCACCATGCGGAGCTGCTGGATGCGGCCTTCTGGCAGGGCCACAAGCAGCGCATCCTGGCGGGGCATGTGCATGACGTGTTCCCCTACGATGCGGCCCGCCGATTCCGTGAGGGGGCTTGATGTCGTTCGACTTGAGATGGGCCCGCTGGCCTCTTGCCTTTGCGCTGGTGATCAGTGTCCTGGGTGCCTCCGTGGAGCGCGCACACGCGGCCTCCGCCTGGGTCGAAAGCGACGGCGCTTGCAAGGTCGAGAGTCTGGACGCCAGGCCCAACGAGGTCTTCGCGTGGACCGGACGCTGTGTCGAGGGCTTCGCCGAAGGCCCCGGCGTGTTGTCACGAAGCGTGGATGGCCAGTTGAAGTGGACATTTCGCGGCCTCATGAAGGCCGGGCGCCAGATGGGCGAGGGCCGGCTCGAGTTCGCGAACGGTGATGTCTACGAGGGCAGCTTTGTCGACGGCAGGCGCACGGGCCTGGGCAGCTATGTCACCCCAGACAGCCGCTATGACGGGGACTTCGTCGACGACGCATTCACGGGGCGCGGGCGCATCGTCATGCGCAGCATGCTCGAATACGAAGGCGAGCTGCTTGCGGGACGTTGGGAGGGCCAGGGCGTGATGCACTGGTACACCGGCGAAGTCCTGACCGGCCTTTGGAAAGGCGGCGTGGCCCAGCGCGGCGAGATAGCGCGCAGCAATGGCGACACCTGCAGGGGCGAGTTCAAGCGAGGACAGCTGTCCGGCGCCGGTCGTTGCGATTGGGCGAACGGCGATGCCTACGAAGGCGAATTCTTCGCCGGCTTCATGAGCGGGCAGGGGGACTACAAGTTCCGGGACGGCCGTCGCTACCAGGGCGGATTCAGGCGGGGCGCACCGTCGGGGCAGGGGATGCTCTCGCGCGATGGTGTGGTGGTCTACCGCGGCGCGTTCGTGGGTGGAGCGCCCGACAGCGTCGACGGGCTGGTGCCGGCCGACGGACGCAAGTTGCCCGACGCTGAGGCGGCCGCGCTGCTGGCCGGGCTGAAGTTCGCGTTTGCCCCGGCGGTGCTGGTGCCCTTGACACCGCTTTCCGGACAGAAGGTCTGCACGAAGATGGGCACGCCGGTGATGCCCAAGGTGGAGACAGCCTGGCGGGGCGAAGCCTTGTTCAAGGTCGTCGCGACGGTGCGAGACGGCAGCGTGGTGATGACGGAAATGACGCCGCTGACCAGCGGTGTCGATCGGGTTGCGCAGCGCGCCATCATGCAGAGCATCGACGCCACCATGCGCGACACCTACGAATGCCCCGGCAACCACGTCTTCGAGATGCAGTTCTCGTTCAAGCTGTGACGCCGTCCGACCGCAGCTGACAGCGACATGAGAACAGCCGCCGCCAGACTCCTGCCCGTCCTGTTCCTGGCCCTTCTGACCGCTTGCGCCGCCATGATCACCCCTGCCGCTCCTGCCATTGCCGATCTCGCCCCCACCGGCCGACTGCGCGCCGTCATCAACCTGGGCAACCCTATCTTGGCCAACAGCGATCCGGCCACGGGAGAGCCCGTCGGCGTGTCCATCGACATGGCGCGCGAACTGGCGCGGCAGCTGGGTGTGCAGGCGGACCTGCTGGTCGTGAAGACGGCCGGCGAGGCGGTGGATGCCTTGGCTACCGGCAAGGTGGACGTGGGCTTCTTCGCCATCGACCCCAGTCGGGCCGCGACGACGGCCTATTCGGCGGCCTATGTGGAGATCGAGGGGGCCTACCTCGTCCGCGAGGATTCGCCGCTGCAGTCCAACGACGAGGTGGACAGGCCCGGTACGCGCGTCGCCGTCGGCGCCCGCAGCGCCTACGACCTCTACCTCAGTCGTGAACTCAAGGCCGCCACCCTCGAGCGCGCGCCTTCATCGCCCGAGGTCGTCAGCTATTTCCTGGCACACGGCCTCGACGTGGCGGCCGGCGTGAAGCAGCAGCTCGAGGCGGACGCGAAGAGCAAGCCGGGACTGCGGCTGCTGCCGGGGCGTTTCATGGTCATCCACCAGGCCATGGGCATGGCCCGGGGCAAGCCGGCCGGCGCCCGGGCGCTGGCCGACTTCGTCGAGCAGGCCAAGGCCTCGGGCTTTGTCGCCAGGGCGCTGGAGCGGCACCGCATCACGGGCGCCGCAGTCGCGCCGGCCGCGGCGCGCTGAAACTGCTTCAGGCCTGGGTGGGCCTGAACACCCGCACCCGATGCCCGTCCGGATCGGCCGTCACGGCCGTGAAGCCGAAGTCCATGGCGGTGGGCGACTGCAGCACCGGCCAGCCCGAGGCCTTCCAGGCGGCGACGGCGGCATTCACTTCGGCATCACTGCCGACGGTGATGCCGATCTCGCTGCCACCGCCTCGGTGCAGGCCCGCGGGCTGCACGTCGTGCGCTGCCCAAAGGCCGAGCATGGTCTTGTCGTTGAGCATGAACATCGCGAAGTTGGGGCTCTGCTCGACGGGTTCGCGGCCCAGCAGGGAGCGATAGAAGAGCACGCTCTCGGCGGGGCTGTGCACGTAGAGGATGAGGCAATCGGGTTGCATGGCGGTCTCCGGTGGGTGGTGAATGCGGCCATGTTCGGAGCCCGTCGTGACAGGACATGTCAGCAGCGCGGATTCAAGCGGCTGCCTCCGGCGACCGCTCGGCGCAGCCGCCGGCCCGACGCCGCATGCCGAGGTCTCGCACCCGGCCGCCGTCGTGGCCCGGCTCCTTCAGGGCGGCCGCGTGCGCCTGGCAACGCCCAGCCTGGGCGGCGGTGACTGACGCATAGGGCGCCGGGGGGCTTGGAGTTGACCCCTTCGCCTACCGCCGCGGCTGCTGAGCCAGCCGCGACAATGCGCGGTTCAGGCTTTCACCACGAACCTCACCATGTCCGAAGCTACCCGCCCCGAACTGCCCGACCACCTCAGCGTCGACCCGCGCAGCCCTCACCACGTCGCCGCCGTCTTCGAGCACGACATCGGCATCCGCTTCAACGGCAAGGAGCGCCAGGACGTCGAGGAATACTGCATCAGCGAAGGCTGGATCAAGGTGCCCGCCGGCAAGACGCTGGACCGCAAGGGCCGGCCGCTGTGCATCAAGCTCAAGGGCGCCGTCGAAGCCTTCTACCGCTGAGACATCAGCACCAGCGCCGCTGCCGCCAGCAGCGCGATCCAGGCCGGATGCCGGCCGCGGTTGCTGAGCAGCACCAGCCCGCCGCTGATCGCCAGCGCCGCGGCGATGGCCGCTTCGATGATGCCGCCCGACAGTGCCTGCATGGCCGGCTGGGCCCGCCACAGCAACACCACGGCCAGCGCCCAGGCCAGCACCGTGACGACGTGCCAGCTCGCCCACAGGATGCGGGTCTGGAAGGCCCGCAGCACCGGCTGGCCGCCGTCGGGCACCAGGCCCCCCGTGCGCAGATGGCGGAACAGCAGGCGTTCGCCCAGCCACGAATGCACCAGGCCGATGACGAAGACCAGCGCCGCGGCGCCGACCAGCCAGGGGTTCATGTCGCTGTCCTCGCTTTCAGCCGCAGTGTCAGCCCGCCGTCGGGCCGCAGCGTGACCGCCATGCGCGGCTTGGGTAACTCGCTGCCGACCGGGCTCAGTTCGAAGCGCTGCAGCATCAGGGTGGCGATCAAGGTCATCTCCAGCACCGCGAAATGCTGGCCCAGGCAGACCCGCGGCCCGAGGCCGAAAGGGATGTAGGCGCCGCGCGGGATCTCGTCGGGTGCATCGGGCAGGAAGCGCTCGGGCTTGAAGGCCAGCGGCTCGTCCGGCCACCAGCGTGGATCGCGGTGCAGCAGCCAGGGCGTCACGCGCACCAGGGTGCGGGCCGGCAGGCGCACGCCGGCGACCGTGATGTCGCGCGTCAGCCGCCGCGTCAGCAGGCCGGCCACCGGTGGATACAGGCGCATCGCCTCCTTCAGCGTGGCCGACAGGAAGGGCAGGGCGCTCGCCTCGTCCGAGGTCGGCACGCGGCCGGCCAGCACGGCGTCGACCTCGGCGCGGGCCCGGGCCTGCGCCTCGGGATGGGCGGCCAGCAGCCAGCTCCACCACAGCAGGGCCGTCGCGCTGGTCTCATGGCCGGCCTGGAAGCTGACCATGCATTGGTCGTAGACCTCCTGCTCCGACAAGGCCTCGCCGCTGGTCTCGTCGCGCAGGGCCATCAGCATGCCGAGCAGGTCGGTGCGCGGCTCTGTCGCGGCACGCCGCGCCGCGATGCGCTCGGCCAGCAGGCCGTGTATCAACCTGGACGCACGCCGCTTGGCCGCCTTGCCGGGCAGCGGCAGCCAGTCGGGCAGGGTGACGGGCCAGAACATCTCGGCCAGAGCGGTCTCGCTGAGCACCTGCACGGCCTGCGCCGCGGCGGCCGTGTCGTCGCCGATGGGGGCGCTGAACAGGGTGCGCGAGATGACGTCCATGGTCAGGTGGCTGTAGAGCTCGTCCATCGCGACTTCGCCCTCGCGCACCCGGTCGAGTCCCGCCATGGCGGCCTCGGTCATCAGCGCCGCATAGCCGGCCACGCGCCTGGGCGTGAAGGCCGGCATCAGCATGCGACGCTGGCGCTGCCAGGTGCTGCCCTCCGTGACCAGGACGGACTGGCCCATCAGCTCGGCGAACACCTCGGGGCCTCGCGCCCAGCGGATCAGCGCGTCGGCATGGTCGACCATGATGGCGCGCACCAGCTCGGGGTCGAAGACGTCGACGCCGCGCTCGCCGAGGATGCGCTGGGCCACCAGGTCGCCCAGTGGTCGCTGGGCGGAAATCACCGCAAGGTAGTCGCGCCGCATGGCCATCAGCACGGGGAAGCCCCACCAGCGGGTGGGGTGCGAGGGCAGGTCGTTCCAGGTCAGGGCAGTCATGGCCGCATGGTGCGCTCGGACGCCGCGCGGGGTCTTGAACGAATGCGACACTGCTCGCATGCAAGAGGACGCAGGCACCCGGCTCTGGTTGCCGCCGCTGGCCCTGGCCGGCTGCGTGCGTGGCGTCATGCTGCGCGACACGCGTGGCCGCGGCCTGGATGCCGTGCAGCGCGAGAACTACTTCCCCGCCACGCCGCTGGTGCAGTTGTTCTGGTGGGCCGAAGGCAGCAGCGAATGGCTGGCGACGCCGGGCTTTTCGGTGCCGCCACCGGAGCGCCGCCACGCGCCCTTCATGTTCGGTGGCCCTTTCACGCTGCCCTCGCACACGCGCAACCCGGGCGAGATCGTGGCCTTCAAGCTGCTGATGCTGCCGGACGCCTTCATCGCACTGACCGGCATCGCGCTGGAGCGCCACGTCAACCAGGTCGTCGACGCCCGCGAGCTGCTGCCGGCCGACTGGCTGGCCTGGGCCGACGCGATGGGGGCGGCCCCCAACGACGAAGCGCGGCTGGGCCTGCTCGAGACCTTCCTGCTGCCGCGCTGGCAAGCCTTGGGCAGCGAGCGCCCCGGCCACCGCTATGCCGCCTGGACCGAGGCCCTGGCCGTGCGCGCCGCCACCAGTGCCGCGGGCCGCAGCCTGCGTCAGCTGGAACGCCGCATCAAGGCCTGGGCGGGCTTGCCGATGCGCGAGCTGCGCGCCGTATCGCGCGCCGAGAACGCTTTCTATGCCGTCGCCGCGGCCGAA
Organism: uncultured Comamonadaceae bacterium; assembly: GCA_966111775.1. Classification (GTDB taxonomy): domain Bacteria; phylum Pseudomonadota; class Gammaproteobacteria; order Burkholderiales; family Burkholderiaceae_C; genus Pelomonas. The sequence continues at coordinate 32,952 of CBHWBD010000014.1, read as the reverse complement.
GGCGGGGCCGGCGTGAACTGGGCCGACATCGCCGCCGACAACGACTACGCCGACCAGAGTCATCTCTGCCGCGAGACGCGCCGACTGACCGGCTTCAGCCCCGAGGACCTGCGGCGCCGCATCCAGGCCGAAGAGGCTTTCTGGGCCTACCGGCTCTGGCGCTGAGGCAAACTCGTGCGATGCCGCGCCGCCTGCTCGCCCTCACTGCGCTGCTGCTGAGCGCCGCCGCGGCATGGGCCCAGGCGCCGGCCTGTCCCCACCCGTTGCGCATCGGCTTCAGCAATGCCGCGTCGCCACCCGGTCTGCTGGGCTCGGGGCCAAGCTTTCCGGAGCCACCGGGCTGGGAGGTCGTGGCCGTGCGCGAGGCGCTCGCGCGCCTGGGTTGCCGGGCCGAGCTGCTGCGCCTGCCCAACCGCCGCCTGTCGGCATCGCTGGCCCAGGGCAGCGTCGATATCGCCCTGCTCTTCGGCACCACGCCGGAGCGCCTGCGCAGCTTTGCCTTCCCTGTCGATCCCCAGGGCAAGCCGGATCTCGCCTGGGCGCCGGTCTTCGGCCACCTCGCCCTGTTCGGCCGTGCCGGCGAGGCAGCCGACCCGAGCTGGGATGGACAGCGCCTGCCGCCGGGTTGGCGCGTGGGCGTGCTGACCGGCTCGGTGCAGGACACCATCGCACGCGATCGCGGCTGGCCGAGCGAGTCCATCGGCGCGCTCGACGGCGGCCCGGCCATGCTGCAGGCGCGCCGCTTCGACCTGCTGCTGAGCACGCGCGAGGTGTTGACGCCCGAGCAACGCGCCGAGCTCGTGGAGTGGACGCCCGGCGTGGCCAAGCTGCCTTATTTCGCGCCGGCCTCGCCGCAATTCGCCCAACGCCACCCGGACTGGACGCGCGCCTTCTGGCGCCAGTTCTGCCAGGCCGTGCGGCGACTGGAGCCCGAGGTTCGCCCGGCCGAATGCGGCACGGTGCCGGCCACGGCCTGGCGCTGACCCGCCCGAACCGGGGTCGCGGCGGCAGCGCCGGCTTCCTAAACTCGGCCGCATGTCGCGCTGGTTCCGCGGGCTCCTCGGCGCCGCCCTGAGTGGCGGCATGGCCCTGGCCGCGGCCGAGGGCTGCCCCGAACCGCTGCGCATAGGCTTCACGGACCGCACGGGGCCGCCGGGGCTGCTCGGCCAGGGCAGCCAGTTTGCCGATCCGCCGGGCTGGGCCGTCGTCGCCGTCCGCGAGACGCTGCGCCAGCTGGCCTGCAAGGCCGAACTGGTGCGGCTGCCGGGGCGCCGGCTCAGCAGCGCGCTGGCCCAGGGTGAAGTGCATTTCGGGCTGTTCTATGGCGCGTCGCCGGAACGGCTGCGCAGCTACAGCTTCCCCCTCGACACCCAGGGCCGACCCGACGTGGCCTGGGCGCCGGTGTTTGGTCATCTGGCCTTGTACAGCCGTGCCGGCACGACGCCCGACCCGGCCTGGGACGGCGCTCATCTGGCGCAACACTGGCGCGTCGGCGTGCTGGCCGGGTCGGTGCAGGAAGCCCTGGCGAGCGAGCGCGGCTGGGCCACCGAAACCGTGCTGACCTTCGACAGCGAGGTGGCCATGCTGCAGGCCCAGCGCTTCGATCTGCTGCTGACTCCTCGTGAGGGGCTGACACCCGAGCATCGCGCCGACCTCGTCGAATGGGCGCCGGTGGTGGCGCGCCAGCCCTATTTCGTGCCGGCCGCACCGGCCTTCGCCCGAAGCCACGCGGCCTGGACGCATGCCTTCTGGACCGAACTCTGCCAGGCGGTGCGTCGCCATGCCCCGGAGGCCCGCCCCGTCGATTGCGGTGTCCCGCCGCCGCCGCCCCGGCACCCCTGAAGGCCCACGCTTCACCCAGGGTTTGCGTAGGTGATTGACGTTAACGTCAATTGATGGCGTCAAAATGGCGCATCTGAATTCGCAACGGAGTCCATCGCCATGTCCGATCCGATCGTCATCGTGTCCGCCGCCCGCACGCCCATCGGTGGCCTGCTGGGTGATTTCGCCGGCCTCGCCGGCTGGGAACTGGGTGCCGTCGCCATCAAGGCGGCCGTCGAGCGCGCCGGCGTGCCGGGCGACTCGGTCGATGAAGTGCTGATGGGCAACTGCCTGATGGCCGGCCAGGGCCAGGCGCCCGCCCGCCAGGCCGTGCGCAAGGCCGGCCTGCCGGACTCGGCCGGCGCCGTCACCCTGAGCAAGATGTGCGGCTCGGGCATGCGCACCATGATGTTCGCCCACGACATGCTGGCGGCCGGCTCGGCCGAGGTCATGGTGGCCGGTGGTATGGAGAGCATGACCAATGCGCCCCATCTGATGTTCGCCCGCAAGGGCATCAAGTACGGCGCCTCGGCCGTCTACGACCACATGGCCCTGGACGGCCTGGAAGACGCCTACGAGCGCGGCAAGGCCATGGGCGTGTTTGCCGAGCAGTGCGTGAGCAAGTACAGCTTCAGCCGCGAGGCCATGGACCAGTACGCCATCACGTCCACCCAGCGCGCCAAGGCCGCCAACGAAAGCGGCGCCTTCGACTGGGAAATGGCCCCGGTCACGCTGAGCGGCGCCAAGGGCGATACCGTCATCAAGTTCGACGAGCAGCCCTTCAAGGCCAAGCTCGACAAGATCCCGTCGCTGAAGCCCGCCTTCAAGAAGGACGGCGCCATCACCGCCGCCACCTCGTCCAGCATCTCCGACGGCGCGGCGGCGCTGGTGCTGATGCGCGAGAGCACCGCCAAGGCCCGCGGCCTGACGCCGGTCGCCCGCATCGTCAGCCACGCCGTGCATGCGCAGGCGCCGGAATGGTTCAGCACCGCCCCCGCGGGCGCCATCCAGAAGGCCCTGGCCAAGGCCGGCTGGCAGGCTGGCCAGGTGGACCTGTGGGAAGTCAACGAAGCCTTCGCCGCCGTCACCATGGCCGCCATGGCCGAGTTCAAGCTGCCCCATGACATCGTCAACGTCAACGGCGGCGCCGTCGCCCTGGGCCACCCTATCGGCGCCAGCGGTGCGCGCATCGTCGTGACCCTGCTGGGCGCGCTGAAGGCCCGCGGCCTCAAGCGCGGCATGGCGGCGCTGTGCATCGGTGGCGGCGAAGCGACCGCCCTCGCTGTCGAGATGCTTTGAGGGATTGGCGGGTGCCGGCAGCGCGGCCGGTGCGGTTCGACGAAACTAGCCGTCTCGGCATCGACTTCCGCACCCGGCCATGCTCGGCACCCACGACCTCCCCCTGTTCGCCGCCACGGTCTTCATCCTGAACGCGACGCCCGGCGTCGACATGGCCTACACGGTGGCCAGCACGCTGCGCGGCGGCTGGCGCCAGGGCGTGGCGGCGGCCATCGGCATCATGGGCGGCTGCGTGCTGCACTCCCTGGCCGCGGCCTTCGGCCTGGCGGCCCTGCTGGCCACGTCGGCCGAGGCCTTCACGGTCGTCAAGCTGGTGGGCGCGGCCTATCTGCTCTATGTGGCCTGGGGCATGGCCAGGGCGGGCTTGAAGCCATCCTCGGCCCCTGCTGAAGTCAGCGCACCGCCCTCGCTGTGGCGCACGGTGCGCCAGGGCTTCTTCACGAACGCGCTGAATCCCAAGGTGGCGCTGTTCTTCCTGGCCCTGCTGCCGCAGTTCATCGAGGCGGGCGCCCCGAACAAGACCCTCGCCTTCCTCTTCCTCGGCGCCTGGTTCATTGCCCAGGGCCTGCTCTTCCTGCTGGCGCTGATCGTGCTGGTGACGCCGCTGCGCCGCAGCCGGCCGCGGCCCTGGGTGGGGCGCAGCCTCAACCTCGGCGGCGCCGGCCTCTTTACCGTGCTGGCCGCCAAATTGGCTTTGACCAAACCATGAACGTTCTGATCATTGGCGCTTCGCGCGGCCTGGGCCTGGAGTTCGTCCGCCAGTACCGCGCCGCCGGCGCTCGCATCACGGCCACGGCGCGCGACGAGGCTGCACTCGAGCGGCTGCGCGAGCATGGCGCGCTGGCGCTCAAGCTGGACGTGACCGACACGGCCAGCGTCTCCGGCCTGGCCTGGCTGATCGACGGCGAGGCCTTCGACGTCGTCGTCATCAACGCTGGCGTCTACGGCCCCAGCACGGCGGGCCTGGAGACGCCGTCGGCGGACGATTTCGACGCCGTCATGCACGCCAATGTGCTGGGCCCGATGCGGGTGCTGCCGCAGATCGCCGAGGCCCTGGCGCCCGGTGCGCGCGTGGCCATCATCTCGTCCAAGATGGGTTCCATCGGCCTGCGCGCCAGCACGGCGGGCTGGCTTTACCGCGCCTCCAAGGCGGCCGTGAATTCGGTGATGAAGGACGCGTCGCTGGCCCTGGCGGGCAAGGCCACCGTCATCAGCTTCCACCCCGGTTGGGTGCGCACCGACATGGGGGGTGCTGGTGCCGATATCGATGCATCGACCAGCATCGCCGGCATGCGCACCGTGCTGGCCAGCGTGAAGCCGGCGGATACGGGCAGTTTCTTCAACTACGACGGGCAGCGCCTGGACTGGTAGGTCCCCTGTCCGGGTGGCAAGCCGCCGCGCCGTCTGAGCTAAGGTCACGGTCCATGGACACGACCTTTGCCGAAGCCGACACGACCGCCCTGATCCGGGTTGGCGAGACCTGCGAACGTCCCATCCGCTTCACGCGGGACGACATCGCCGATTTCGCCCGCCTGACCGGCGACTCCAACCCGCTGCACCATGACGTGCAGGCCGCCCAGCGGGCCCGCCATGGCGAGATCATCGCCAGCGGCCAGCAGACGACGGCGCAGATGATCGGCCTGGTCGCCAGCCACTTCTCGCGCAGCGATGACGGCCAGGGCCGCGAGCTGCTGTGTCTGAACTTCAATTTCGCCTTCAAGGCGCCGGTGTTCGCCGAGCAGGAGCTGCTGCTGCACTGGCGCGTGGCCAGCGTGGAATGGAATGCCACGCTGGGCGGCTGGCTGGCCCATGTCGACGGGCGTGCGACGGTGCGCAACGCCCACCCCTGCGTGGTCGGGCGTGGCACGCTGCTGGTGAAGTCGGCCGGGCACTAGCGTACCTTCGGCCCGGCGCCACCCACCTCGAAGCTGCCCACCATGACCTTGTCACCGCTGCCCGACAGGCGCAGCACGACGCGCTGGTCCTTCTGCCCGGGGGTGCCGAAGCCGGTGGACAGCCACAGCATCAGCGTCGTGTAGGGCGACACGATCTGCTGGCGGTGGCCGTAGAACTGGGCGCGCACCTCGTAGCGGCCCGGCTTGGCGCGGCGCAGCGAGAACTCCTCGGGACCGTAGCCGCCGGTGAAGTCGCGGCTCATGTGGCCGCCCTGGCGAGTCAGCGTGTTGCCGAAATAGGCCTCCTCGCCGTCAGGGTCGGTCACCCACAGGTCGATGTCGGTGTTGTCGGCGTCCCAGCTCAGCACGGCGCGCAGGTCCAGCGGCAGGTTGCGCAGCAGGCGGCCGTCGATGCGCGAGCGGTCCAGCCTCGGGTGGCGGGCGATGATGGCATTCATCTCGCCGAGGGCGATCAGGTCGATGTCCGCGAAGCGCGAGTCCCAGGGCTGGCTGGCCACGTCCCATAGCAGGTCGACGGCGCGCTGCGACTGGCCCGCGCGCTCCAGCGCCAGCGCGAGGTCGCGCGAGGACTGGGGCTCGTCAGGCGCAAGTTCGCGCACGCGCTCCAGCAGCGGCACGGCGGCCGCCAGCTCGTTGGCCTGCAGCAGGCGGTAGGCCAGGATGCGCAGGATGTGGCGGTTCTCCAGCTCCATCTCGGCCAGGTTGGACAGCACGCGCAGCGCCAGGGAGCGCTGGCCCTTGGCGAAGAAGATCTCGGCGGCGTCGAGGAAGAAGGCCGTGCTGGACAGATAGCCCGGACGCTCGTCCAGGTAGACGGTGTAGCGATCGGCGTCACCGGCCTCGCGCAGGCGGCGGGCATAGGCCGCATTGGGTTCCCAGCGGCGCAGCGCGATGCCGACCGGGGCGGCCGGGCTGTTGTCGGTGGCGCGTTCGCTGAGCTTGCCGGCCGCCATCTCCATGCGTTCGCGCCGGGGCTCGGGGGCGCGAGCCGATGCCAGTGCCGGCGCGGCTGCCGGGGGAAGCATGGAGGCCCGTGCTTCGGCGGCCGGTGACGGTGCGATGGGCGCCATGGCCGGCGCTGGCGGCGCGATTGCCGGCGCGGGCGTGACGGTGGTGAAGGCCGGCGGCGGCACGGCGACGGGCGGCATCGGCTTGGGTGCCATGGTGACCTGGGCGGGCTGGGAGGCGAAGGTCTGCGCCCACCAGGCCTGGCGCTCCTTGAAGCGGCGCAGCAGGTCGTCCAGTTGAGCCTCGCGGCCGCGGTTGTCCTCGTTGCGGCGCTGGGCGAGCTGCTGCTGGTAGGCGGCGCGCATGGCGGCCGTGGGCGGCACGATCTCGTAGCGCACGTAGTCGGCCAGGCTGTCCAGCACGATGAGGGAGGTCTCGCTGCTCAGCAGCCTGAACTGCTCGCCGAGCCGGCGGATCTCGGCGCGGTGGCGCTGGCGGTCGGCCTCCAGTTCGGCCACCTGCAATTCGGCCCAGCGTCGCGCGGCGAGCGGCAGCGATTCGTCGCCGCCCCGCGTGTCGGGCACGGGCGCGGTCAGCTCCAGCGTGCGCTGTTGGCGGCTGCCCTGGGCATCGACCAGCGTCAGCTGCAAGCGGGCCTGGGCGGCCGTCAGGCGTGCAGCCAGCACGAGGCGGCCGTTCTCGGGCAGCAGCGACTGGGTCACGACGCGATCGGCACCCTGGGCCTGGATGTCGACCAGGCGCAGGCCCGGCCGGGTCAGGGCGGCGAGGGCGGCGGGCGTGTCGGCGTTGTTGAGGTCGATGAAGCGGCCGCCGCGGCTCTCGGCCAGGCGGCGCAGGCGCGGCGCGTCCAGGCGGGTGGCGGCGTTGATGGTGAAGAGGGGCGCGCCGGAAGCCGGAGCCTTGATGTCGCCGGGCCAGGTTGCCAGGCCGTCGCTGAACAGCAGGGCGATGGTGTCGCTGCCTGCCTGGGTCGGGCCGAAGCCGGCGGCCCAGGCCGCGGGGCTGCTGGCACCGTCATAGGCCAGGCCTTCCAGCACGCGGCGCAGTGCCGACCAGTCACCGTCCTTCACGTCGAAGAGCCGCGGCGGCTCGGCGACGTCGCGGGCCACCGTCAGCTGCACGCGCAGGGTGCCTGCGGCGCGGAAGAGCGCGTCGAGCAGGGCGAACTCGCGGGCGTGGTCGCGCTGGGCGCCGGAGCCGGAGGCGTCCCAGGCGAGATGGACCTCGCGCGGCAGGCGTGCGGGGCCGGTGGCCGCATCGACCGGCAGTTCGGCATAGGCATAGGCGACGCTGGCGTGCTGCTGCACGCTGATGCTGTCGCCGTCGCTGCCGGTCCAGCTCATGACCAGGGGCTGGTTGGGCTGCCAGTCGCTGCGCTGCAACTGCAGGCCGGCTTCGCCGCTCTGGCCGAAGTTCTCGGCGCCGGCCAGGGCGCCGGCGGCCTGCGGCCGGATGTCGCCGTGCACGCTGAACCGACCCTCGAACTGGGCGATGGGCTGGCCGAAGTCCAGCGGCAGCGCGTACTGGAAGCGGGCCTGGGCGTCGGGACGCAGGGACTCGGCCAGTTGCAGCACGACGCGCCGCTGGCCATTGGGCGGCAGCGGGTAGACGCGCAGCTTGAAGCTGTTGCCAGCAGTGCGCTCCAGCAGCGCCGGGTCGACGCGCCGACGCGTCACGTCGTCGAAGACCTGGCGGCCCTTGTCCTTGGGCACGGGCACGGCGCTGACCAGCTCGCCGTTGATGTCCAGCGCGAAGCCGACGACGCTCTGGCCCTCGGCCAGCGGGAACTCCAGCGTCGCTTCCAGGACCCGCGGGTTGGGGTTGTGCACGACGAGCTCGATGCGCGTCTGTGCCTGCGTGCCGGCGACGGTGGCCTGCACGGCCGCCTTGCGGATCTGGATGGGCTGGCTGGCCTGGGGCGCGACGAAGCGCGGCAGCACCGCGGGCGGCAGCAGCTTCTGCGGTGGTGGCGGTGGAGGGGCGAGGGCGAGAGCGGCCGAGGCCACCAGGGTCAGCAGGGCGAACAGCGAGCGAAGCGTCGTGGCAGAAGGCATGGAGGGTCTCCGGACGGGCGGTATCTGCTTCTACGGTCGCGGGCAGCAAACGGGGTGAACGGACAGTCGCCTGCGTCGAAAATAGCGCCATCCCCAACGTTGTCGGAAAGCGCCACCCATGCTCCTCCCCGAAGACCACCTCGCCGTGCAGGACGCCATCCGCGCCTTCGTGCAGGCCGAGATCGCCCCCCATGCCGCGGCCTGGGACAAGAACCACCACTTCCCCGCCGAGCCGCTGAAGGGCCTGGCCGCCCTGGGCTGCTACGGCGTCGCCGTGCCCACCGAATGGGACGGCGCCGGGCTGGACTACCTGGCCCTGGCCGTCATCCTGGAGGAGATCGCCGCGGGTGACGGCGGCACCAGCACCGTGGTCAGCGTCAACAACTGCCCGGTCTGCTCCATCCTGATGGCCTTCGCCAACGACGAGCAGAAGGAGCGCTTCCTCAAGCCCCTGGCGCGCGGCGACATGCTGGGCGCCTTCTGCCTGACCGAGCCCCACGTCGGCTCCGAGGCCGGCGGCCTGCGCACGACGGCCCAACGTGTCAAGGACGGCGATGGCGACCACTATGTGCTGAACGGCGTCAAGCAGTTCATCACCAGCGGCAAGCACGGTGACGTCGCCATCGTCATGGCGGTGACCGACAAGGCGGCCGGCAAGAAGGGCATCAGCGCCTTCGTCGTGCCGACGAACTCGGCGGGCTACACGGTGGCCCGCATCGAGGAGAAGATGGGCCAGCACAGCAGCGACACGGCCCAGATCCTGTTCGAAAACTGCCGCGTGCCGGCGGCCAATCGCCTCGGCGACGAAGGCCAGGGGCTGAAGATCGCGCTGTCAGGCCTGGAAGGCGGCCGCATCGGCATCGCCTCGCAGTCGGTCGGCATGGCGCGTGCCGCTTTTGAAGCGGCGCTGCGCTACAGCAGGGACCGCGTCACCTTCGGCCAGCCCATCTTCAATCACCAGGCGGTGCAGTTCAAGCTGGCCGAGATGGCGATGCAGATCGAGGCCGCGCGCCAGCTGATCTGGCATGCCGCCAGCCTCAAGGATGCCGGTCGGCCCTGCCTGAAGGAGGCGGCCATGGCCAAGCTCTTCGCCAGCGAGATGGCCGAGAAGGTCTGCTCGGAGGCCATCCAGATCCATGGCGGCTACGGCTATCTCAGCGACTTCCCCGTCGAGCGCATCTACCGCGATGTCCGCGTGACGCAGATCTACGAGGGCACGAGCGAGGTGCAGAAGATCCTGATCGGGCGGGCTCTCGCCCAGGCTTGATCAGGTGATGCGCGCGAACAGCTGCAGGGCCGTGATCTGACTCGCGTTCTCCGGCGCGCGGGAGTGCTGGCAGGTCGGGCGCGCCTTGACGGGGCGCGTCATCAGCGTGACCCGGCCGGCGAAACCTTCGCAGGCCAGGCCCTGGGTCTTGGTGCGGAAGCCGCAATGCCGCCAGAAGGCGAGGGCGCGGGTGTTGGACTCCACGACGGTGATGTACCAGTTCGAGATGTCTTCCCAACGCCGTGCCTGCCGGCTCAGGCGCTCGACGATCTCGCAGCCGATGTGCTTGTGCTGGAATTGCCGCGGCACCAGCAGCAGCATCAGGGCTGCCGAGTCGCGGGACGGTGCGTGCAGGGCGACCTGGGCCAGGCCGATGGCCTTGTCGTGCTCGAAGGCCGCGAAGGTCAGGCGGTGTTCGGGCGCGCATTCCTGCGGAAAGCGCCGCGACAGCGGGTCGGTCATGTCGCTGGTCGGCAGGCGCCCATAGTTCTCCAGCTCGTAGCTGGGATCGGACAGAAAAAGGCCCGAGGCAATGCCGCGATCGGCATCGACATCGAGATTGAGACGGCGAAGAAACATCAGGGCAAAAGACGGACCTGCAGAGGTTGTTAGCTTCGCGACCGCAAGTCAACGGAAAGCTTCGCGGACGTAAGCGAAACGTAACGCGTGTTGCTGTATTGGGCGCTCCCTAACTTCACAACGGGTTAGACCGTTTGAGTGGTGAATTTCGGTCCGGCGATCCGTTGTGCTTGGAACGTTGTTTTGACTTTCGCCAGGTGCGGTCCACGCTTGTCTGCATCCCACCCTGAACGCGAAAACGTCGCGGGCGCCCAAGTCGTGAAACTTCCACGCGGCGCCCAAGAAGCGCTGGGCTAAATTGATTGGTTACCGACGAGGAGACCGATCTGATGTTTGCCAATCTCTCGATTGCCCAGCGCCTGGCCCTCTACCTGGGCCTGTCCATCGCCTTGCAGGCTTACGTCATTGCCGGCGTGCTCTACGGCATGCCGGCAGGCTGGCTGATCGGCGGCAGCCTGCTGCTGGGCGCTCTCATCGCCTTCGTCTATCTCGATGGCGCCCAGAGCGTGGGTGTGTTCCTGAAGGACTTGCTCAGCAGCGCCCAGCGCATGAGCGAAGGCGACCTGCGCGAGGACATCGTGCTGCGCGGCAACTCCAGCGCTCGGGCGGGCATGTCGGCCCTGGTGCGCCTGCAGGACACGCTGCGCAGCATGATGGGCACGCTGCGCGACGGCGCCGAACAGGTCAATACGGCATCCAGCGAAATCGCGGCCGGCAACCTCGACCTGTCGCAGCGCACCGAGCAGGGCAGCGCCGACCTGCAGCAGGCCGCCAGTTCCATGCGCCAGATGACCGAGGCTGCACGCCACAGCAGCGAGGCCATGGGCGAGGCCAGCAGCCTGGCCCAGACGACGTCGACCCAGGCCCGCCAGAGCGGTGAGGTGGTGCTGAATGCCGTCACGGCCATGAACGGCGTCAGCCAGAGCAGCCGAAAAATCGCCGACATCATCGGCGTCATCGACGGCATCGCCTTCCAGACCAATATCCTGGCGCTGAATGCCGCGGTAGAGGCCGCGCGGGCCGGCGAGCAGGGCCGCGGCTTTGCCGTCGTGGCCGCCGAAGTGCGCAGCCTGGCGCAGCGCTCGGCCGGCGCCGCCAAGGAGATCAAGTCGCTCATCGGGGCCAGCGTGGAGCAGGTGGACGCCGGCTCGCGCCTCGTCAACGACGCCGGCACGCAGATGCAGGAGGTGGTGGCCAGCGTCGAACGCGTCGCGGCCCTCATCAAGGATGCGACCGAGCTGGCCCGCACCCAGAGCGCCGGGCTGCGCGAGATCGCCGATTCGGTGGACCGGCTCGACCAGTCCATGCAGCAGAACGCGGCCCTGGTGGAAGAGGGCGCGGCGGCGGCCGAGAGCCTGAAGTCGCAGGCCGGCCGGCTCAACGAACTGGTGGGCCGCTTCAGGACGCGCTGATCGAGACGAAGGCGCGCTCGAGAGTCGCGCCCGACGCGGCCAGGGCCTCGCGCTCGGCGGCGTCCATGCCGGGCGCCATCACCTCCACGGCGCCGGCCGCACCGACCTGGGCCGGCAGCGACAGCGCGACACCCCTGAACCCGCAGACGCCTTGCTGGACACGGCTGACCGGCAGCACGCGCCGCTCGTCGCGCACGATGCAGCCGATCAGCTCGGCCGTCACCAGGCCGATGGCATGGTTGGTGGCGCCCTTGCGCCGGATCACCTCGTAGGCGGCGCGTCGCACCTGCTGCCCGAGTTCGGCTTCGTCCTCGGCCCGCCAGCCCGGCCAGTCCCGCAGGGCCAGCCCCCCGACGCGCGCGCCCGACCACAGCATGACCGAGGAGTCGCCATGCTCGCCGACGACCTGGGCGTGGATGGACTGCGGCGCCACGCTCAGCCTGCTGGCGAGGCGCTCGCGCAGCCGGGCCGTGTCCAGCAGCGTGCCCGTGCCGATGACGCGCCCGGGCGGCAGCCTACTCGCCTGCGCGACGACGCGGGTCAGCACGTCGACCGGGTTGGTCACGACGAGCACGATGCCGCCAAAGCCGGCCAGCATGCGGCCGATGCCGTCCGCGATGCGGGCGTTGTCGCGCAGCAGATCGAGGCGGCTCTCGTCCGGCCTGCCGTTGCGGCCGGCGGCCAGCACGACGATGTCGGCATCCCGCATGCGCTCCAGGGCCACCGCGCTCACCTGGCAGCGCGGGTAGAAGGCGGCGCCGTCGGCCAGGTCCATGGCCTCGCCCTCGGCCACGGCCTCTCGCTGGTCGTGCAGCCAGAGTTCCCCGGCATGCCCGGCCAGCAGCGTCGAGAACGCGACGCTGGTGCCCACCCAGCCGGTGCCGATGATGCCGATGCGTGCCGTCATGGCCGGAGTATTGCCGTTGGCGCGGGGCGCTGTCGATTCGCGCCAGCCTCTCGCCATCCGTCGCAACCCCCTCGGCGAGCGGTGGCCGACGCCCTAGCATCCGCGCCAATTCGATGAGGAGTGCGGCATGCAGGAAGAAGTGCTGGTGGCCCGCGGCCTGCGCAAGGCCTATGGCGACAGAACGGCGGTGCACGAGGTCAGCCTGGCGCTGCGCCCCGGCGAGGTGCTGGGCCTGCTCGGCCCCAACGGTGCCGGCAAGTCGACGACGGTGGGCATGATCTGCGGCCTGACGGTGCCCGACGCCGGTGCCGTGACCCTGTCCGGCGGTGTCAGCCTGGCTTCGGACGAGGCCGGCTACAAGCGCCGCATCGGCCTGGTGCCCCAGGACATCGCGCTCTACGAGGAATTGCCGGCGCGCATGAACGTCGAGCTCTTCGGGGCCCTCTACGGCATGGCGCCGGACCTGCTGAAGCGCCGGACCGACGAGGTGCTGGCCATGGTGGGCCTGAGCGACCGCGCCAAGGACAAGCCGTCGACCTTCTCCGGCGGCATGAAGCGCCGGCTCAACATCGCCAGCGCCCTGGTTCATGACCCCGAGGTCCTCCTGCTTGACGAACCCACGGCCGGCGTCGACCCGCAGAGCCGCAATGCCATCTTCGACAACCTCGAGATGCTGAAGGCCGCCGGCAAGGCGTTGATCTACACGACCCACTACATGGAAGAAGCCGAGCGCCTGGCCGACCGCATCGTCGTCATCGACCATGGCCGTGTCGTCGCCAGCGGCACCCAGGCGCAGTTGTTCGCCCTGCTGCCGGCCTCACAGACCCTGCAGGTCGAGATCGACGGCGAGCCCGCTGACGTCGACTGGACGGCGGCGCTGGCCGGCCTGCCCGGCGTGAGCCGCGTGGGCCAGCGGCTGGAGGCCCGGGTCAGCGATCTGGGCCGCGATACCGGCCCCTTGCTGGCAGCGCTTGCCGAACGCGGCGTCAAGGTGCGTGGCCTGGCTTCGGCCCGCGCCACCCTCGAAGACGTCTTCCTTCAATTGACCGGCCGCGCGCTGCGGGATTGATTATGCAAGCACTGCTCGCCCTCGTCCGTGCGGAAATCAAGCTGCACTTCTCCAACCGCCGCGCCGTGCTGATGAGCATCGTCGCGCCCATCCTCATCGCCGCCTTCTTCGGCAGCCTGTTCGGCGGCAGCAGCAGCAAGATGGCTGGCATCCCGGTCGGTGTCATCGACCAGGACCACAGCCCGCTGTCGCAGCGCATCGTCGCCGCGCTGCAGGCCGAGTCCGCATTGAAGACCACGGTCGGCGACGAAGCCGCGCTGCTGGGTCAGGTGCGTGCCGGCAAGCTCCGCGCCGTCGCCGTGCTGCCCGCGGGCCTGGGCGAGCAGGCCGGCCGTGCGCTGTTCGGGGCCGGTCCCAGGCCCGAGATCGCGCTGCACTTCGACCCCTCGCAGGCCAGCGCCCTGGCCGTCGTGCGCGGCTTGCTGGCCCAAACCGTGATGCAGGAGGTCAGCCGCAGCAGCTTCAGTCCCGCGGCTCTCGGCGACATGGAAAAGCAGCTGCGCGGCTCGACCGGCATGCCCGTCGAGCAGCGCGATGCCCTCGTCAAGATGTTCGATGCCATCGGCAAGGTGCAGAGCGGCGACGCCGCAGCTTCGGCAGGCACGCAGGGCGGCCTGTCCATGCCCTACACGACGCGCGAGATCGAGGCCGTGCAGTCCAGCGCCAACGCCGCGCCGGTCGCCTACAACAGCTATGCCCATTCCTTTGCCGGCATGGGCGTGCAGTTCATCCTGATGGCGGGCGTGGACATGGCCCTGGGCCTGTTGATGATGCGCCGCCTGGGGCTGTGGAAGCGGCTGCGCGCTGCGCCGCTGTCGCGGGCCCAGCTGCTGGGCAGCCGCATCGTCGCCAGCGCGCTGATCTCGCTGATCGTCTTTGCCGTCCTCTACGTCGTGGCCATCGCTGCCTTCGGCGTGCGCGTGCTGGGCAGCCCGGCCGGCCTGGTCCTCGTGCTCGTCTGCTTTGCGCTGCTGACCGCCAGCTTCGGCCTGCTGGTGGCGGCTCTGGGCCGCACGCCCGAAGCCACCCGCGGTCTGGCCATCCTGTCCACGCTGCTGATGGTCATGCTTGGCGGTGCCTGGGTGCCGGCCTTCATCTTCCCGGAATGGCTGCAGACCGCCTCGCTGGCCGTGCCGACGCGCTGGGCCATCGATGCGCTGGACGCCATGACCTGGCGCGGCCAGCCCTTCTCCGAGGCGCTGCTGCCCAGCGCCGTCATGCTGGCCTTCACCGCGGCGTTCACGGTGCTGGCGATCTGGCGGTTCCGCTGGGAGGAGTGACCACACTCAGGCCAGCGGTCGCGCGATGTCCAGCGCCGCCGACTCGGCGTCATGCAGTGCAACCAACGCCATGAGGGTTGCGTCGTCGGTGCCGGCGCCCAACGTCTCTTCATGGTGGCACGCCGCATAGGCAGCCGCGGCACTTTCGTAGCGTGCGACCCAGGCCGCGCGATCCGGCATCCGCTCCGGCCGGATGGGCCACACGCCCGGCCTGGGCTTGAGGTGATCGTGGATGCCGGCCCGCCAGGGCTTGGCCGACAGGCGCGCGCGGAAGCAGTGCTGGTTGAGACACATCCGCGCGTAGACCGGGTCCGCGCCGATGGCATTGAAAAAGGCCTGCGTCGCTTCCGCTTTCGGCGAGAAACGAGCGTGCGTCACGATCAATCGCAACCCCGCGGGCGTGTGGTATTTCCGTACTCGCCAGTCTGGGTGCTGCGCCAGGAAGTCGTTGAGAAGGCGGTGCGCGCGGGCCGGCGCGGGCTCCACGTGCGACGCCATGCGCCGCAGCACTCTTTCCAGCAACGACTTGCCGAAAACAAGTATGACGACTGCGGTGACGACGCCTGGCCAACCGAGGCCCGCCGTGAGGACGAGCAAAGCAAGCATCATGGCGAGCGCGCTGCTGGCGAGCTTTAGCCCCCATGCCGGTTCAGCTTTGAAATCGACATCCGCAATCAGCATGTCCGGCACATTGAGGCAACGCGCGCCATAGGCGTTACGCGTGATGACCGCCTCGCCATGGCGGCTCAGAACCTCTTCCCGGATTGGGATGCCCTCTGCGCCGTTGTAGGTCAGCTTCAGTTCGCGACGCTTCACGGTCTGCCCAGCGGCAGCCAGCTGGGCGGCCTGGGCAACACGCAACTCGGCTTGCGCCTGTGCATCGGCTTGGCTCGTGTCCGACCAGCCAAAACGTCGCAGCGTCATGCGGCGGCCCTTCACCGTCAAGACAGTGCGTGCCTCAGCCCAATAGTTTGGAACGATCATGCGGCTCTCCCTGTTCTCGCCGCGACTCAGGTCGCAATCGGCGGGAGCGTAGCAAGTGGTCGAATGACCCTTGACGAGAGCTCAGCCTTCGAGGGCTTGAATGCTGCTGGCGCGCCAACTTGCAATCAGTTCGCGCGCCAGGCCCGGCAGTTCGCCGCGGCCGACGCGCTTGGCGAAGCCGAAGCGCTCGCCGGCATAGATGCGGTCATAGGCCAGGCGCGACACATGGGCCGGCCAGCCCTGGGCGGCCATCAGCGCCGAAAAGCGCTCCAGCCGCTGCAGTTCGGCCTGCACGGGCCGGTCCTCGGGCGTCCAGCGCTCGTCCATGACCAGGCGCATCGATCCTTCCACCACGCTCAGGCGGCGTGGCCCGAAGCTGGGCAGGGGGAGGGGGCGGCGATGGCGGCGGGACATGGCCGCAAAGATAGGGCGGCCACCGAAACGGCCGCGTCGAAAAACACCGCTTCTGCCTGTCCAGAGGCCAGCCACCGCGGCGCAGCCCGCAAAGATGTGGGCTTGGTCACGTTCAGAGGATGGCCTTCACCCAGCGATCCAGCCGCGGCGCCATGCGCCAGCCGTCCTCGCCCAGCCAATCGGCGGAGACCAGCACATGGTGGGCGCGGCCGATCAGCTTCTCGCGCGGCACGGTGCCGATGAAGCGCGAGTCCTCGCTGTTGTCGCGGTTGTCGCCGAGCAGGAAGTACTGGCCCGCCGGCACCGTGATCTCGGCGAAGTCGCGCCGGGCGCGCACGGTCGGCAGCAGTTGCACCGTATGTTCCCGGCCGCTCAGGTTCTCGGTCGCCCGCACGGCGTCGACGACCCAGCCCGGTGCCACCGTCTCGCCGTGGGCGCGGCGTTCGGTGTAGGCCAGCGGCTGGCCGTTCAGGATCACGACGTCGTCGCGCATGGCGATGCGATCGCCGGGCAGGCCGACGATGCGCTTGATGAGGCGGGTGCCGCCGGCCGGCGAGCTCAGCGTGACGACGTCGCCGCGCCGTGGTTCGCTTAAGCGGAGCAGCACGACGTCGGTCAGCGGCAGCTTGAGGTCGTAGGCCAGCCGGTTGACGAGGACGACGTCGCCCTCCAGCAGCGTCGGCCGCATCGAGCCCGAGGGGATGGGATTCCAGTCGGCCACCGCCGTGCGGAACAGGGCGAAGCTGAGCAGGAAGAGGATGAAGCCGCGGTTGTCGCGGAGGGTGCGTCGGATGTCCATGACCGCCATGCTCCGGCAGGTCCATCGGCCGGAGCCGGTCGAGCCGGCGAATGGCGGGTCGGCGCGGGCGAATGGCGCCGGCGCCGCATGAACGGCGGCCGCGCTACAAAGCCGGCACGCGCTTCGAATCCGGGGCCGCCTGCCGAAGCTGCCGCCGCACCGAGCGGCGCCGAGACGTGCGGGCCGGCCGGGTGCGATGCCGCACGCCCCAGCGAGCTTTTCAGGCCGGTGGATCCTTGGAGCGTGTGCGCGAGACGGCCATCATGATGCCGACGCCGGCGACGATCAGGCAGGCGATGGCCACATAGGTGGCTGCCAGCCCGGCGGTGATCAGGGCCCAGGCGACGCCGCCGAGCAGCACGGCCAGACCGATGATGTAGAGCAGGAAAGACATGGAACCTCCTGTCGCGGTGGAGCACCTGCTCCTTGCCGCCAATTCACTCTAGTGGGGGCGCCAGGGCGCGCCGGTCGGACGCGATTCAAGCCGGCCGTAGGCTGCTTCCTACCGGCATTGCGGGCCTGCGCTGGCCCCGTGTGGCGCGCGCCCGGCCTAAGCTCGTGGCCTGATCCGTTCACCTCCCAAGCCAGGAGTTGGCCGTGCAGTTGTCTCATCGCTCCACCCCCGCCCAGGCGGCCGGCCTGCTGGCCTGGCTGGGCCTCGTCTTCGTCGCCGCGGCACTCGGCGCAGTCGCGTCCAGCGAGGCGCCGATGTTCTATGGCGAACTCGCCAAGCCCGGCTGGGCGCCACCGGCCTCGGTCTTCGGGCCTGTGTGGTCGCTGCTCTATCTGCTGATGGCCGTCGCCGCCTGGCTGGTCTGGCGCGAGCCAGCCGGCGAGCAGCGCACGCTGGCACTGGGGCTGTTCATGGCGCAGCTGTTGGCCAACGCCCTCTGGTCGTGGCTGTTCTTCGGCTGGCACCAGGGCGCGCTGGCCTTCGCCGACGTGCTGTTGCTGCTCGGCCTGGTGGTCGCAACCGCGGCTGCGTTCTGGCGCATTCGCCGCGCGGCGGGGGCGCTGCTGCTGCCCTATGCGGCCTGGGTCAGTTTTGCCTCGGCTCTGACCTGGACGGTCTGGCAGGGCAATCCGGCCCTGCTCTAGGGGGCGGCCGTCACGACGCGGTTGCGCCCGGTCTCCTTGGCGCGGTAGAGGGCATCGTCCGCGCGGCGGATGACGGCCCGCAGGTCCAGGTCGGCCGGGCCGAATTCCGACACGCCGATGCTGACGGTCACGCGAATGCCCGAGCCGGTGGCCGCAACGCGCGTGGCGACGCGCTGGGCCAGTTGTTCAGCATCGAGCAAGTGGGTGCGTGGCAGCAGCACGCAGAACTCCTCGCCGCCCCAGCGGCCGACGAGGTCGTCGCTGCGCAGTGCGGCACGCAGGCTGGCCGACACCGCCTGCAGCACCTGGTCGCCCTGGGCATGGCCGTGCTGGTCGTTGATGGCCTTGAAGTGGTCCACGTCCACCATCAGCAGCGCATAGCCGGCCTTGCCCTGCAGGGCGCCGGTGTGCTCGGCCTCGAGCTGCTGCAGCAGGCCGCGGCGGTTCAGGGCACCGGTCAGCTCGTCGGTCTTGGCCTGCTGACCCAGCAGGTGCAACACACGTCCCAGCACCAGGCGGATATGGGCCAGGTTGATGAGGCCGCCGACGAAGAGCACCAGGATGGCCAGCGGGATGTTGGCGTGGCCCGGCGCGTCGATGGAGATTTTGGTCGTCGAGCCCACCAGCACGGCCTGCACGCCGCGCACCAGCAGGGCCGCGGCCAGCAGGCTGTAGCCCGCGGCGGCCACCGGCGCGAAGACGGGCGTGGCGGCGCGGCCGCGCCGCCACATCAGGCCGACGCTGGCCAGCATCATGGTGGCGCAGCCGAAGCAGACGACGGCCACACGCACGCCGTGGCCGTTGGCCATCAGGAAGCTGGCCGCGATGATGCCGGCCGCGGCGGCCAGGCCGAGGGCATAGGGCCACAGCGGCAACCGGCGGCCCCAATGCAAGGCAAGGCCGCGGTGCTCGAACATGGAGGCGGCCACGATCAGCAGGTCGGCCAGATTGCGCGGCGCGCTGCCGCTCTCCAGCGGCGGCACGAACAGCATCAGCCCCATCGCCAGCAGCAGCCAGAACAGCGCGAAATGCCCCTCGGCCGCATGCCAGCGCCGCGCCATGCGGGCCGTCATGGCCCAGACCAGCGCGTGCACGGAGAACTGCACGGCGACGAGCGCGATCAGCAGCGGTTGCGCGGTCAATCAGGGCTCCGGCGGGGCGGGTGGAAAGCTGCGGAGTGTGGATCATGCCGCTGACGCCTTCCCTACCGCCCCGGCTTCAGCCCCCGTTTCGAAGGCTGGAGGGCAGTTCTATGCGGATGCGGTGACGCCGAGGGCGCTGTTGAGGAAGAAGCTGGGGAGGGGGGTGAGGGAGATCAGGGCGTCGGTGTAGTTCGGTGGCTTCGGGCGTGCCGGTTACGCTTCGCCACTCCCAGCGCCGGCATTTCCCGCCTCCTTCAATGCGAACTCCGTCATCTCTACTAGCGACAGCTTTGCTGCTGGCAGCGTGCAGCGCTTCGGTAAACGCCAACCCCGACGACTTCTACGCGCCCAAGCTACTTTCAGACCCAGCGCAAAGGTCAATCGTCATCGCGGTCGAAGTCGGAGATCGTGGGGGCAAGAAGTCCTTTGTGAAGCTCTTTGAACTCTACGGCTTCAGTGGCAACGGCCCCTCGATCGAGCAGGTCATCAAGCGCAACGCCCCTGACATGGTGGGGTCGTTTGACAGTGAGGGCGCTGCGTTTGTTTTTGTCGCGTCGAGTCCATCAGGCTTCGAGTCTGCACGTGCAAAGTTGAAATGCGTTGAGGAGATGAAGTGCTTGGCGTCCTGGTTGGATGCCGCCAAATCCATCCCTTTCAAGGAGTGATGCACCGATGTTTGGTCTCGCGAATCCCGCGTTCATCTTTGTCTAGTCAATCCATGCCTATTTCCCTGCCCAGCGTCTACATCCAGGACACCGGCACCGCCAAAGGCCGCGGTGCCTATGCATCGCGCGCCCATGCCAAGGGCGAGACCGTCGAGTCCTGCCCCGTGGTGCTGTTCACCGGCAGCTATGCCTCCGTGCCCAACGAGGTCCGCAAGCTGCTCTTCAACTGGGGCGTGCTGGCCGGCACCGATGCGGCGCATTGCCTGGCCCTGGGCTATGGCAGCCTCTACAACCACGAGAACCCGGCCAATATGCGCTACGAGGCCGATGCCGA
Organism: uncultured Comamonadaceae bacterium; assembly: GCA_966111775.1. Lineage (GTDB taxonomy): Bacteria > Pseudomonadota > Gammaproteobacteria > Burkholderiales > Burkholderiaceae_C > Pelomonas. The sequence continues at coordinate 12,943 of CBHWBD010000014.1, read as the reverse complement.
GTTGCGCGTGCTGCGCTTCATCGCCATCCGCGACATCGCCGCCGGCGAGGAGCTGACGGTCAACTACAACGCCGTCGGCGGCGGGCATGAGTCCGACGAGAACACCTGGTTCACCGGCATGGGCGTCGAGGTCTACAACGGCTGAGGCGGCGCATGCGGCTGCTCCAGCCTTCCGACTACCAGGCCGCGGCCGGCGCGGTCTTCGCCGAGGTGGCCGCGGAAGTCGCGCGCCTGTTGCCCGCCGCGCGCGTCGAGCATGTCGGCGCTTCGTCCATTCCCGGCGCCGTCTCCAAGGGCGACCTGGACATCTGCGTGCTTGTCGCGGCGCAGGACCATGCCCAGGCCGTTCGCACGCTCGAAGCCGCTGGCCATGTGGTCAAGGCCGACACCTTGCGCACGCCCGAGCTGTGCATGCTGGAATCGCCGCGCCAGGACTGGGATGTCGCTCTGCAGGTGGTTGCCCAGGGCTCGGAGTTCGAGTTCTTCATGCGCTTTCGCGACGCGCTGAGGGCGGACCCGCGCCTGGTGGAGCAGTACAACCGGATCAAGCTCGAGCATGCGTCCCTGGGCCCCCAGCGCTATCGCGACGCGAAGGCCCGCTTCATCGCGGCCGTCCTGGGTTAGCGCGCCGACTTCGCCTCCGGTGCGTCCTGCGCCACCCAGCGCAGCGCCGCCTCCAGCACGCCGCGCCCGGCCTGGGCCTGCGGGTGGTTGACCATCGCCACCAGGACCCAGCGCCGGCCCGACGGTGCGTCGACGATGCCGGCCAGCGCGACCACGTCACGCAATGAACCGGTCTTCAGATGCGCCCGCCCGACCGCGGCGCCGAAACGCCCGGGCTGGCGCGACAGCGTGCCATCCAGCCCCGCCACCGGCAGCGAGGCCAGCAGTTCGGGCATCCAGGGCTGGCCCCAGGCCCAGCGCAGCAGCACGCCCAGCTGAGCCGGGCTGATGCGTGTCTCACGCGCCAGGCCCGAGCCGTTGACGACGCGGGTCGGCGGCAGCGTGCCGGCATGCGTGTCCAGCCAGGCCTGCAGCCAGGTCGTCGCCGTGTCCGGTGAAGGCGTGGGCACGCCGGCCGCGCGCGCCGTGCTGAGCAGCACCTGCTGGGCCATCAGATTGCTGCTGAACTTGTTCATGTCGCGCAGCACCTCGGCCAGCGTCGGGCCGGTCCAGACCAGCGTCGGCGCGGCGGCGGGCGCCGGCGCATCGACGAGGGTCTCGCCGCGCCAGGCGATGCCGGCCTCGCGCAGCATCAGGGCCAGCAGACGCGCGGCATAGGTGGCGGGATCGGGGTCGGCCAGCGTCCAGGTCTGCTCGCCGCAGGCCGCCGGATAGCTGCCGGCGAAGCGCGGGCGCTGGCCCGGCGCCCACTGCAGCTTCAGCCCGCCGCGCCAGTCGCCGCAGGGGCCGGCGGTGACGGGCACGGCGGTTGGCGGGTCCAGGGGCGGATCGGCGCTGATGCGTGCCTGCGCGCCGTCGATGCGGATGGCGTAGCTGACCGCCTTGGCGTTCAGCAGCAGGGCCTCGGGCTGGGCGTTGCCGACGCGCCAGGGTTCGTTGTCGAAGTCGCCCGGCTCGGCGCTGCCGGGCGCGAAGGCGCTGCGGTCCAGGCGCAGCGGGCCGCGCAGTTCCCTGATCCCGAGTTCATTGCCCAGGCGCTTCAGACCGGTCCAGAGCCGCTCCGTGCCCAGGCGCGGGTCGCCGCTGCCCTGGATGGCCAGGCCGCCGTCCTCGGTCAGCCAGACCGGCGTCTGCCATTGCCAGGCCGGGCCCAGGGTGTCCAGGGCGGCCATGCTGGTGACCAGCTTGGTCAGCGAGGCGGGGTTGAGCGGCAGGTCGGCCTGCCAGGCCACGCGGGGGCGGGCCTCGTCCAGCGCCTGCACGAACAGGCCGAGGGCCGTCGGCGGCAGCTGGGCCTGGCGCAACGCGACCTGGACGGACAGGGGCAGGGGCTCGGCCGCCTGCCCCCCCACGATCCATCCCGCCAACAGCAGTCCGACGATCCGTTTGCGCATGACCCGAAAGTTACACTGGACTCATGCCCTCTCTCCTGGCCCTGGACAGCTCGACCGACACGATGGCCCTGGCCCTCGTGGCCCAGGGGCAGACCCGGGTTTTCGAGGCCCAGGGGGGCGCCCAGGCGTCCGCGCGCATGCTGCCCGAAGTCAAGGCCCTGCTGGCTGGCGCGGGCGTCGCCATGGCCGATCTCGACGCCATCGCCTTCGGCCAGGGCCCGGGCGCCTTCACCGGCCTGCGCACCGCCTGCGCCGTCGCCCAGGGCCTGGCTTTCGGCCTGGACAAGCCGGTGCTGGCCATCGACAGCCTGATGCTGGTGGCCGAGGACGCCCACGCCCAGGGCGCCGGCGACGACATCTGGGTGGCCATGGATGCCCGCATCGGCGAGATCTACGCAGCCCGCTATGGCCGGATCGGCGGGGCCTGGCACGTGGTCGAGGCGCCGGCCCTCTACAAGCCGGAAGCCCTGGCCGCCCACTGGGGCGAGCCTGCCGCCGTCGCCGGCACGGCCCTGAACGAATACGCCGAGGCCCTGGGCAGCTTTCCTCATGCCTGGCCGCAGGCCCGCTCGCGCGCCCAGGCCCTGGGCGCCCTGGCCCTGGCGGCCTGGCAGCGCGGCGAAACGCGCGACGCGGCCGAAGCCCTGCCGGTCTATGTGCGCGACAAGGTCGCGCTGACGACGGCCGAGCGGGAACAAAAAGCGTGAACGCCGTCGTCCAGCCCAGCGTGCCCCCCTTTGAGGCGGCGACCATGCGGGTCCCCGACCTGACCGAGGTCATCGCCATCGAGCGCCAGGCCTATCCGGTGCCGTGGTCGCACGGCAATTTCGTCGATTCGCTGGCCGCCGGCTACCCGGCCGAGGTGCTGCGCGGGCTGCGCGCCGAACTGCTGGGCTATTGGGTCGCCATGCCGGGCGTGGACGAGCTGCATCTGCTCAACATCACCGTCACGCCGGCCTGGCAGGCGCGCGGTCTGGCCGTCGCCATGCTGGACCGCATCGTGGCCGAATGCCAGCGCCGCGGCCTGACCCAGCTGTGGCTGGAGGTGCGCCTCAGCAACGAGCGCGCCCGCGAGGTCTACCGGCGCTACGGCTTCGTCGAAGTCGGCCGCCGCCGCGCCTATTACCCGGTGCAAGAGGGACCGCGCGAGGACGCGATCCTGATGAGCCTGTCGGTGCCGGCATGACCTGGGACGAGCGCCAACGGGCCATGCTGGCCGAGATGGGGTATCGGCTGCCGGCAACGACCGCCGCGGTCGCAGCGGTGGCGGATGTCGAAGAGGCAGAGCCCGAGCCCATCGTCGTCGCCACCCCACCGCCGGCGATCCTGCGCGTCGCGGCGGCGCCCGCCGCACCGTCCAGCTTCGCTGCGCTTGATTTGCCCGCCCTGCGAGACGCCGTCGCCTCCTGCCGTGCCTGCGGCCTCTGCGAGCAGCGCCGCAACGCCGTCTTCGGCAGCGGTGCCCTGCAGCAAGCGCAATGGCTGGTGGTCACCGACCCGCCCGACGAGGCCGACGACGTCAGTGGTGAGGCCATGGGCGCCGACGCCGGCCGGCTGCTGGACCGCATGCTGGCCGCCGCCGGCCAGCGTCGCGGCGCCGACGGCGCGACCGCCTTCGTGACGCCCATCGTCAAATGCCGCCCGCCGCGCGGCCGGCCGCCCCAGCCGGCCGAGCTCGACGCCTGCGAGGCCGTGCTGGCCCGCCAGGTCGAGCTGCTGAAGCCCCGCGTCGTGCTCGCCATGGGCCTGCAGGCGGCGCGCCGGCTGACCGGCTCGACCGAGCCCCTGGGCCGGCTGCGGGGGCGGACTCATGCGTGGCGCGATCTGCCGGTGGTGGTCACCTACCATCCGGCCTATCTGCTGCGCTCGCCGGCGGACAAGGCCGGTGCCTGGGATGACCTGCGCCTGGCCCTGAGCCTGGTGAGACGTTCATGAGCTCGCCCAAGGAACTCGACCTCGAACGCCAGGCGCTGGACGCCGCGCGCTTTCGCATGCTGGCCGACCATGTGCCCGCCTGGATCGCCCTGTACGGCGCCGAAGACCATCGCTGCCTGTTCGCCAACCGCGGTTATGCCGAAGCCTTCAAGCTGACGCAGGACTCCATCATCGGCAAGCACTTCAGCGAGATCATCGGCGCCGAGGCCTATGCGAGCGTGCGGGTGTCGGTGGACGAGCTGGTGCGCACCCTCAAGCCCGTCGTCTACGAGCGCGAGCTGGTCCAGCCCGACGGCCAGATCGCCTATCTCGAGATCCACCTGATCCCGCAGTTCGACAGCCGTGGCACGCTGCTGGGCAGCTGGGTGCTGGTCTACGACATCAGCCGCCACCGCATCGCCGAGCACAAGCTGCGCGAGTCCGAGGCGCGACTGGACAAGTTCATGCAGGCGACGTTGGAGGGCATCCTCTTCCATCGCGACGGCATCATGACCGACGTGAACCAGCCGCTGTGCGAGATGACGGGATGGCCCGCCGAGGCCCTGATCGGCCAGCATGTGCTGTCCTATGTGGCGGACGACGAACTGCCCAAGGTCCGCGAGGTCATGCTGCAGGCCCAGGAGCTGCGCTACGAGACGGTCATCAAGCACCGCGACGGCACGCGAATCCCGGTCGAGCTCATCATGCGCACCATGGAGCGCGATGGCGAGAAGCTGCGCATGGCCGTCGTGCGCGACATCAGCGACCGCCTCGCCAACGAAGCCCGCATCCAGCACCTCGCCCACCACGATGTGCTGACCGGCCTGCTCAACCGGGCTGCCTTCATGGACCGCATGGCGCTGGTGATGCGCCGCGCCGAGCGCAGGGGCGAGATGCTGGGCCTGCTCTTCATCGACCTGGACAACTTCAAGCGTGTCAACGACTCCCTGGGTCATCTCGAAGGCGACAAGGTGCTGACGACGGTGTCCGAGCGCATCGTGGGTGCGCTGCGCGGCAGTGACCTGGTGGGGCGCTTCGGCGGCGACGAGTTCGTCGTGCTGCTCAGCGATTTGCAGAGTCGCGCCGACATCGTCGTCGTGCTGGAGGCTCTGCTGTCGGTCGTCGAGGTGCCCGTCAAGGCCGACGGCCGCGCGCTGTCGGTCACGCCCTCCATCGGCGTGGCCGTGTACCCCGACGACGGTCGCCAGGCGGACGAGCTCATCCAGCACGCCGACACGGCCATGTACCTGGCCAAGGCGCGCGGCCGCGCCAACTTCCAGTTCTTCAACGCGGCCCTGGCCGAGACGGCCTATGCCGACCTCGTGCTCGAGGACGAACTCGCCCAGGGCCTGACGCGCAACGAGTTCGAGCTGTTCTTCCAGCCCCAGGTCGAGGCGACGACGGGCCAGCTGTCGGGCGCCGAGGCGCTGCTGCGCTGGCGCCACCCGCAGCGCGGCCTGCTGGCGCCGGACGCCTTCATCTTCGTCGCCGAGCGCCATCGCCTGATGCTCAACCTGGGCGAATGGGTGCTGCGCGAAGCCGCCGCCACGGCGCGGCGCTGGCGCGAAAAGGGCCTGACCCAGGGCCATGGCCCGATGCGAATCGCCGTCAACCTGTCGCGCATGCAGTTCCATCTCGATGGCTTTGCCGACACCGTCAAGCGCGTGCTGAAGGAGTCCCACGCCGAAGGTCAGTGGCTGGAGCTGGAGCTGACCGAGCGCATGCTGATCGACGACATCGAGCATGCGCCGGCGACGCTGGCTCAATTGCGGTCGCTGGGCCTGACCGTGTCGGTCGACGACTTCGGCACCGGCTACACCTCGCTGGCCCACCTGACCGAGCTGCCGCTGGACAAGCTCAAGATCGACCAGGGCTTCGTCGCCCGCCTGCCCGACGACGTCGGCGCCCAGGCCATCACGCGGGCCATCGTGCAGATGGCCGTCGGCCTCGGGCTGACCGTCACGGCCGAAGGCGTGCGCAGCGCCGCGCAGTGGCAGCTGCTGGCCGGCTGGGGCTGCCAGCAGTTCCAGGGCGAGCTGGTGGGCGCGCCCATGCCGGCGGGCGAGTTCGAGGCTTGGGTGAAAGCCCGGTGAAGCTCGTTGACAAGATCCATGCAGTGATCGCCGGCAACGGCGGCTGGCTGCCCTTCGACCGCTTCATGGCCATGGCCCTGTACGAGCCCGGCCTGGGCTACTACAGCGGCGGCCGGCGCAAGTTCGGCCAGATGCCCGGCGAGGGCTCGGACTTCGTCACCGCGCCCGAGATGTCGCCGCTGTTCGGCCGCGCGCTCGCGCGCCAGCTGGCCCAGGCCATGGACGCCAGCGGTTGTCGCGACGTCGTCGAGTTCGGTGCCGGTTCGGGGGCGCTGGCGGCCCAGCTGATCGCCGAGCTGGATGCCCTCGGCGCCGGCCTGGCACGCTACCGCATCGTCGAGCTGTCGGCCGAGCTGCGCGAGCGCCAGCGCGAGCGCCTGGCCCATTGGGCCGAGCGCGTCGACTGGCTGGACGCGCTGCCTGCAGAGCTGGAGGCCGTCGTCGTCGGCAACGAGGTGCTGGACGCCATGCCGGTGCAGCTCATCGCCTTCGACGGCCAGGTCTGGCGCGAACGTGGCGTCGTCAGCAAGGACGAGGGCTTCGCCTTCGCGGACCGCGACAGCATGTTGCGCCCGCCCCTGGACACCGGCTTCGTGCCCGGCACCGTCACCGAGATCCATCCCCAGGGCGAGGCCTTCATCGCGACGCTGGCCCGCACGCTCAAGCGCGGCGCGGCCTTCTTCATCGACTACGGCTTTCCGGAAGGCGAGTACTACCACCCGCAGCGCCGCGGCGGCACGCTGATGTGCCACCAGGGCCATCTGGCCGACGCCGATCCGCTGGTGGCGGTGGGCGACAAGGACATCACGGCCCACGTCAACTTCACCGGCGTCGCCCTGGCCGGCCAGGACGCCGGCCTCGTCGTGCTGGGCTACACCAGCCAGGCCAACTTTCTGCTCAACTGCGGTATCGCCGATCTGCTGGCCGGCACGAGTCTGGGTGAGCGCGCCATGGCCCACCGCCTGCTGGCCGAGCATGAGATGGGCGAGCTGTTCAAGGTGATAGGGTTTGCGCCGCTGAGTGCGCCTTTTGACGCGCTAGGATTTGAACGCGGCGATCGCAGCCACAAACTCTGAAGCCCATATGAACACAGCCACAGAGGCACAGAGACACAGAGGAATTGCCGCTCTGTCTCTGTGCCTCTGTGTCTCTGTGGCTGTGTTTTCTTGTGCACCCGTGCAAGCGCAGGACACGCAAGTCGGCCGCAGCCTGGCGGCCACCTGCGCCAACTGCCATGGCACCAACGGCCGCCCGCGCGGCCAGGTGATACCGCCGCTGGCCGGCATGAAGGCCGAGGTGATGCTGGAGCTGCTGGCCGACTACCGCAGCGGTCGCCAGGCCGGTACGGTGATGCCGCAGATCGTCAAGGGCTACAGCGAAGAACAGTTGCGCCTGGTGGCCGCCTACTTCGCCTCACTCCCTGCCGCGCAGGCCAGGCCATGATCGCGCGGCGCGACCTCATCGCCGCGGGCGGCCTCGCGCTGGCGGGCTGCGCGAGCGCGCCTCCCGGCGCCCGGCTGGGCCGCGTCGTCGTCGTGGGTGGCGGCTTTGGCGGCGCGACGGCGGCCCGCTATCTGAAGCTCTGGGGCGGTGCGGCCGTCGACGTGACGCTGGTGGAGCGCAACGAGGGCTTCATCTCCTGCCCGATGTCCAACCTCGTCATTGCCGGTGCGCGCGATCCCTTCAGCATCGCCCATGGCTACGCGGCGCTGGAGGCCGAGGGCGTGAAGCGCCTGCGCGTCGAGGTGGTCGGCATCGACGTGGCCGCGAAGACCCTCCGCCTGGCGGATCGAAGCACGCTGGCCTGGGACCGGCTGGTGCTGGCGCCGGGCATCGACTTCATGCTGGACGGCGTGCCCGGCCTCGCCGCGGCGCTGGACAGCGGCCGCGCCGTGCACGCCTGGAAGGCCGGTGCCCAGACCCTGGCCCTGCGTCGCCAGCTCGAGGCCCTGCCCGATGGCGGCGTCGTGCTGATGAGCATCCCTAAGTCACCCTACCGCTGCCCGCCCGGGCCTTACGAGCGGGCCTGCCTGATCGCTGCCTACCTGAAGCGCGCCAAGCCGCGTGCCAAGCTGCTGGTGCTGGACGCCAATCCCGAGGTGCAGAGCAAGAAGGCGCTGTTCGAGCGCGCCTTCGCCCAGCATCACGCCGGCGTGCTGGAGTACCGGCCCAATGCCGAGCTCAAGGAGGTGCTGGCCGATGGCACGGCGCGCTTCGAGTTCGAGGATGTCAGGGCCGATGTGCTCAACCTGATCCCGCCGCAGCGCGCCGGCGGCCTGGCGCGCGAGTTCGCCAACGTCAACGGGCGCTGGGTCGGCATCGACTGGCTGAGCATGCAGGCGCAGGTGGCGCCGGGCGTGCATGTCGTCGGCGATGCGATCTTCTCGGCGCCCGGCATGCCCAAGTCCGGCCATCTGGCCAACCAGCAGGCCAAGCTGGCGGCGGCGGCCGTGCTGCAGCTGCTGCAGGGCGAGGCGCTGAATCCGGCGCCGGTGGTGATGAACACCTGCTACAGCTTCGTCACGCCGCTGGAGGCCATGCACGTCGCCTCCGTCCATCAATACGACGCGGCGGAAAGGACGATGAAGGCCGTGCCGGGCGCCGGTGGCGTCTCGCCGGCCGCCAGCGCCGCCGAAGGCCGGATCGCGCTGGGCTGGGCCGAGAACATCTGGGCCGATACCCTGGCCTTGCGTTAGGGCAGCAGGCCGCCCAGGCTGCCCAGCGACAGCGCGCCGCTGCCGTGCAGTGCGGCCAGGGCGGCCCAGGCCGCGCGCACTGGCGGTGCGTCGTCGCGGCCCGCGGCCTGGCGCGCGGTCAGCCACTGGCTGACCAGATCCAGCGGATGGCCGGCCGCCAGCCCGGCCGGTCGCGCGGCGCGGGCCTGGGCCAGCATCTGGGCAGCACCGGCCGACCCCTGCAGCACGGCGGTCATGGCCGGATCGAGATGGGCGGCCCACATCTGCACGGCGCCGATGTCGGGCGTGGCCTTCAGCTGGGCGAGGCGCTGGGCCAGCAGGTCGGCACTGCGCGGCAGGTCGCCGCGGGCGCGGGCCAGCCGGCCTTCCAGCTTGGCCAGCCGGTTGCCGGGGCTGACGAGGGCGGCGGAGATGGGCTGCTCGCGCAGGCGCTGCAGGGCCTCGGCGGCGAGAGGGCTGTCGCCGGCCGCCAGGCCCGCCTCGGCCAGGCCCAGCAGCGTGCGGCCGCGGCGGTTGCCGGAAGGCGCGGCGCCGGCCTCGGCCAGCAGGGCCTGGGCTGCGCCCACGTCCAGCCGGCCCTGGCGGGCCTGGGCCGTCAGCAACTCGGCGCGATAGACCAGCAGCGTCGCCGGCGCCAGCCCGTCCTCCCGGGCGCTGTCCAGCAGGCGTTGCCGGGTGCGCAGCTCGTCGCCGTGGCGGCCCTGCAATTGCTCGGTCAGGGCCACGCTGCTGAGGGTTTGCAGCGTCAGGTCGTTGCCGGGGCCGAGGACGCGGCGGATGTCGACCAGCAGCGGCTCGGTGCGCTCGGCGATGCCGTCGAACTCGGCGGTCTCGCCCATCAGCACGATCTCGGCGCGGCGCAGGACCAGCAGCAGCAAAGACAGCCGCGGATCGCTGCTGGACCACAGCGGCCGCGTCTGGCGCGTCACGGCCAGGGCCTCGGGCAGGCGCCCCTGGCGCTGGCGCAGCACGCTGAGGTTCTGCAGCAGGTCGGCCTGCTCGAGCTCGTCGCCGGGGTGCAGCTTCTCGGTCAGCACCCGCACGCGCTCCAGCGCCCGGTCGGCCTCGGCCAGGCGCTTGCTGTGCATGTAGTCGGCCGCGAGGCTGAACTGCTGCAGGCGCACCTCCTCGCTGTCGGGGCCGAAATGACGCGCCAGCATCGGCGTCATCGGCTCCAGCAATTCGATGGCGGCGTCGTGGTTGCCGATGATCTGCTGCATCTGGCCGAGGCTGAGGCGGGCCTGCAGCACGGCGGGGTCGTCCTCGCGATGGCGCTGGCGCGCCAGCGCCAGCCACTGCTCGCCCAGCGGCAGCGCATGGTCGAAACGGTTCAGCGCCACATAGGTGCGCGACAACACTTCCAGCAAGCGCTGCCGGGTGGCGGGGTCGTCGGCGAATTGATCGAGGCGGTCGCGGCTGTCGTCCAGCAGCTCGAGCACCGACGGAATGCGGCCCTCGTGCGGACGGCTGCCTTCGGACAGCAGCCGGGTGACGAAGCGCGTGACACTGTCGCTGCGCTGGCGTTCGGCCTCGGCTTCGCGCCATTGCCAGCGGCTGGCGGCGATGCCGGCCGTCAAGCTGGCCAGCAGCAGGGCGCCCAGGCCGGCCAGCAGGGCATGGCGGCGCAGCAGCAGGGCGGTGTGGTGGCGCCAGCTGCGGCGCTGGCGGGCTGCGACGGGACGCAGGCTCTGCCAGCGGCGCAGGTCCTCGATGAAGGCATGCACGCCCACATAGCGCTCGGCGGGCGCCTTGTTCATGGCCTTGGCGGCGATGGCTTCGAGGTCGCCGCGGGCGCGGCGCGCGTCTCGCGGACGGCCGGGGCCGGCCTCGTCGTCGGGGAGGTCGAGCAGTGCGGCAAAGCGCGGCGGCGGCCGGTGCAGCACGGCATGCTCGATGGCGGCGCGGCCGTCGTCACGCGCCCCGAAAGGCAGCCGGCCGGTCAGCAGCTCGAACAGCATGACGCCGAGGGCGAAGACGTCGACGGCCGTGCCGGTGGCGTCGTCCTGGATGAGCTCGGGCGCGGCATAGGCCGGCGTCAGGCCGGCGCGCGCGTCGCCGGCCTCCTGGCCGGGTGAGGTCGCGAGGCCGAAGTCCAGCAGCTTGGTCGCGCCCTCCGGCGTGACCATTACATTGCCGGGCTTGAGGTCACGGTGCACGACGAGGCGCGCATGGGCGTATTCGACCGCCTCGGCCACGCGCAGCAGCAGGGCGACGCGGTCGGCCACCGTCGGGCACTGGGCCCGCGCATGCTCGGCCAGCGGCCGGCCTTCGACCAGTTCCAGCACCAGATAGGCATGTGGCGGCTGCAGGCCGGCGTCGAGCAGGGCGGCGATGCCGGTGTGCGTGAGCCGGCCCAGGGCCGCGCGCTCGCGCATGAAGCGCCGCGCGACGGCCGGCGTGGCGCTGTCGCCGTGCAGCAGCTTGATGGCGGCGCGCGCCTGGTAGAGGCCGTCGTCGCGCTCGGCCTCCCAGACCTCGCCGAGACCGCCGCTGCCGATGCGCCGCCACAGCACCCAGGCACCCAGCCGGTGGCCGGCCAGGGGCGCAGCGTCGCCCGCCTCAGCCTGCATGGCGACGCGCGGGCGTGCTCACCAGCTGCCGGTGTTGGGCATGGAGGCCCAGGGCTCGGCCGGTGCCAGCGCGGGGCCGTGCTGCAGCAGTTCGACGGAGACGCCGTCGGGCGAGCGGACGAAGGCCATGCGGCCGTCACGCGGCGGGCGGCTGATGAGGACGCCATGGTCCATCAGCTTCTGGCAGGCCGCGTAGATGTCGTCCACCGCGTAGGCCAGGTGGCCGAAGTTGCGGCCGCCGCCGTAGCCCTTCTCGTCCCAGTTCCAGGTCAGCTCGACCTGGGCGGCATCGTCGCCCGGTGCTGCCAGGAAGACGAGGGTGAAACGGCCGGCCTCGTGCTCGCTGCGGCGCAGCTCGCGCAGGCCGAGGGCGTCGCAGTAGAACTTCAGCGAGGCGTCGAGATCGCTGACGCGGACCATGGTGTGCAGGTATTTCATGGCCCGTGATTGTTCGTCAAAGCGATGACCGTGTTTCGGCATGGGCCTTCATCGCGGCCAGGCCGGCTTCGATCATGCCGGTGACGGCCGGTGCCATGGCGTGCGGCAGCAGGTCGGCGATCCAGACGAAGCGGCAGCGGCCGTCGCCTTCGTCGAAGACCTGGGCCGAGGCGTTGTGGTGCATCAGGCGCCCGCCCGCGGCCGACCAGACGAGGCGGCGCGTGGCGTCGTCGATGGTGATGATGATCTCGCGCACCTCGATGCCGTTGGCGAAGCGGATCCGGCGGGCACTTTCTCCTTCGACGCTGCCGTCCATCTCGCAGTGGGTGACGAAGCCCGGCGCGAGGCGGGTGTGCAGGGCGCCGACATCGCGCATGGCCTCCCAGAGGGTGGCGGCGGAGGCGTTGATGGTGATGTCGCGCTGGATGGAGGCCATGGCCGTCTCCTGAAGTGATGGCCCATGGTGGCGGCGCGGCCGGCGGGTTGCCGGCCGCATTCGGACATCTCCAACCGTCGCGTCGGCGTCAGTAGTCGAGCCACTCCATGGGCGAGACGAGATTGCCGCCGCGGATGCGCTCCAGGGTGCCCGTGATGACGTCGATGTTGTTGTCGAAGCTGCCGTGGCTGGCGTCGATCTGGTCGCCCGCCTTGGTCGTGCGGACCTTGGGCGTCGTCACGCGGTTGAGCAGGTCGCCGGCCGGCCAGAGCTTGAGCCAGGCCGTGATGTCGGCATTGGGCGGGCCGGCCCACTGGTCTTCGCTCCAGGCCGGGTCGGCCGCGCACAGTGCGCGCTCCATGCCGAGCAGGGGCTGCTTGCGCACGTCGTCCAGCGCCCGCGACACGAGGTAGAGCAGGGACTTGCCATAGATGTCGCGCTCGGCGCTGGGCAGGCCGTCGTTGCGCTCGTTGGCATCGGTCAGCACGTGCAGGCGCAGGGTGTCCATGGACAGCACGCCGGCCTGGGCTGCAGCGCCGTAGTGCTGCACGGCGAAGCCGCTGGAGCAGGCCGCGGCATAGAGCTCGCAGCTGGCGGCCTGCACGGGGTTGGCACCGCCCAGGCGGCCGAGCAGGTGGCCGATGAGGATGGAGCCGGCCGAATGGCCGACGAGGTGGACCTCCAGCGTCTTGCCGCCCTTGGCCAGCGTGTCGCGCAGTTCGCGCAGCATGCGCGCCGCCAGGTCCAGCACATGGTCGGTCGTCGCACCGCCCTCGGC
>CBHWBD010000013.1:0-49058 GCA_966111775.1 uncultured Comamonadaceae bacterium | reverse complement strand
GGCCGGCTAGGGAGCGGCCCGGCGCTCGGCCCGAATTCCCCTACCTCTGAATGACGCGGCTGCGTGCTAATGTCACGCGAAGCCAGCCCGAGGATGCGCTTCCATGACGACGCCCAACGCGGCTCCCAGCCGCGAACAACTGCTGCATTGCCTCTACGAGGCCGCCGAGCTGGAGCACAACCTGATGTGCACCTACCTCTATGCGGCCTTCAGCCTGAAGCAGGGTGAGGCCGAGGGCCTGAGCGCCACGGAGGCCGCCGCCACCGAGCGCTGGCGGCGCGAGATCACCGCCGTGGCCGTCGAGGAGATGGGCCATCTCGTCGCGGTCTGGAACATCACGGCCGCCCTGGGCGGCGCGCCGCGCATCGGCCGCGGCAACTTCCCGCTGGACCCGGGCTATCTGCCGGCCAGCGTGGTCGTCAAGCTGGCGCCCTTCAACGAGGCGACGCTGCAGCACTTCATCTTCCTGGAGCGCCCCGACGGCAGCAGCGAGCAGGACGGCGAGGGCTTTGCGGCGGAGCGCCAGTTCACGCGCGGCTCCGACGTGCCGCGCATCACGCCCATGGCCTGCGACTACGAGACCGTCGGCCACTTCTACAAGCAGCTGAGCGAAGACCTGCGCAGCTTCGTCGCCCTGCACGGCGAGCCGGCAGCCTTCGCCGGCGACCGCTGGCTGCAGCTGGGGCCCGACGAGCTCAACCTCGGCGGCGCCCGCCATGTGCTGTGCTCCAAGACCGCGCTGGCGGCCTTCGACGCCATCGTGCGCCAGGGCGAGGGCGCACCCAGCGACAGCGAGTCCTCGCACTACCAGCGCTTCGCCGCCATCCGCAGCGAGCTGGCCGCCCTGCGCCAGGCCAACCCCGGCTTCCAGCCCGCCTGGCCGGCCGCCACCAACCCGGTGCTGCGCCGCCCGCCGCGCCCCGAGGGCCGGGTCTGGCTGGAGAACCCCGACGCCAGCACGGCGGTGGACGTGGCCAATGCCAGCTACGGCCTGATGCTGCGGCTGCTGGCCCAGAGCTATCTGATGCCCGGCCCCTCGGCCGAGAAAAGCCTCATCGTCGACCTCGGCATCGGCCTGATGCGCGCCTTCACGCCGCTGGCCGAGCATGCGGCACGCCTGCCCGCCGGCCCCAGCAACCCGGGCTGCCACGCCGGCGCCAGCTTCACCGCCCTGCGCGATGCGGCCGGCATGCCGCCGGGCCCGGCGGCGCGGCGCTATGTCATCGAACGCCTCGGCCAGCTCGCCGATGCCGCGGCCGGCCTCCACGCCCAACTGGGCGCTGAACGCACGGGCCGCGCCGCGCGCCAGCTGCAGTCGCTGCGCGAACGCGCCGAGCGTGGGCTGGACGTGAACGCACCGGCACCCGCGCCGACCGCCAAGCCGGCGGCGGCGCCGCCACCACCGCCCGCGCCGCCCACCGAGGTCGTCGACGGCATCGAGGTCGTGCAGGGCGAGAAGATGGAGTTGCGCTTCGAAGCCAAGCGCTGCATCCATGCGCGCTTTTGCGTGACCGGCGCGCCCAAGGTCTTCCTCGCCAACGTGCAAGGGCCGTGGATCCACCCCGACGCCATGCCGGTCGAGCGCCTCGTCGACATCGCCCACGCCTGCCCCTCGGGTGCCATCCAGTACCGCCGCAAGGACGGCGAGGCCGACGAAGCCGCGCCGCCCGTCAACCTGCTGTCGGTGCGCGAGTCGGGGCCTTACGGCATCCGCGGTGCGCTGTCGCTGCGCGGCCAGTCCATCGGCACGCGAGCCACGCTGTGCCGCTGCGGGGCCAGCAAGAACAAGCCCTTCTGCGACGGCAGCCATCACGACATCCACTTCGCCGCCAGCGGTGAGCCCGAGACCGGCCTGCTGGGCCTGTCCACCGACATGCCCGCCGTGCGCGACGGCGCCGTCGCCATCGAGCCCGAACCCAATGGCCCGCTGCAGCTGCGCGGCAATCTCGAGGTGTTGAGCGGCACCGGCCGCATGGTCTGCCGCGTCACGCAGGCGCGGCTGTGCCGCTGCGGCGGCAGCCAGACCAAGCCCTTCTGCGACGGCAGCCACGCCCGCAATGGTTTCAGTGCCGACTGACACCAACGACACCCGCGACGCGCTGCAATTGATGGCGGCGCGAACGCTGCTGTGGATCGTCGGCGTCGTCGGCGCCATCGCCGCGCTGATCGGCATCAGCGAAACCCTGCTGGGCCTGCGCGCACTGTGGGCCAGCCAGCGCCTCGTCGTCGGCCTGGCCCTGCTCAGCGTCAGCGCCGTCGGCTGGCTGCTCTGCCGCGCCGGCCGGGCGCGCATGGCGACCACCCTGGTGCTGGGCGGCACGCTGCTGGCCCTGTTCGCCCATGCGGCCCATATCGGCATCGGCGTGCACACCATCGTCCTCGCGGCCGGCGCCCTGGTCATCGCATTGGGCGGGGGCGTGGCCGGCAATGCGGCGGCGGTGCTGCTGACCGTCTTCTATCTCTGCGGCATCGGCGCGCTGGCCATGATGGAGGCCCAGGGCCTGCTGCTGGGCCTGACGGCGCCGCGCCAGCCCCAGCTGTCCGACCGCCTGGTTGCGCACTTCCTGCTGGCCACCAGCGGCCTGGCCTCGGCCCTGCTGCTCAACCGCATCCTCGGCACGGCGCTGACGCGCGCCATCGGCGAGGAAGCCCGTCTGGCCCGCCTCGTGCAGGCCGCCCACAACTGGGCCTGGGAGGCCGACGCCAAGTTCCGCGTGACCATGCTGTCCGACGAGTTCGAGACCCTGTCCGGCCACCAGCGCGAGGCCTTCCTGCGCATGGGCGAGCCCGGTGGCGTGGTGCTGGTGCGTGACGCCGACTACCCCGGCCTGCTGGAAGACATCCGTGCCAAGCGCGCCTACCGCGACCGCGTCAACGCCTTTCGCACGCCCGACGGCCGCATCCTGTGGGCGCTGACCTCGGGCGAGCCCATCTTCGACGCCGACGGCGAGCACATCGGCTGGCGCGGCGTCAGCCACAACATCACCGGCGAACGCCTCGCCCTGCAGCAGCACCAGCGCACCGCCAACATGTTGGACCGCGTGCTGCGCGCCAGCCCCGACGCCATCTGCGTGGCGCATATGGAGGACGGCAGCATCCGCTTTGCCAACTCGGGCTTCTGCGCGCTGGTGGGCCTGACGCGTGAGGAGCTGATGGGCCGCTCGGGCCGCGAACTCGGCCTGTGGCCCGACAGCAGCGAGCCCAGGCGCCTGGCTGCCGAGCTGGCCGCCTCGGGCATCGTGCGCGATTTCCGCTCGGCCCTGCTGGTGCACGGCGAATGGCGCGACGTGCTGGTGTCGGCCGCCACGCTGGACTGGGAGGGCGAGCCAGCCACCATGCTGATCGCCCGCGACATCACCGACCGCGAGCGCGCCCGCATCGAGGCCGAGGCCATCCTGGAGCATGCCAGCGTCGGCATCGCGCTGACCCGCGGCGAGCGCTTCGAGCGCGTCAACCACCACTGGCAGGAGATCTTCGGCGGCACCGAGCCCCAGCTCGCCGACGCCCACGCCAGCCTGCCCTCGGCCCAGCAGGTGGCCAGCGCCGCCCTGGCTTTCGAGCGCGACTTCATCCGCCCCGATGGCAGGCGCATCACCGTGCGCTTCAACGCCCGCGGCCTGCCGGCGACGCTGCCCGGGCGCAGCGAGCAGGACGGCGACCGCGCCACGCTGTGGGTGGCCGACGACGTCACCGAGAGGCGTCGCCAGGAGCGCGAGCTGCAGGCCGCCAAGCAGCAGGCCGAGGGCGCCAGCCACGCCAAGAGCGCCTTCCTCGCCACCATGAGCCACGAGATCCGCACGCCGCTGAACGGCGTGCTCGGCCTGGCGCGGCTGTTGCAGCAGGGCGCCCCCGACGACGCGCATCGCGACAAATACCTGGCCCACCTCGTCGGCGCCGCCGAGTCGCTGAACGAGATCGTGTCCAACGTGCTGGACCTGTCCAAGATCGAGGCGGGTCATCTCGAGCTGGAGAAGATCGAGTTCGACCTGCATGCCCTGGCCCAGGCCAGCTTCGAAGGCTGCGCGGCGCTGGGGCGGGAACGCGGCCTGGACATGCAGATCGAGCTGGCGCCGGGACTGCCTCGCCTGGTCATCGGCGACCCGCTGCGGGTGCGCCAGATCATGGCCAACTTCCTCGTCAACGCGCTGAAGTTCACCGAGCGCGGCCACATCCGCCTCAAGCTGTCGGTGGCCGACACCGACCGCGTGCGCATCGTCGTCGCCGACAGCGGCATCGGCGTGCCGGCGGAACTGCAGGGCCGGCTCTTCCGCCCCTTCGCCCAGGCCGACGATTCGACGACGCGGCGCTTCGGCGGCACGGGCCTGGGCCTGTCCATCTGCCGCGAACTGGCCACGCGCATGCAGGGCCGCGTCGGCGTGCAGAGCGACGGCGCCAGCGGCTCCAGCTTCTGGGCCGAACTGGCCCTGCCGACCAGCCTCACCGTCGACGACACCGCCCAACGCAAGCGCATCCCGCTGCCGCCGCGCTACCCACTGGCCGGCCAGCGCCTGCTGGTCGCCGAGGACAACCCGGTCAACCGCCTCATCATCACGGCCCTGCTGCAGCGCCTGGGCGCCGAAGTCGTCGAGGCCGAGGACGGCGAGGAGGCTGTCCGCATCGCCCGCGAGCAGTCCGGGCGCCTGGACGGCGTGCTGATGGACCTGCACATGCCCAAGGTCGACGGCCTGAAGGCGACCGAACTGCTGCGTGCCGATGCGGCCACCGCCCGCCTGCCCATCCACGCCTTCACGGCCGCCGTGCTCGATCAGGAGCGCGAGAAGGCCCTGGCCGCCGGCATGAACGGCTTCATCGCCAAGCCCGTCGCGGAAGATGAAGTCATCCGCGTGCTGGGCCGCCGCTGAAAGAGGACTCGACCATGGCCATCCGCATCGTCAGGCTCGGCAGCCCGCGCGCCCCGGACGAAGGCACCCGCATCGGCACCGTGCGCCGTCCGCCGCGTGGCGTGCCCAAGGCCGAGTTCGCGTCGCGCGATTTCTACGACGTCTGGTTCCCCAATCTGGCGCCCAGCCTCGAGACCATGAAGCTCGGCCAGGCGGTGGCGACCGAGGCCGAATGGAAGGCCTTCAAGAAGAAGTACAGCGCCGAGATGGCCGAGCCCGAGGCCCAGCACGCGCTGGCGCTGCTGGCCACGCTGTCGGCGCAGACGAACTTCTCGGTGGGCTGCTATTGCGAGGACGAGGCGCGGTGCCATCGGTCGCTACTGCGCCAGTTGCTGGCCGACAAGGGCGCGCAAATCACGTAATTCGCCGGTGGCGTGCCAGTGTTGATTCGCGGGCCGAGCGCTGGGCCGCTCCCGAGCCGGCCCGCCTTGGGCGATGTGCTTACGGCTCAATGCCGCAAGCATCGCCGTCCCCTCGGGGGCTGAGGCCGGACACGGTGAGTCCTGAGGACTCGCCGTGCCTGCCGAAGCGCTGCGGGCTCTGGCCGCAGCGCGGTCCCGGTCAGGTTCGCCCGCGTTCAGCGCGGCGAGACTGGACGAGGGGCTCCATTTCACGCCCCACCGCTCTCCTGCGCCTCGCGCTTGCGGTTCATGTCCGCCAGCGTCTTGCCCGGCTCGTCGCGGAAGGCGTCTTCCAGCACCTCCAGCGTTTCCACGCGGTCGACGCGGAAGCTGCGGAAGTCGTTGCGCAGCTCGCACCAGGCCGCCAGCGTCCAGACCGGGCCCCAGAACAGGCAGGCCAGCGGGCGCACGATGCGATCGCTCTTCACGCCGCCCAGGTCCAGATAGCCCACCTTGAGCTTGCGCCGCGCCTCGGTGGCCTCGCGCATGGCGGTCAGGTGGGCGCTGGTGGCCGGGTCCAGGGCGGGCAGCGGTGCATAAAGGGCCAGGCTCTCGGCCGCTGCGCGGGCGTCCAGCGGCAGCACGGCGAGGATCTTGCTCAGCGCGTTCTCGGCCTGACGGGCCAGGGCCGCGTCCAGGCGCGACTCGGCCATGCGCACCGTCGCGACCAGGGCCTGGGCCTCCTGCTTGCTGAACATCAGCGGCGGCAGGTCGAAGCCGGCCCGCATGCGATAACCCACGCCGGCCTCGCCCTCGATGGGCACGCCCTGCTGGCCCAGGGCCGCGATGTCACGGTAGACCGTGCGCATCGACACCTCCAGGCGCTGGGCCAGGTAGTCCGCTGTCGTGAGACGGCGCCCACGGATGAGCTGGACGATCTGGAAGAGGCGGTCGGCGCGGCGCATAACCGGGCATTGTGTGGCACCAGGCATGCCCCTTGCAGAAGACATGCGTCACCGACAACGACGTCGAACACCATCATGGCCATCTACGCCTCCTTCCAGGCTCGTGCGACCCACGCAGCCGAACTGGCCACGCTGGGCGCCATCAGCGCCCCGCAGCCCTCACTGGCCCAGGACCAGCTTTTCGTTGCACGCGCTTCGACAGGGCGAAGTCGCCCCGCAAAGGGGCGCAGTCAGCCCATGGCCGTGCAGAGTTCGACGAGTGCGCCATCCGGGCAGCGCACATAGGCCACGGTCTGGCCCCAGGGCTTGGTGACGGGCGCGGCGAGGGCCCGCGCCCCGGCGGCGACGGCCCTGTCGTAGGCGGCTTGCACATCACCCACCGTGAAGCCGATCTCCATGCCCAGCGGTTGGGTGCTTTCACTCGCCGCGACATAGTCGTGCTGGACGCTGTCGCGCGCGGTCGCATGATCGACAAAGGCCAGCTTGGCCCCGGCGGCACCGGTCTCGACTTCGCCATAGGCGCCGCTCTCATGCAGAAAGCGCGTCTTCAGGCCGAAGGCCTTGTCGAAGAAGGCCAGGGAGGCGGCGACGTCGGGCACGTAGACGAGGGTGTAGGCGAAGTTCATGCGGCGCTCCTGCGGTCTGAAAGACTGCATGCTGCGCCGGGTTGCCTGTCAGCTCCTGTCAGCAGCCCCAGGACAATCCCGCCCAACGCAAGCCTTCCTCATCGCCACCGACCTGGTGGCCCTCGCCGGCCTCGGCGAGAGCCTGGGTTTCTAAGGGGTGGTCAAAAGCCGCGGCGGCCCTAGCATGCCGGCGACCCAACTCGCCAGGGACAGGCCATGACCTTTCAGGATTCGATCAAAGTCTGCTTCAACAAATACGTCGACTTTTCGGGTCGCGCCAGCCGCTCCGAATACTGGTGGTTCGCCCTCTTCGTCGTGCTGGGCTGCATCGTCACCTCGGTGGTCAACCACTGGCTGTACTACCTGTTTGCCCTGGGCACCCTGCTGCCCCAGCTGGCCGCCGCCTCGCGCCGCCTGCACGACACCGGCCGCAGCGGCTGGTGGCAGCTGATCGGCCTCATCCCTCTCATCGGCTTCATCGTGCTGATCGTCTTCCTGGCCCAGGAGAGCGGCGAAGCGTCAGAGCCGGCCTGAGCTCACGGCGCCGTGCTGCCGGACCAGCGCAGCGGCGCCATCGTCACGCTGTCCCGAATGACGGCCAGATGTCGTTCGGGGGCTTCGGCGGCGGCACGCACAGCTTTGCCAGGGGCATGGACGGCACCCAGACGGGTGATCCGGACCAGGCGGCCGCGGCCATCGACACCGCGCTGAAGGCCGAGGTCACGCCGCTGCGCTTGCAGCTGGGTGCGGATGCGATTGACGCGGTGCGGGCGCACAGCGTGCAATTACTGAAGAATCTGGCGGCGTGGGAAGGTGTTGGGCGGGCGACGGCGGCGGATGCCTGAGGCCAGGCGAGATGTTAGTCGTGAGGAGGCTCGTCAAACGTCTCGCGTGGCGTGACTCTGGTGAGCACCTCTCCCTCATGCTCGATGACAACCAGCCAATCCTGCAGCGGATCCCCGGTTGCAATAGCGCCGTGAAGCTGGCGCGCAAGCTCACGGCGGAAGGTGAGAAGCGTTGAACCTGAGATTGGCTGTGCAAGCTCGATCTGAACGAGTACATCGTCCGCTCGCCAGTCGTAGCTCATGCGCTGGACATCCACTGTGCCTGCACCTGCCACAAGGTCGGAGACAACGATGCGAATCGTCTCTTCCGTTGGTTGGCGTCTCAGATGACGGTTTCGTTGGCGCGACATCACTAAGCCTAAGTTGCCAGCACCTGCCTCACCGCCCTGTCCCACTCTGCCAGCCTCGCCCCCGCCTCGTCGCGTGACATCCGCGGCTCAAACGCGCGGTCGAGTTGCCAGATGGCGCCGATCTGCTCCGTGGACTCGTAGACGCCAGTCCCCAGCCCGGCCAGCAAGGCCGCACCCAGGGCCGTCGTCTCGATGACCTGGGGCCGCAGCACCGGGATGCCGAGCAGGTCGGCCTGGAACTGCATCAACAGATCGTTGGCACTGGCGCCGCCGTCCACGCGCAGCTCGGTCAGCCGGTCCGCGGCATCGACGTCGGCATTCATCGCCGTCAACACCGCCGCGCTCTGGAAGGCGATGCTCTCCAGCGCCGCGCGGGCGATATGGGCTTGCGTGGTGCCGCGTGTCAGGCCGAGCAGGGCGCCGCGCGCATCGGGCCGCCAGTAGGGCGCGCCGAGGCCGGCGAAGGCGGGCACGAACATGACGCCGCCGGCATCGGCCACGCTGCTGGCCAGGGCCTGCACCTCGCCGCTGCCACCGATGGCTTTCAATCCGTCGCGCAACCACTGCACGACCGCACCGCCGACAAAGACGCTGCCTTCCAGCGCGTACTGCGCCGCCGCATCGACTTGCGCGGCGCGCGTCGTCACCAGGCCTTGCGTGGAGGTGCGCGCCTGGGCGCCGGTGTGCATCAACAGAAAGCAGCCGGTGCCATAGGTGTTCTTGGCCTGGCCCGGAGTCAGCGCCGCCTGGCCGAACAGGGCGGCCTGCTGGTCGCCCGCAATGCCGGCGATGGGAACGCCGAATTCGGTGGCCTGACCGAACACGCCGGACGAAGGCCGCACCTCGGGCAGCAGCGAGCGCGGGATGTCGAAGGCCGCCAACAGCTCGTCGCTCCAGTCGCCGCGGTGGATGTCGTAGATCAGCGTGCGCGAGGCATTGCTGGGGTCCGTCGCATGGACCTTGCCGTCGGTGAGCTTCCACAGCAGCCAGCTGTCGATGGTGCCGAAGGCCAGCTCGCCGCGGGCGGCGCGCTCGCGGGCACCGGGCACGTTGTCCAGCAGCCAGCGCAGCTTGGTGGCCGAGAAATACGGGTCCAGCACCAGGCCGGTCAGCTCGCGCACGCGCGGCTCCAGGCCCTGGGCTTTCAACTGCTCGCAGAAGGCCGCCGTGCGCCGGTCCTGCCAGACCAGGGCCTTGTGCAGGGGCTGGCCGGTCTGGCGGTCCCACAGCACGACGGTCTCGCGCTGGTTGGTGATGCCGATGGCGCCGACCTTCGCATTCGCCTTGGCCAGGGCCTCGCGGGCGCAGGCGATCTGGTGTTGCCAGATCTCCTCGGCGTCGTGCTCCACCCAGCCCGGCTGGGGGAAGTGTTGAGGCAGTTCGCGCTGAGCCACGGCCAGCAGGCGGCCGGAGCGGTCGAAAACTAGAGCGCGTGAACTAGAAGTTCCCTGGTCCAGCGCAAGCAGTGCATCCATGGCGTCGGTTCACTTAGAGTGGTCGGTATGGATGATATTGACGTCGTGGTGGTGGGAGGCGGCATCAACGGCACAGGTCTCGCCCGCGATCTGGCCGGCCGGGGCTGGCGCGTGCTGCTGGCCGAGCGCGACGACCTCGCGTCCCACACCTCGTCAGCCTCCACCAAGCTCGTGCATGGTGGCCTGCGCTACCTGGAGACCTATGAGTTCTCCCTGGTGCGCAAGGCCCTGCAGGAACGCGAGGTGCTGCTGAGGAGCGCGCCTCATCTGATCCAGCCGCTGCGCTTCGTGCTGCCGCACGCGCCGCATCTGCGCCCGGCCTGGATGATCCGCATCGGCCTTTTCCTCTACGACCATCTGGCCCGCCGCGA
The DNA here is from genome assembly GCA_966111775.1 of uncultured Comamonadaceae bacterium. Taxonomy (GTDB): domain Bacteria; phylum Pseudomonadota; class Gammaproteobacteria; order Burkholderiales; family Burkholderiaceae_C; genus Pelomonas. The sequence continues at coordinate 39,184 of CBHWBD010000013.1, read as the reverse complement.
GCTGCTGCCCGGCTCCCACGGCCTGCGCCTGGCCGGCAGCGTCTACGGCGCGCCGCTGAAGCCGGAGTTCACGCGCGGCTTCGTCTATTCCGACGGCTGGGTGGACGACGCCCGCCTCGTCGTGCTGAACGCCCAGGACGCCCAGGCCAGGGGAGCGGAGGTACTGACGCGCTGCGCCGTGACGCAAGCCGTGCGCGGCCAGGACGGCTGGCAGGTCACGCTGCAGAACGGCCGCCAGCTTCGCAGTCGCGCCCTCGTCAACGCCGCCGGCCCCTGGGCCGAGCGCTTCCTGCGCGACCACACCCAGGGCGGCAACGGCCAGGCCCTGCCGACGCGCGGCCTGCGCCTGGTCAAGGGCAGCCACATCGTCGTGAACCAGCGCTTCACCCACGACCACGCCTACATCTTCCAGAACGCGGATGGCCGCATCATCTTCGCCATCCCCTACCAGGAGCATTTCACGCTGATCGGCACGACCGATGTGGAGCTGCCGGAGCACGAGGAACCGCCGTCGCGCGCCACCATCGCCCAGGACGAGGTGGCCTACCTCTGCGAGCAGGCCAGCCGCTACCTGGCCCAGCCCGTGGCGCCGGCCGATGTGCTGTGGACCTATGCCGGCGTGCGCCCGCTGCTGGACGAGGGCGGCTCGGCCTCGGCCGTGACGCGGGACTATCTGCTGGAGTCCGACAGCAATGGTGCCCCGCTGCTGAACGTCTGGGGCGGCAAGCTGACGACCTATCGCAAGCTGGCCGAGGATGGTGCGACGCAGGTGGGCGACATGCTCGGCGATGCACGCAAGCCCTGGACGGCAGGCACCCAGCTGCCGGGTGGTGACCTCGGCGCACATGGCGTCAACATCGACGCCTTCGCCGCCGAACTGCAGGCCGCGCAACCGGGCCGGGCCGGTGTGCGCCGCGTCGCCCGCGCCTATGGGCAACGGGCCCGCGAACTGCTCGCGGCGCCGACGGGCGCCGAGATCGCACCGGGCCTGTTCGAATCCGAACTGCGCCATCTGGTGGACCATGAATGGGCGCGTGACGCCGAGGACGTGCTGTGGCGGCGCAGCAAGCTCGGCCTGCACTACACGGCCGATCAGCGTGAAGCCGTGGCGGCCTGGTTCAGAACGCGAGCTTGAAGCCGGCCGTCGCCAGGCGCGCCCGCGTGCCGCCGAGTTGACGACCCCAGGACGCATCGACAAAGACCCGGTCCGGCACCAGCGCCACGCGCAGCGCCGCATTGGCCCAGGGATGACCCCGGTCGTCGCCGAAGACCTCGGCCATGGGCTGCCAGCGCCCGCCTTCGCCCAGCCCGTTGTGCTCGGCCGCCAGAGCCCAGGTGGTGCTGCGCCGGTGCGCCAGCTCGTCGCGCTGATGTCCCAGGTTGGCATGCAGGACCCAGTCGCGCGACAGCGGCGCCGTGGCGACGAGGATGAGCCCGACGCCGCTGCGCCGCCAGGCCGTCTCGACATGGCGATGGCTGAGGCTGTAGGCCAGGCTCAACTGCGCGTCGCCGTCCCCCCAGGGCGTGCTGAAGAACTGCGTCTTGCCGTTCACCGCGAACTCACGCGGCGTGAAGGCCTGCAGCGCGACCTCGGTGCCGCCGCCGATGCCGCAGCCGAGTTGCAGATAGCTCTGGTGGGCGTCGCGCCCCTGGCCGTGCCAATCGCTGTGCGCGCCTTCGAGCTCGCAGGCGTGCGGGTCCATGACGGGCGCGTCCTCGGCCTGCAGAGGCCGGCCCGCCTCGGCGGCGCTCGCGGCTAGCAGGCTCAAGACCAGGACGAAGGGCAGGCGTGACATGGAAAGAGCCTAGCGCCTGCTTGTGACGAAGGCATGGGTGATGATGCCGGCCATGTTGTTTGGTTTGTTGTTCGCCCTCGCCGCCGGACTGATGTGGGGGCTGGTGTTTGTCGCGCCCGTGATGTTGCCGGGCTATGCCCCCGCCTTGCTGACGGTAGGCCGTTACCTGGCTTTCGGATTGATCGCCCTGCCACTGGCCCTGGCCCTGGACAGGCGCGCGCTGCGCGAGCTGCAGCGGACCGACTGGTGGGAGGCCGCCAAGCTCAGCCTGGTGGGCAACTTCCTTTACTACCTCTGCCTGTCGGCCGCCATCCAGCGCGCCGGCGCGCCGCTGCCGACCATGATCATCGGCACGCTGCCGGTCGTCATCGCCATCTGCGCCAACCACCGCAACCGCGTGCGCGACGGCCATCTGCCCTGGGCGAAGCTGGCGCCGTCGCTGCTGCTGATCGCTGCGGGTCTCGCCTGCGTCAACCGCGACGAGCTGGCCGTGTTGCAGGCCGAGGCCGGCGACCCGCGTCGCTATGCCGAGGGCGCCCTGCTGGCCATTGCGGCCGTGGCCTGCTGGACCTGGTATCCCATCCGCAATGCCGACTGGCTGCGTGCGCACAGCGATCGCAGCCCGAGGGCCTGGGCGACGGCACAGGGCCTGGTGACGCTGCCCATGGCCCTGGTGGGCGCGCTGCTGCTCACGTTGCTGTACCTGCTGGCGCCTGGCACGCTGATCCCCGCGGACTACGCTTTTCCCTTCGGCGAAAAGCTGCTGGCCTATATGGGCCTGATGGCGGCCATCGGCCTGTGCTCGTCGTGGCTGGGCACGCTGTGCTGGAACGAGGCCAGCCAGCGCCTGCCGACCTCGTTGTCGGGACAGTTGATCGTCTTCGAGACGCTGGCCGCGCTGGCCTACGCTTTCGCGTGGAACCAGCGCACCCCGCCGCCGGCGACTTTGCTGGGCGTGGCCCTGCTGATCGCCGGCGTGGTCTGGGCTCTACGCATCAAACCAGTGAAGCACGCCTAGAACCCGGAGTTGCCCGACCCGCGGTTCAGCGTGAAGCCACCCGTGTTGCTCAGGCCACCCTGGGCTGCACCGCTGACCGTCACGTTCTGGAAGGTCGCATTGCCGCCGGACTTGATCTGGATGCCGTAGGTGCCGGCGCCCGTGATCGTCACGCCGTCGAACAAGGCGCCCTGCACCTGGTTGGGTCCGCTGATGTAGATGCCCGAGTAGGTGCTGTCCTGGATGATCAGGTCCTTGATGATGAGCGGTGACGTGATGCTCGACGTATCGGCGAACAGGAAGAGGGCGCCGAACTGGTCGTTCCAGTTGGGCTCGAAGCCGCCCGTGCGCACCAGGGTGTTGCCGGTGATGCGCGTGGTGCCGCTGAAAGCCACCGGGCTGAAGCGCGAGCTGACCGTGATGCCCGACGAGCCGACCACCGTGTCGCTGATGACGTTGTACTCGGCGCGGTTGCCATTGCCGCCGTAGATGCCGATGCCGTTGGCCAGCACCGGCGACTGCACGGTGTTGCGCATGAATGCCGAGTTGGTCACCGCGGCGCCTTCCGAGAACATGGCCAGCGCGTCGTCGCCGGTGTTGCGCACGACGCTCTGGTCCATCACCACGTTCTGCACATTGGCGTGGATGTTGACGCCGTCGGCAAAGGTGTTGCGGATGCGCAGGCCGCTGGCGTAGAGGCCGTTGGTGCCCGAGTCGATCCACATGCCGACCTTGGTGTGCTCGAACCACAGGTTCTGGAACATCGAGCCGGTGCCGAAGTTGCCCTCCAGCGGCGCGTCGGTCAGCACCTGGCCGTCGGGGTCGCGCAGCGTGACCTTGCCCAACATCAGGAAGTCGGCGAGCTTGACGTTGCTGCCGGTGCCGTAGAGGCCACCATGGCCGTCGTCGCCCAGCTGCACCGTCGAGTACCAGGGACCGGCGCCGCGCATCGTCACGCCGGAGATGTTGATGCGCGAACTCAACTTGAAGGTGCCCGCCGGGATCCACACCACGCCACCGCTCGGCTGGGCCGCGGCGATGGCCTGCTGGAAGGCCGACGTCGCATCGCCACCGCCCGACACCGCGCCATAGCTGGTGATGGAGAAGGCGCCGGCCGGCATCGCATACGCAGCGGGCACGACCTCGGTCTCGATGAAGTCGATGTCGTAATAGGCGGCGCTGTTGCCGCTGTCCTTCTGCAGCTTGAACACGGTGCCGGCCGGATAGCTGGCCAGCGGCACATGGACCTCGTCGTAGAAGTGGCGCGGCGTGCCATCCGACGGCACGCCGCGGAAGGGATAGGCGCCGTAGACCCAGGCATAGGTCGAGGTCAGGTTGAGGTCCTGCACCTTGGTCCCGTTGGCGTAGAGGGCCAGCGTGGCCGACTGGCCGCCGCCGCCGGCTGAGTCGGGGATGGAATAGCGCAGCACCAGGGAGTTGGTCGGCTGCGTCGTCGTGAAGCTGACCTGATGGCCGGTGCTCGACAGGCGCACCAGGCTGCGGCCGCTGGACTCGGATTGCACCGTGAAGGGCGTGCGGCTGGCCGTCAGCACGGTGGCGTTGGTGGAGGCGCTCTCCGCCTCGTACAGCGTCGTGCGCACGGTGGCGCCGCGTGCCGCGGCCGCCAGTTCGCCGGCCACGCTCAGGCTGTCGATGCCGACATCGGCGCCGGCCGAGGCTGCCTGCAGGCCGACGGTGTTGTGGCCGGTGCGCAGCGTCAGCGGCAGGCTCAGCGTGGCCCAGCTGCTGCTGGCCGGGATGCTGACGGTGCCAACCTTGGCCGCGTTGACGACGACGTCCAGCGTGCGGGCGCTGCCGCTGGTGTTGAGGTAGCGCAGGCTGGCGGTGGCGCTGCCGTCACCGCTCATGAAGACGGTGCGGATGGCACGCGCGCCGCTGCTGGAGAAGCCCGCGGCATAGCCACTGCCGTTGTAGCCGGTGACCGAAGTCGACACCGCGGCGCCGCCGGACATGAACCAGGTCTCGGCCTCGGCCGGCGTCACATTCGGGTTGCCGCCGCCGGTGATGGCCGCGACGTCGAGCGCATCGAGGTTCACGTTGCCGCTGTCGCTGGTCGTGAACTTGTAGGCCACGGTGTGGGCACCGGCGCTCAACGTGACGGTCGACGTCTGCGTGGCCCAGCTGTCCCAGTTGGCCGTGGCGGGCAGGCTGACCTGGCCGGCGGAGGCACCATCGACGTAGACGGTCAAGGTCTTGGCCGCGCCGGTGCCGTTGGCATAGCGCAGGCTCAGCGAATGGCTGCTGGTGCTGGCCGCCGTCAAGGCGAAGGCGACCTGGGCATTGCCCTTGTTGCCATCGGTGAAGCCGCCGACAAAGCCGCTGCCCTGGTAGCCGGTGTGGTCGGTCGCCACCACGGCACCACCGCTCAGCGTGGCGTTCTCCGCCTCCCGGCCGCCGCTGCCGGTGACGACGGCATCGACGTCCAGCTTGTCCAGATTCACGTTGCCGCTGTCGGCACTGGTGAACTTGTAGGCGATGCTGTGATTGCCGGCCGTCAGCGCGACGGTCGTCGTCTGCACCAGCCAGTCATCCCAGTTGGCGGTGGCGCCCAGGCTGACCTGGCCCGCGGACACACCGTCGACGTACAACGTCAAGGTCTTGGCCGAGCCGGTGCCGTTGGCATAGCGCAGCTTCAGCGTGTAGTTGCCGGCCGTGGCCGCATTGACGATGAAGCTGGTCTGGGCATTGCCCTTGTTGCCGTCGACGAATCCGCCGACAAAGCCGCTGCCGGTGTAGCCGGTGTGGTCGGTGGCGGTGGTCGCGCCGCCGCTGAGAGCGGCGCTTTCGGCCTGGAAGGTGGCGGCGTGAATGGTGGTTGCCAGGGCCAGGAAAGGCAGGCAGGCGATCAGTCGGCGCAGGGCCGGTTGGGTGTGCATCGGTTTGTCTCCGTAGTGGTCTTCACGAGACCCGTCTTGCGCGGGCCGAAAACCACTCTAGGGACGGAGGACACATCGTTGACGATGCCCCAGCGAGGCGCAGGGGCTGAAGCTTCAAAACCTTGGGAAGGCTTCAGGCCGGCTTCAGATTCGCCATAGGTCCGGCGAGCGTGGCCTGGACAAGCGGGAGACGGCGGGACGTTTGGTAACGCGACCCCAGGACATTCACCGATGCGAACCCATGCTGCCGGGGTGCAACCCGCGGCCCATCACGATGAAGCATCGTGAGTCGCTCGCATCGCAAGGCGCCCGTCTGTGGCGCAGCGACCGCGGAATCTGCGAAGCGGGATCGGGCGGGCTAAGCGCTACCCCGCCCGCCGGCCCTGCCAAAGCGCATACGGCGCCCCAAGGCGCCGTATGGGGCTCCCCGACCGAGCCGGGGTCTCAGTTGCGGCGACGGCGTGAAGCGCCGGCAGCAGCCAGACCGAGGCCCACCAGCGCCAGGCTCATGGGCTCGGGAACGCTGGGCGGTTGGCCAACGAAGATCTCAGCCAGGACGCCCAGCTCGCCGGTGCCACTGGCGGCCCCGCCGTTGTCATAGCTGCTTTCCGCATTGCCGGTTTCGTCCAGGCCCAGGAAGCCGACGAAATGGCCGGTTGCGTTCACGTCCGGGCTGAACACCGCGAAGATGGCCTGGCCTTCCCACAGGGCGGTGAAGGTGTAGGTCACATTGCCCGGTTGAGCAGCCGTGGAGCAGCCGTAGGTGTCGTCGTAGTCAGTCGCGAACAGGCTGCCCTGATTGCTGAAGCCAGGACCGCAAGCGGCCGGGCCATCGTGGAATACGTAGTCAAAGTTGACGCCGGCTGCAATGTCGGCCAGGTTCTTGACCTGAGTGCGGTGGAAGGCGCCTCCAGCGTTGCTGTCCTTGTCGACATCGGTGCCGGCCGCCAACAGCGCGTTGGCGCCGTTGTAGGCCGTGCCGCTGAGTCGGACATTGGTGAACGCCGAGGCAGTGCTGTTGTTGATGTAGATGTGCGGGTCGTCACCGGTGTACTGGCCGCTGATGGTGGCGACCAGAACGGGGCCTGCGTGGGCCAGGCCGGCAACGGCGAGCATTGCGGTCGCGGCGGTTTTGGCGAAAGCGCGGAAGACCATGATTTCGACTCCTCGTTTGAGTTCAATGAACCGGACGACAGGGGTTGCATCGGAAAGACAACCGCACGCAACCGCGGAACCCCATCGAATCAAGCATCTTTTGGGCCATCGACTCAAGTCTTTGTCGGGATTGGGCAATTGCAATACGCGGAACATGAGCCGCTGGATCCGGGACGGAAATGTCAGATTTCTCGACTCCCGAGTTCTAGGGATTCGCCAGGGCGATGCCCTCGCGAAGGAGACTGGTGGGCGTACGAGCCGCCCGACCAACTGCCATGCGTGTGGTGTCGCGGGCCGGCGGTGTCGACCCCATGAAGCCGGTGATGAACACCGCGGTCGCTCGGGACATCGACACCGGGTGACGCGGTTCAGCCTCGAGCAGCCGTGGGTCTCCACCCATCGCTGCCGGCTGTCGCATCCAAGCCAGCGCGGCGGGACATCAACGACCGTGCCCGTTGAGCCTCAAGCCGCGAAGACCTCGAACACCCGTTGCCCATCGAAGCCATCGGCCTCGCCGCGCTTGGTGTGGCCGCGGGCATTGCTGATCACGCGCGTGTCGCCCAGCCGATAGTTGTGGCGGCAGTGCAGATGGCCGTGGATCCACAGGCTGGCGTGAGGCAGCAGCTCTTCGTCGTTGTTGCAGAAGCTGGCCGTGCCGGGCTGGCGGCCATAGCGCGGGTCGGCGCTCTTCAGGCTGGGGGCGAAATGGGTGATGGCGACGGTGGCGTCCCATTCACCTTCGCGCGCAAGTTCGCCCGCGAGCCAGGCGCGTTGCTCCAGGGCCAGCACGCGCACCGCGTCGACGCCGAAGGGCTCGCCGTGGCGCGTGGACTGCATGACGTTCTGGAAGTAGCCCCCCGCCCGCATTGCGCGGTCGCGCCCCGAGGGGCCAAAGGCGTCGAAGTCGCACCAGCGCGTGCAGCCGACGAAGCGCACGCGGCGGCCTTCGGCATCTGCCATGACGACGGACTCGTCATCCAGCATGCGCAGGCCGACTTCCTTGACGTGAGCGCGCAGCGCCTCGCGCGCCTCGTCCACGTCACGGCGGTCGTACTCGTGATTGCCCGGCACAAAGAGCACCGGCACCGGCCAGGCGCGAAACAGCTCGAAGCTCCGCCAGGTCGTGTCGATGTCACCGGCCAGGATCAGCAGTTCGGCGCCGGGTGCGGGCACGGGAACGTAGCTCTCTGTCTCCAGGTGGAGATCAGAGAGCAGCTGCAGGCGCATCAGTTAGCGCCGTGACATTGCTTGTACTTGCGCCCCGACCCGCAAGGGCAAGGATCGTTGCGCCCCACCTTGGGCGTGTCGCGCTTGATGGTCTCGACGCGGTAGCGCTCGGCCTCGGTCAGGTCGGCCAGGTCGGCCACCGTGACGACCAGCTCCTCGATGGCATCGTCCAGGTCCTTCAGCGGATGTTCGCGGTTCAGCGTGGCGACGACTTCCTTCTCCTCGGCGGTCTCGGCCGGCAGATGGCGGTACAGGCGGGCCATGGCCGCGCTCACATCCTCGTTGGGCATGTCGGCCAGCTCGGGGAAGCACAGGGCGGCATGCTGGAAGCCGGCCACCCAGGGCATCAGGGCGCGCGAGATCGGGCCCAGTTCGTCATAGCTGGCGCGGGCCGAGCGCTCTTCGTCGGTGGCGTCTTCGGGCAGGGGCTCGGGCTCCTGCTCTTCGTCGACTTCGAGGATGACAGGGTCGAACCAGCCGTCTTCCACGAGACCACGGTTCAGGGCCGCGTGGCGGCGCTCGACGAGCTGGGTCAGCTTGTCCAGCCAACCCGCGTCCACGGTCTCCGGCAGCAGGCCGCCGTCGTAGTCAAAGATATTGGGCAGCCACTCGTCGGACTCGATGAGGCGCGGCTGCACGATGACGCCACAGAGATAGCCGTCCAGCATGGAAGCGTCCAGCGGTTGCAGGGGCTGGGGCGTGGCGGCGAGGAGTTCGTCGAGTTCGGCGAACTCGGCGTCGGTGAGGTCATGGGTGCTCATGGGCGGCGATTGTCGGGGTTTGCCCCCGCTCAACAAGCCGCCCCACCGAAATCTGGTCTCAAGCCGGGCCGCAATCGATGTCATCGATGTCAACGCACCGCCACATTGGTAAAAACCCAAATGACATCGATAACATTTGCCATCAAAGTCCAGTCCATCGAAAGTCGGCGACGGCCGCGACGGCTTTCGGGACGCACAACAACCACTACCGGAGACATCCATGACCAGCTCACCCGCCACGCGCCGCGCCGGCGCCTTCCGTCCCCAGCTGATCGCCCTGGCCGCCGCCCTGCTGTGCGGCAGCGCCTTCGCCCAGGAGGCGAGCCCCACGCCCAAGCCCGCCGACAAATCCCCCGAGGTCAAGGAGCTCGAAGCCGTCGTCGTCACGGGCACGGCGCGCCGCGAGGGCGTGCGCAAGCTGGAAGCCGGCTTCTCGATCACGACCGCCACCGAGGAACAGATCAAGCAGGCCGCGCCCACCAGCACGGCCGACATCCTGAAGACCGTGCCCGGCGTCTTCGTCGAAACGTCCGGCGGCCAGGCCGGCGCCAACATCCGCGTGCGCGGCTTCCCGACGCCCGGCGACGGCCCCTACTCGACCTTCCAGCTCAACGGCGCGCCGCTGTACCACCTGCCCACGCTGAGCTTCTTCGAGCACTCCCAGCTGTTCCGCCTGGACGACACCATCGACCGCATGGAAGTGCTGCGCGGCGGCCCCAGCCCCATCTTCGGCAGCGGCCAGCCCGGCGTGACGGTCAACTTCATCCAGAAGGACGGCCGCAACCCCGAGGCCGGCCTGCGCGTGACGACGGGCACCGGCAACCTCAAGCGCGTCGACGGCGTCTATGCCGGCAAGCTCAGCGACCAGTGGAACATCATGGTCGGCGGCTTCTGGCGCGAGAGCGACGGCGTGCGCGACACGCAGTTCCCCGCCGACAGCGGCGGCCAGGCCAGCGTCATGCTGAGCCGCAAGCTCGACAACGGCAGCCTGCAGCTCTATGCCCGCGCCTTGCATGACCGCAATGCCTTCTTCACGGCCATCCCGGTGGTGGGCTCGGCCGACGGCAAGAGCGCTTCCAGCTATCCCGGCTTCGATGCGCTGAAGGACTATTTCTACGGCAACGAGCTGCGCAACATCGTGCTGGAGACGGGCCGCGCCACGGGCCGCACCCTGCCCAACGGCAAGCCCGAGATCCAGCGCAGCACCGTCACCAAGGACCTGGCCGACGGCCGCGGCGCCGACGTGCAGACCTATGGCGCCAACCTCGACACCAAGCTCGGCGACTGGACGCTGACCAACAAGCTCAGCCACACGACGGGCGACACGCCGACGTACGCGCTGTTCTCGGGTGCCAACCCGCAGACGCTGTCCAGCTACATCGCCTCGCAGGTCGCCGCGGCCAACGGTGACGCGGCAGTCGTGGCCGCCGCAGGCAGGGCTGCCACCACCGGCACCGCCACCTTCACCAACGGCGGCGGCACGGTCACCGGCAGCACGCCCGTCATCGTCAACGGCATGTGGGCCGTCGACAAGGCGCTGCGTTCGACCAGCAACGAGACCCGCCTGTCCCGCGAGATCGCCCCGGGCAACAACCTGACCCTGGGCCTGTACCTGGCCGGCTACAGCTCCCACGACGTCTGGACCCTGGGCCAGGCCCAGCTGATGACGGTGCAGTCCCATGCCCGCCTCGTCGACGTGATGCTGGACAACGGCGTCAAGGCCTCGCGCAACGGCTATGTCTCGCCGCCCTTCTCCTTCGACCTGGACGCCAGCTACAGCGGCAACACCCGCGCCTTCTTCATCGCCGACGAATGGCAGCTGAGCAAGGAGCTGCGCGTCGACCTCGGCGCCCGCCGCGAGACCCAGCGCATCACCGGCACCATCGCCAACGTCAGCAACGGTGACCTCGATGCCGACCCGACGACGATCTACAACAACAACCTGGCCTACTTCAACGGCACGAATACGCTGATCGACAGCAAGCTGAGCCGTTCCTCCTTCACCGGCGGCGCCAACTACGCCTTCACGCGTGACTTCAGCGCCTTCGTGCGCGTCAACAAGGGCCACCGCCTGCCCGACTTCGACGTGCTGCGCGGCCGCGGCGCCAACGAGAGCAAGGATTCGGTCGAGGACATCACGCAGTTCGAAGTCGGCCTGAAGACCGCCACCAAGCTCTACAGCGCCTTCCTGACGGCCTATGCCAACAAGCTGACCAACTCGCAGACCCAGCAGTTCACCAATGCCGGCAATGTCGTGCTGCGCCCCAACAGCAAGGCCAACGGTGTCGAGTTCGAACTGGCGCTTCGCCCAGGCTATGGCTTCGAGATCGCCGCCACCGGCAATCTGCAGGACGCCAAGTACAAGGACTTCCAGCAGTTCAGCGGCAACCGCGTCGAGCGCGCGCCAAAGTTCCAGGCCCGCCTGACGCCGAGCTGGCAGACCCAGACCGGCTTCGGCCAGCTGCGCACCTTCGCCACCTTCAGCCATGTCGGCGAGCGCTTCGCCGACCAGACCAACACGCTGAAGCTGCCGGCCTACCGCACCCTCGACGCGGGCGCCGTGTTCTCCATGGACAACGGCCTGGAAGTGCGCCTGACCGGCACCAACCTGACCAACAAGGTCGGCCTGACGGAAGGCAACTTCCGCGTGCCGGGCCAGGGCGTGGGCCAGGACGGCGTCTTCCTCGCACGGCCGCTGTTCGGCCGGGCCTACGAGCTGAGCGTCGGCTTCCAGTTCTGAGGAAGCGCCAAGATGGCGACGCCTGAACTCAACGCCCCACTCGACATGACCACCACTCCCGCAGTCTCCCTGTCGAGCGGCGGCCTGCGCATCAGGCTCGCCATCATCCTGACCTATATGCTGTTCGGCGCCCTGCTGAACAGCGTGGGGGCGGTCAACCTGCTGGTCGTGCAGACCCTGGGCGTGCCCCGCGCCGAGGCGGCCCTGCTGGACGCGTGGAAGGACCTGCCCATCGCGGTCACGTCCTTCCTTGTCGCCTCGCTGCTGCCGCGCCTCGGCCTCAAGCGCGCGATGCTGCTGGCCCTCGCGGCCGTGGGCGCGGCCTGCCTGGCCATGCCGCTGCTGTCGGCCTTCTGGGCCATCAAGCTGCTGTTCTGCACCCTGGGCGCGGGCTTCGCCCTGGTCAAGGTCTCGGCCTATTCCATGATCGGCCTGGTCACGCAAGACCGCGCCGGCCATGCGCGCTTCACCAACCTGCTCGAAGGCCTCTTCATGGTCGGCGTGCTGGGCGGCTTCCTGCTGTTCAGCCAGGCGGCGCACTCGCAGGGACAGGCCTGGCTGCAGGTCTACAACATCCTCGCAGCGCTGGCCGCCGGCGCCTTCGCGCTGCTGCTGTTCAGCCCGCTGGACGAAGGGCCCATCCAGTCCTCGGACACGACGCTGCGCCAGGATCTCGTCGCGATGGCGCCGCTGCTGAAGATGGCGCTGGTGGTCGTCTTCCTGTTGTCGGCGTTTCTGTACGTGCTGATCGAGCAGGGCATCTCGACCTGGCTGCCCAGCTTCAACAACGAGGTGCTGCACCTGCCGACGGCCATGAGCGTGGGCCTGGCAGTCATCATGCCGGCCACCACCGCGCTGGGGCGCCTGACCAGCGCGGCCGTCATCGGCCGCCTGGGCTGGTTCGCCGTCGTCATCGCCTGCCTGGTCGGCATTGCCGCGCTCATCCTCGTCGCGCTGCCGATGGCGAAAGGCGCGCAGCCGCTGACCGGCGACATCGGCTGGCTGAACGCCCCGCCGGCGGCCTATCTGCTGCCGCTGACCGGCCTGCTGCTGGCACCCATCTACCCGGCCATCAATTCCGCCATGCTGAGTGCGCTGCCGCAGCGCCAGCACGCGGCCATGACCGGCCTCATCGTCGTCTTCTCGGCCCTTGGCGGCACGCTCGGCAGCTTCATCACCGGCCGCCTCTTCGTCGCCTTCGACGGCACCACCGCCTTCGGCCTGCTGCTGGTGCCCGTCGTGGTCCTGGCGGTCTCGCTCACCCGGCTGCGCCGGCATCTCGCGTCATGACTTCGTCTTCCTCGCGCCACCTCCTTGCGGTCGCGCCCACCCATGCGGTCGCCCCCGCCCACGCGGCGGCCGCCACACCCCATGAGCTCTATGGCGAGCTCTTCGTCGCCGTGCAGATGACGCGCGTCTTCGGCGACGGCAAGAGCTTTGTCGACGCCCGGCCCAAGACCGCGCCTTCGCTGATCCGCGCCCGCTTCGAGGCCGAGCGCCGCCTGCCCGGCTTCTCGCTGCCCGACTTCGTGCACGCCCATTTCGAGCTGCCCGGGCATGACGCCCCCGTCGGCCCGCGACTGGGCATCCGAGAGCACATCCGCGCCCTGTGGCCGCTGCTGGTGCGCGAGCACCCCCAGGCCCAGGAGGGCGAGAGCCTGCTGGCCCTGCCCCAGCCTTACGTGGTGCCCGGTGGGCGCTTCCGCGAGCTCTACTACTGGGACAGCTATTTCACGATGCTGGGCCTGGTGGCCGATGGCCGGCGCGACCTGGCCGAGCACATGCTCGCCAACTTCGCCCACCTGATCGCCACCCACGGCTTCATCCCCAACAGCAGCCGCAGCTACATGCTGAGCCGCAGCCAGCCGCCCTTCTTCTTCCGCATGGTCGAGCTGCTGCACGCCGACGACCCCGCGGCCGGCTTCGCCACCCATCTGCAGTCGCTGAAGACCGAGCACGCCTTCTGGATGGCCGGCGAGGCCACGCTGGCACCCGGCCAGGCCCACCGCCGCGTGGTGCGCACGGCCGACGGCGCTCTGCTCAACCGCTACTGGGACGACCGCTGCACGCCGCGCGAGGAGAGCTGGCGCGAGGACGTGCTGACGGCCGAGGCCGCCAAAGGTCGCACACCGACCGACGTCTGGCGCGACCTGCGCGCCGGCGCCGAGAGCGGCTGGGACTTCTCCGGCCGCTGGTGCGCCGATCCCGCCGACATCGCGACCATCGAGACGACAGCGCTGGCGCCCGTCGACCTGAATGCGCTGCTGGCCGGGCTGGAGAACGCGATTGCGCTCGGCGCCACGCGCAGCGGCGACACCGCCACCGCCCGCGCCTTCGAGGCCCGTGCCGCCGCGCGCCGCCAGTTGCTGCAGACGCGCTTCTGGCGCTCCGATGCCGGCCATTTCGCCGACCTGAACTGGCGCCAGGCCGCCGATCCACGCCCGCTGACCGCCGCCGCTCTCGTGCCCCTGTATCTCGGCATGGCATCGCCCGCCCAGGCCGACGCCATGGCCGCCCAGGTGCAGCGTCATCTGCTCGGCGCCAACGGCCTGCTGACGACGGCTCTCGTGACCGGACAACAGTGGGACGCCCCCAACGGCTGGGCCCCGCTGCAGTGGATGGCCGCCCTCGGCCTGGCCCGCTACGGCAGCACGGCCCTGGCTCGCGACATCGCTTCGCGCTGGTGTGCCAGCGTGCATCGCGTCTACCTCGCGACCGGCCGGCTGCTGGAGAAGTACGACGTCGCCGAAGACAAGCCCGGCGGCGGCGGCGAGTACGAGACACAGGATGGCTTCGGCTGGACCAACGGCGTCTTCGTGGCCTTCAAGACGGGGCTGCTGGCCCCCTGAGGCTTGGGGGTGTTGGCGCCTCGGCCCGTCACGACCTGGCCTTAAGCTGGGCCCTGATGCCTGCCGACACGCCCCCGTTCAGCGCCGCCGCCCTCGCCCGCTGCATTCCCTTCCTCGTCTTCATGGCCTTCCTGGCCCTGCGGGGCTATCTGCCCGCGGACCTGGGCCTGGATGCGCGCTGGATCTATGGCGCCCAGACCCTGGTCGTCGCCGGCCTGCTGGCCTGGTACTGGCGTGGCTATGGCGAGCTGGCGCGGCAGAACCTGCCTACCGCCCACGAGACGGGCTGGGCGGTCGTCGTCGGCATCGCCGTCTTCGCCATCTGGATTCAGCTGGACGCGCCCTGGATGCAACTCGGCTCGGCCACCGCCAGCTTCGTGCCGCTGGACGCCAACGGCCAGCCCATCTGGACGCTGATCGCCTTGCGCCTCGTCGGCGCCGCCCTCGTCGTGCCCGTCATGGAGGAGCTGTTCTGGCGCAGCTTTTTGATGCGCTGGGTGCAGCACCCCGGTTTCGAGCGTGTAGACCCGCAGACGGTGGGCCTCAAGGCCATCGCGCTGTCGACCTTCGTCTTCACGCTGGCCCACACGCTGTGGCTGGCCGCCGTCGTCGCGGGCCTGGCCTATGCCTGGCTCTATCGCCGCAGCGGCAAGCTGTGGACGGCCGTCGTCGCCCACGCGGTGACCAACGGCCTGCTCGGCATCTGGGTCATCGCGACCGGGCGTTGGGAGTTCTGGTGAGAAGGGCCAGCGAAAGGCTGGCTCGACAGTCGATCTAACCCTTGCGCTGACCCAGTCCAGGCCGTTCCAGATCCCGGAAGGCCTCGAAGATCCACGACCGCAAGCCGATGACGACGCTGTAGGGCCGCTTCTCGGAGGCGGGAAGCTTCTGGTCCAGCAGGTGCTGGCGCGCGAAGTCGTCAGCGGCGCGCTGCAGCCGCTCCGCCAGCTCGCGGGCATGGCCGGCACCGAACTCGCCGTGCACCAGGGTCAGCAGCTCGCCATCGCCGTCGAAGCCGCCGGCGAAGAAGTCGGCCATCACGCGCTCGCGGAAGAACTGCATGACCGGGCCTTGCGGTCGCCAGCGCAGGGTCTTGGCCACCTTGAGCTTGTAGCGGTTGTGCGGCCGCAGCTCGATGACGCCCAGGCGGTCCAGCTGGGCCAGGGCCGCGACGATCTCGGCCTCGGCCATGCGATAGCGCGTCAGCATGTTCTCCAGCGGCCACTGGCTCAGGCAGCAGATGGCCACCAGCAGCAGCTTGGGGTCGGCGACGACGGCCTTCTCCTGCTCCAGGCTGAGCTCGCGCTGGGTCGGCGTCTCGCGCACCAGGCGTGCCGCCAGCTCGGCGAACTCCAGGCCCAGCACGCGGCAGATCTCGTCCACGCGTGACAGCGGCATCTCGCCGCCCGGCGCCAGCATGCGCTTGACGCTGGATTCCGACAGCTCCAGCTCGCGCGCCAGCTCGGCATAGCTGAGGCCGCGCGTCTTCAACTCGGCCTTGATCAGGGCCACGAGGGTTTGCGTGCTCGACATGGCGCGACGGTAGCGCATGACGGCACCCGCCGGTCCGCCGCACGCTGCCGTGCCGGATTTCCAAGGTCGCCGCGGCCTCCCAGCGCTGAACATCGCGCCGCTCTCCACAGGACGCCCGATGAAACCCCTGCTTGCCTTGACTCTCGCCCTGAGCCTCGCCACCACGGCGCAGGCCCAAAGTCCCAACACCGCCGACTCGGTGGCCAGCACCCTGCCAACCGCCATGCTGTCGGCAGCGTTGCTCAACGCCGGCGGCGTGTCGACGCGATTGACGCCGCAGCTGCTGCTCGCCGAAGGCGCGGTCCTCAGCGTGATCGGCGTCTACGAGGAAGGCGATGGCTTCAGCTGGCTGCTGGAAAGGCCGTCCGATGGCGCCCGCTTCAGTGTGCGCATCGCTGGTCGCCTGCTCGACGGCGTGTTGATCGCGCCGGGCGCCGTCGTCTGCGTCACGGCCATGTCCACCGGCGCCTTGCTGTCGGCTGCGGGCCGGGCACTGGCCTTCATTCCCAACGAATCAGGCAAGGCCCTGTTCCACCACGAACGCATCAGCGGCTGACCCATGCTCACACGACGCCACCTGCTGTGCTGCGGCGCCGCTGCCGGCCTGTTCACCTCCCTCGCCGGCCCGGCCCGCGCCGGTCTGCTCAATCCCTGCCGCAGCGGCATTCCCGACGACTTGAAGCCGCTGCTGGCGCGTACCTTCGAAGGCCTGGATCCGGCCCAGCTCTGGGACGTGCACACCCATCTGCTCGGCACCGGCGACTCGGGCTCGGGCTGCTCGGTCAACGCCCAGCTGAGCCAGTGGTGGCACCCGGTCGAGATGCTGCGCAAGCGCTTCATCCTGAACGCGGCCTGCGTGCCGGCCGATGCGCCCAGCGTCGACCGCGCCTATGTCGAGCGCCTGCGCGCCCTGGCCGACGACTTCCCCGTCGGCGCGCGCTGGATGCTGTTCGCCTTCGACCAGGCCTGCGACGAGGCCGGCCGCGCGCAGGCGGCCCACACCACCTTCCATGTGCCCGACACCTATGCCGCCGGTGTCGCCGCGGCCCATGCGGATCGCTTCGCCTGGGTGGCTTCCATCCATCCCTACCGGCCCGACGCGTTGGCGCGGCTGGACGCGGCCCTGGCCGGTGGCACCGTCGCACTGAAGTGGCTGCCCTCCAGCATGAACATCGACCTGCGCGACCGCCGGCTGCGTCCCTTCTACGAACGCCTGGCCGCGGCCCGCTTGCCCGTCATCGTGCACTGCGGCGAGGAGCACGCCGTGCCCGGCGCCGGCCGTGCCGAGCTGGGCAACCCGCTGCTGGTGCGCGCGGCGCTCGAGCAGGGCGTTCGTGTCGTCGTCGCGCATTGCGCCTCGCTGGGTACCGCGCTGGACACGGACCTCAAGCGCCCCCGCCTCGTGTCGGCTTTCTCGCTGTTCGCGCGGCTGATGGACGAGGACTGGGGTGGCCGCCTGCTGGGCGATGTGTCCGTGGTGCTGCAGGCCAACCGCGGGCCCGAGGTGGCGCGCATGCTGATGACGCGGGCCGACTGGCATCCGTGGCTGCTGCATGGTTCCGACTACCCCTTGCCCGGCATCCCGGCCGCCATCCGCCTGCCGGCCCTGGTCAGCGCCGGCCTGCTGGATGCGGACGATGCTGCCCCACTCGACCGCCTGCGCGAGCACAACCCGCTGCTTTTCGACCTCGCGCTCAAGCGCGCCGCCCACTGGCGCGGGGCCCGGCTGTCACCGGTCGTCTTCGCCACCCGCCCCCATTTCGAGGGGGCAACGGTGTCATGAGGCGCTACTTTGCGACTCTTGCCACGCGCCTCGGCACTATTCCCTAGGTCGCGCCCACGGGCTTCCCTCAAGATCGCTGCCCATCACTTACTCACGCTGAAGAAAGAACTTTCCATGGCCACCCGCTTCGTCATGCAACGCGACACCAACGCCTGGCGCCTCCAGGTCTGGACCTCCTTTGTGCTGGCGCTGATCGCCTGCGCCTGGGGCGTGTTCGGTGCACCCGGCCAGGACCTGGACCGCGCCTTCCTCGCCATCGGCCTGTTCTTCTCGGTGTTCGCCTGCTTCGCCGTGGCCAAGACCCAGCGCGACAACCGCGACGGCCAGGTGGACACCCAGGGCTGGGTCATGATGGTCTGGATCGCCCTCGTCGCCGCGCTGGCGCTGACGGCCTGGGGCCTGTGGCGCATGCAGATGGACGACTGGACCAAGCGCTACCTGGCCGTGTCCTGGCTCTTCCTGGTCTCGACCACCTTCACGCTGGCCAAGACCCTGCGCGACCGCCATGAGGCCGATCTGCTCGAACAATCGAACGCGCGCGGCACCCAGCAGGAAGACTGAGGCTATTCGCGGGATTTCACGTCCAGGAAGCGCTGCTGGCGCAACAGCGCCTCACCCGCCTGGTCCTGCAGCGGCTGCAAGCGCCTCTGCAGGCCTTCATGCAGCGTCGCCAACTGCTGGACCAGGGCCGCATCGGCGCTGGGCTCCCCCGAGGCCAGCGGCAGCGCGCGCTGTGCCACCGGGATGCCCAGATAGGCCTCCAGGCTGTCGGGCAGATAGCGAGCCACGCACAGCTGCACAAAGGACCGATCCTGCATGGCCAGGCTGCCCAGGAATCCCGGTTGCTGGGTCAGCTCCAGGCTCTGCTTGATGGCCTTCAACGCATCCCTGGCCGGCGCTGGCATCTGCGGCGCGGCGCGCGCCAGCAACTGGTCCAGGGCCTGCAGGTCCGCACTCGACAGCAGCGCCTCCTGGCCCGACTCGCCCGGCGCCAGACGCTGGCGCCACACGCCGCGCGCGGCCCAGGCCAGGCCCGCCGTGCCGACGACGACCAGCACGCCCACCAGCACCGGCTGGCCCACGAACAAGGCTCCCGACAGCGAAGCCACACCGACACCCGCCTGCACGCGCGCGGTCATGGGCAGAGGCGCCGCCGTCACGGGGCGCGGACCGGCAGCCAGCGGACGCCCCAGCTCATGGCGCGCGCGCAACTGCTGCTGGCGCTGCTGGACGACCTCGGGCCGCTCTTCGCTGCCGGACGGCTGCAGCTGCCGCGTACGCCGGTTCACCGGCTGCGAGCCAACGGCAAGACGCGACGACGATTCGGGGGCGGGAGCAGGCATGCGAGGCATCCTAACCAGCCGCCGGGGTGTCGCCACACGCTACCGGCCGGCGCTTGCCATGCGCCTCGGAACTATTCCCGAGTGCCCGCCTGCGGCATCGCGCAAGATCGCTGCCACCTCTGCTGCACAAGCGTTCATCGCCATGCCTCACACCGCCGCCCTTCGACGCCTTGCCCGGCCCGCCCTGCTCAGCCTCGCGCTGTGCGCCGCCTGGCCCGCCCAGGCCGACGCCAGCCTGTCCGAGGCCAGCGTGGCCGTGTCACTGGCCCCCGTCGCGCTGTCGATAGGCGCGGTCAGCGCCACCGGCGTCGCGCTCAGCGCCATCCCGGCGGGCATCCTGTCGGCCGGCGCAACGCTGGTGGTCGTCAGCGTCGAAGTCGTTGCCGGCGCGACGGTCTGGGTGCTGGAACGCGTCTCGGATGGCGTGCGCATCAGCGTCAAGGCCGCGGGCAAATTGGTCGAAGGCGTCGTCATATCGACCGGCACCGTCGTCACGGTCTCGGTCATCGGTGCCGGCACCATCCTGTCCGCCGCCGGCGAGGTCATCGCCTTCATCCCCAGCGAGATCGGCAAAGCCCTGCTCTACAACGAGCAGATCAGCCGTTGAAGCCCGTCCTTGCCGCGGCGGCGCTCGCCGTCGCGACGACCGCCCACGCCGGCCGCCCCTGCGACGAGAAGCAGCCGACGACCCGCCAGATCGAGCAGGGGCTGAACCTGGCCCAGGCCACGGCCCGCCAGCTCGATGCCAGCGGCGCCCAGGTCGTGCTGCTGGCGCGCGCCGGGCAGGACCTGTCCAAATACGGCCTGCAGTGGTCGCATCTCGGCTTCGTCTACAGGGACGCCAGCCAGCAACCGGCCGTCTGGCGCGTCGTGCACAAGCTCAACCACTGCGGCACCGACCACGCCGCCGTGTACCGCCAGGGCCTGGGTGAATTCTTCCTCGACGACCCCTACCGCTACGAGGCCGCCTTCGTCGTCCTCAAGCCCGAGCTGCAGCAGGCCCTGCTGCCCGTGCTGACCGACAACGGCCGCGTGGTGCGCTTCAACGAGCGCCGCTACAGCATGGTGGCCTATGCCTACGGCAGCAAATACCAGCAAAGCAACCAGTGGGTGCTGGAGACGCTGGCCGGCGCGGCGGCCCCGGGCGTGGTCAGCCGGCGCGCGGCACAGGACTGGCTGCAGGCCCAGGGCTACCAGCCCACCGACCTGCACCTGTCCACGCTGACCCGCCTAGGGGGACGCCTGACTCGCGCCAACATCGCTTTCGACGATCATCCGAGCGCGCGTCGTTTCACGAGTCATATCGACACGGTCACCGTGGACTCGATGTTCGCGTGGACCCAGCGCACCGGCCTGTCCCAGTCACCCCAACTCATCAAGCAATGAGCCAAGAACATCCGAATCAGTTCGCGCTGTTGAAGCAACGCCGCTTCGCGCCCTTCTTCTGGACGCAGTTCCTCGGCGCCGCCAACGACAACGTCTTCAAGTTCGCGTTCACGCTGATGATCACCTACCAGCTGCAGCTGGACTGGCTGCCGTCCAAGATGGCGGGCCTGGTCATCGGGGCCCTGTTCATCCTGCCCTATGTGCTGTTCTCGGCCACCAGCGGCCAGCTCGCCGACAAGCACGACAAGGCGCGGCTGATGCAGCTGGTGAAGAGCCTGGAGATCGCCATCATGGTGATCGCGTCCTGGGGCTTCTACGCCACCAATGTGCCGGCACTGCTGCTCTGCGTCTTCCTGATGGGCCTGCACTCGACGCTGTTCGGCCCGGTCAAGTACGCCTACATGCCGCAGCAGCTCAACGAGCGCGAACTGACCGGCGGCAACGGCATGGTGGAGATGGGCACCTTCGTGGCCATCCTGCTCGGCCAGCTGGCCGGCGGCATCCTGGTCGACACGCCCGTCGTCGGCCCCCAGCATGTGGCCTGGGCCTGCCTGGCCTTGGCGGTTGCCGGCCGCGTGACGGCGCAGGCGATTCCCGCCAGCCCGTCGACCGACCCGAATCTGGTCATCAACTGGAACCCCTTCACCGAGACCTGGCGCAACCTCAAGCTCGCCCACGAAGGCGTGGCGGTGTTCCGCTCCCTGCTGGGCATCTCGTGGATGTGGTTCTTCGGCGCCGTTTTCCTCAGCAACTTCCCGGCCTTCGCCAAGGAAGTGCTGCATGGCAGCCCGCAGGTCGCGTCGCTGTTGCTGGCCGTGTTCTCCATCGGCATCGGCATCGGCTCGCTGATGTGCGAGATGCTGTCCAAGCGCCATGTCGAGATCGGCCTGGTGCCGCTGGGCGCCATCGGCATGAGCGTGTTCGCCATCGACCTGTACTTCGCCGCCACCGGCCTGCCCGCCAGCGAGCCCTACAGCGTCAGCACCTTCCTGAGCGTGACCGCGCACTGGCGCGTGCTGGCCGACCTGACGCTGCTGGCCCTGTTCGCCGGCCTGTACAGCGTGCCCATGTATGCGCTCATCCAGCTGCGCGCCCAACCCAGCCACCGCGCCCGCATCATCGCGGCCAACAACATCCTGAACGCTGTCTTCATGATCGCCAGCTCGGTCATCGCCGGCGCCATGCTGGGCGCGGGCCTGACGATTCCGCAGATCTTCCTGGCCGTCGGCATCGCCAACGCCGTCGTGGCCTTCTACATCTTCCTCATCGTGCCGGAGTATTTGCTGCGCTTCGCGGCCTTCGTGCTGACGCGCATCATCTACCGCTTCAAGGTCGTCAACGACGAGCGCATCCCGACGACCGGCCCGGCCGTGCTGGTCTGCAACCACGTGTCCTTCGTCGACGCCGTGCTGCTGATGGCCGCCAGCCCGCGCCCCATCCGCTTCCTGATGGACCACCAGATCTTCAAGATCCCGGTGCTGGGCTGGATGTTCAAGCTGGCCAAGGCCATCCCGATCGCCTCGCAGAAGTCCGACCCGGCCACCTACGAAGCCGCCTTCGCCGCCGCCCGCGCGGTGTTGAAGGACGACGAGATGGTCTGCATCTTCCCGGAGGGCGCCCTGACACGCGACGGCGGGCTGCAGCCCTTCAAGGGCGGTGTCATGAAGCTCATCGAAGGCATGCCCGAAGTACCCGTCATCCCGATGGCCCTGGGCAATCTCTGGGGCAGCTTCTTCTCGCGCGTGGAAGACGGCAAGGCCATGGTCAAGCCGCTGCGGCGTGGCATCTGGAGCCCGGTCAGCCTGACGGTGGGCGAGGCCATGGCACCGGCGGCGGTGTCGCCCGACGCCCTGAAGACGCAGGTGCAGGGGCTGCTGGCAGGAGCGGCAGCGTGAGTGACGCCCGCACCCCGTTCGGCCGCATCGTGCTGGTGGGCGTGCTGATCATCGCCACGCTGGGTTTCGGCCTGGCGGGCCTGTGCGGCGGCGTCTTCACCGTGATGGCCCTGCCCGAGGTGATCGCGCCACCGCGTCACGAGGGCTTTGCGGGCGCCATCCTCTTCATCTCCCTACCCAGCCTGTTGATCGGCGGCGTGCTCGCGTGGCTGTGCGTGCGCAAGCTGCTCAAGATGTCCCGCAGCGACGATTGATTGCCGACACCGTCAGTGCCGCCTGGGCCCACAGCGCCTTCGCCTATGCCGGCATGGCCCTCGGCGCGGCGATGTGGCGCCGATCGCTGCGGCAGCAGTCGCGCGGTGGCGCGCTGGCGCCGGGCAATTTCGGCGTCCTCGTCGGCCTGCTGATCGGTGCGGCCCTGGGCAACAAACTCGTCTTCCTCATCGAGCGGCCCGACATCGCCTTGGCCCTCTGGCAAGGCGGCCAGCTCATCTTTCCGGGTCAGAGCATCGTCGGCGGCCTGCTGGGCGGCCTCATCGGCGTCGAGCTTGCCAAGCAGCTGACCGGCCAGACGCGCAGCACCGGCGACGCCATGGTGCTGCCCATCGCCGTCGGCCTCGCCATCGGCCGCGTGGGTTGCTTCCTCGCCGGCCTGCATGACGACACCTATGGCCTGCCGACGACCCTGCCCTGGGGTGTGGATTTCGGCGACGGCGTGCCGCGCCATCCCACCCAGCTCTACGAGATCGCCGTCGTGCTGGCCCTGGGCCTGGCGCTGCACCGCGCCCGCTTCGCCACACCGGGCCTGGCCTTCAAGCTCTTCCTCTGCAGCTATCTGCTCTGGCGCTTCCTCGTCGAATTCCTGAAGCCCGTGCCGGTCGCCTGGCCGCTGGGCCTGTCCGGCATCCAGTGGACCTGCCTGGTCGCGCTTGGCCTCTACGCCCCCATCACCGCCCGCGCCTGGCGCCAACCCGCCCTGGCCACGCCATGAACCGCAAGATCCGCCCCTATCTGTTCTACGACACGACGCAGTCGGTCTGCACGACCTGCCTGAGGCATTGCGAGGCCAAGATCCTCATCAAGGACGACCACGTCTACATGGACAAATGGTGCCCGGCCCATGGCAGCGAGCGCGTGCTGGTCAGCGACGACGCGGCGTACTACCGCCAGTGCCGCGAGGTCTTCGTCAAGCCGCCCGAGATGCCGCAGCGCTTCGCCACACCGATGAAGTACGGCTGCCCCTACGACTGCGGCCTCTGCCCCGACCATATGCAGCACAGCTGCTTGTCCATCGTCGAGATCAGTGACCACTGCAATCTGCGCTGCCCGACCTGCTACGCGGCTTCCGGGCCGGAGCGGTTGACGCATCGCTCGATGGAGGAAGTCGTCGCCATGCTGGACGCCATCGTCGCCAGCGAAGGCGAGGCCGACGTCGTGCAGATCTCGGGCGGCGAACCGACGCTGCATCCGCAGTTCTTCGACATCCTCGATGCTGCCAAGGCCCGGCCCATCAAGCACTTGATGGTCAACACCAATGGGCTGCGCATCGCCCAGGATGCGGCCTTTGCCGAAAGGCTGGCGGGCTATGCGCCGGGGCTGGAGATCTATCTGCAATTCGACTCGCTGCGGCGCGAGGCGTTGATGGACCTGCGCGGCGCCGACTTGCGGCGACCGCATGAAGAAGCACTCTCCAGGCTGGACGCGCTGGACCTGTCGACGACCCTGGTCATGACCGTCAAGCGCGGCGTCAACGACGACGAGATCGGTGACGTGATCCGTCACGGCCAGTCCTTCGGCTGCGTGCGCGGCGTGACGCTGCAGCCCATTCAGAACGCCGGCCGTGTCGAAGCCTACGACGCGGCGAAACACCGCCTCACCGTCAGCGAGTTGCGCCGCCGCATCGCCGAGCAGAGTGGCGTCTTCACGCCGGCCGACGTGCTGCCCGTGCCCTGCAACCCCGACACGCTGGCCATGGCCTACGCGCTTCGCAGCCAGGACGCAGAAGGGGGCCTGGTGCCGCTGACGCGTTACCTCGATTCCGCCACGCTGCTGAGCGGTGACCGCAGCACCATCGTCTTCGAGGGCGATCCGGCGCTGAAGGCCTCGGTCTTCAAGCTGTTCTCCACCAACCATTCGCCCGAGAGCCAGTCCAACTGCCTGTCCGAGCTGCTGTGCTGCCTGCCCAAGATTGATGCGCCCCAGCTCAGCTACCGCGACGTCTTCCGCGTCCTGATCGTGCAGTTCATGGACGCCCAGTCGCTGGACATCCGCGCGCTGAAGAAGAGCTGCATCCACATCGCGCGGCCCGACGGGCGGCTGATTCCCTTCGAGGCCTACAACCTCTTCTACCGCGACGAGCGCCAGGCCGAGCTGGCAACCATCCGCTCCGAGATCGACGCCCAGCGCGAACGCCGGCTGCAGTTCAGGCCGGTGGTTGCGCCGCTCGTCCGCGCCTGAAGAGGCGCTTCACCCTCAGCTTGACGGCCCGCGCCGTGCGCCAGACGCTGCTGGCTCTCACCCAGGCCAGCAGGTCGGCCTTCCAGGCCGTCCAGCGCAGATAGAAGCGGGCGAACCAGGGCAGCTGCATCAGCGCCGGCTGGATGAGCTGGAACAGCCAGGCCAGCAGGGCGGTGCCGAACAGCTTGGCCGCGATGATGACGCCCACGCCCAGCAGCGCGTGGCCCTTGGCAACCAGCCACACCGCGGCCAGCTTGATGGGCAGGATGAGCAGGCTGGGCAGCACCAGCACGACAAAGGCCCAGCGCGGCGGCAGGCGCTTGAGCAGGACCTCGATCTGGCGGATGACCGGCAGCTTGGCGATCAGCGCGAAGACGCGCCGCAGCGGCTCCCAGCCCCACTCCTCGAACAGGATGAGGATGGCCAGGACGACCCGGATCAACCAGCGCAGCGGAGCGATGAGGGCTTTCAGCATGCCGCTATCTTGGGGCCGCCGAACGTTTATTCAAATCAGCTGTCCCGGGTATTCCGGGCCGAGCGCTGGGCCGCTCCCGAGCCGGCCCGCTTGGGCGATGTGCTCGCGGCTCGAGGCCGCGAGCATCGCCGTCCCCTCGGGGGCTGAGGCCGGACACAGCAAGTCCTGAGGACTTGTCGTGCCTGCCGAAGAGTGGCCGCTCTGTCGGCCACGCGGTCCGCAGGACCGACCAGGCTCGCCCGCGTTCAGCGGCGCGAGATTGGGCGAGGGGCAGCTTCACACCCCACGCGCCCGGTCGGCGTGGAATTGCGCCCGCCAGGCCTCGAAGCGGCCAGCGTCCAGCGCGTCGCGAATCTCCTGCATCAGGTTCAGGTAGTAGTGCAGGTTGTGCACGCTGGTCAGCATGGGGCCGAGCATCTCGCCGCAGCGGTCCAGGTGGTGCAGATAGGCGCGGCTGAAGCCTTGGCAGCATTCGCAGCTGCAGGTCTCGTCGACCGGCTTCTCGTCCGCCTTGTAGCGGGCGTTGCGCAGGCGCAGGTCGCCGAAGCGCGTGAACAGATGGCCGTTGCGCGCATTGCGGGTGGGCATCACGCAGTCGAACATGTCGATGCCCTGGGACACGCCTTCCACCAGGTCCTCCGGTGTGCCCACGCCCATCAGATAGCGCGGCTTGTTCGCGGGCAGCTGGTGGCCGGTGTGCTCGAGGATGCGCTGCATCTCGGCCTTGGGCTCGCCCACCGACAGGCCGCCGATGGCATAGCCCGGCAGGTCCAGCTCGGCCAGGCCCGCCAGCGAGGCGTCGCGCAGGTGGGTGTACATGCCGCCCTGCACGATGCCGAACAGCGCGTTCGGGTTCTCCAGACGGTCGAACTCGGTGATGCAGCGCCTGGCCCAGCGCAGGCTGAGCTCCATCGACTGCCTGGCCTCGCGCTCCGTCGTCAGCACGCCCTTGCTTTCATAGGGCGTGCACTCGTCGAACTGCATGACGATGTCGGAGTTGAGGATGGTCTGGATCTGCATGCTGACCTCGGGGGTCAGCAGCAGCTTGTCGCCATTGACGGGCGAGGCGAACTTGACGCCCTCTTCGCTGATCTTGCGCATGGCGCCCAGGCTCCAGACCTGGAAGCCGCCGGAGTCGGTCAGGATGGGCTTGTTCCAGCTCTCGAAGCGGTGCAGGCCGCCGAACTGCTTGACGACGTCCAGGCCCGGCCGCATCCACAGGTGGAAGGTGTTGCCCAGGATGATCTGGGCGCCCATCTCCTGCAGCGAACGCGGCGTGACGCCCTTGACCGTGCCATAGGTGCCCACGGGCATGAAGATGGGCGTCTGCACGACACCGTGGTTGAGCGTGAGCGTGCCGCGGCGGGCACGGCCTTCGGTCTTGAGGAGGTCGAACTTCAGCATGGGGGTGGGATTGTCGCAGTCGCCCGGGGCTGGACGCCATGCCCTCCAGCCGCCACCATCCAGCCCATGATGCGCACCCTGATCGCGGGCTGGCTGTTCGCCTCGGCGGGGCAGGCCGCCCAGGCCTGCGGCCCCTACACGGCCGCCCTCTATCCCTACGCCCGCTTCTATTACGAGGATCCGCAGAAGGGCCCGGCCGGCATCGACAAGGACATGTTCGACGAATTGGCGCGCCGCACCGGCTGCCAGCTGCGCATGGTGGTGGAGTCGCGTGTGCGCATCTGGGACCAGATGCGCCGCGGTGGCGTGCAGATGACGCTGTCGGCGCTGATGAGCCCCGAACGCCGCGAGATCGCCGAGATGGTGCCCTATGCCCAGGGACGCTACCAGGTGCTGATGCGCCGCGAACTGGCGGCTCGCATCCCCAGCATCGCGGCCTTCGAGGCCGATACCCGATTGAAGCTGCTCGACGTGCGCGGCTATGTCCACGGCCCCACCATCGACGCCTGGGTGGCCCACATGCGCAGCCAGGGCCGCCTCGTCGAGACGGGCGACTTCAAGACCGCGGCCCGCATGATGCGCGCCGGCCGGGCCGATGCGCTGCTGGCCCTGCCCAGCGGCTGGGGCATCGCCCAGGCCGCCTTCGACGACCCCGATGAGCTGGTGCCGGTGGACGTGACGCCCAACGAGCGCCATCCGGTCGCGCTGGCCATGCTGCACAGCATGCCGGACGCCGACCGCCAGCGCCTGAAGCGCGCGCTGACGGGCATGCTGGCGGACGGCAAGGTCCACGAGATCCTGAAGCGCCATCTCGGCGACAAGGGAGCCAGGGCCGCAGCCTATACCGGCGATTGAGGTCGACGCTGCGGGGAACGGTCCTTCAGGGCCTGCGACCGCTTGGCCGGCGGGCGGGACAACGCCCCACTGAAACTTACGCTGGCCGCAAACATCCGCACCGCCAGCTTCACTCGCCGCCGGTCGCGGTGCCGAGGAGGGTGTTGGCCCCAAAGGCCCAGACGGCCCGCGCGTCGACGATGGACAGGCGTCGCAGGTTGGCGCTCGTTGGCGCGGCCTGGAACTCCCAGGTCTGCCCCCCATCGCCGGTCGTCCAGATGCCCCCCTGCGCGGAAAGTGCCCAGCCGCGCTGCGCGTCCGCAAAGGCGAGCTGGGTCAGCAGGCTGCGGTACCTCGACGGGCCGGGCAGCGTGACCGCCGACCAGGTCTTGCCGAAGTCCTTGCTGCGATGCAGGCCGCTGGTGTTGAACAGCCAGAAGCTGGAGGCCCCTGTCGCCACGCCAAACAGCCCTATCCCGGAGGCGACCTGGGGCACGGTACATGCGGTCCAGTTCGCGCCTCCGTCTTCGGTGGTCTGGAGGCATAGGATGGGAGGGTTGGAAGAGCCGGCGTAAAAACTGCTGCCGGCCACACCGTGCTGCGCGTCAAGCATCTGCATGCTGGACGCGGAAAGCATCCCCGAAGCCTGCCAGTTCATGCCCAGGTCGGCCGACCGGAACACCTGGGCGCCCGTGTACAGCCATCCCTGGGCGCGACCGATGAACTGCACATCCAGCACCGCCCCGTTGAACACGCTCGTCCAGGTCTTGCCACCGTCCGCACTGCGGAGCAGCCGTGGCTCGGGAGCGCCCCGATCGGTGAACAAGCCGCTGAGCAGCAGCGACTGGTCCGGGCCCTTCCAGAGGTTGTAGACCGTGCCGGCGGGCAGGGTCGTGTTGGTCGTCCACGACCGCCCCCCATCGTCCGTCTGCAACAACGTGGTCGCGCTGGAGACCACGAAGCCCTGCTTGACCGTCAGGAAGACGCCCCCGCCATTCGTGGCCACAGGCACCGAGCTGGGGCCTGCGACGGTGACGCCGGCCCAGGTGACCCCGTTGTCTTCGGTACGGAACAGCTTGTCCTTGCGCAACTGCAGGCCGCGCTGGGCGTCGAAGGGCTTGTTCACGGCAACATCACCCAGACTCGACTGGATGCGGAACTGGTAGCTGCGCGTGAAGTCGGGCGACGCCGGCGAAAAAGCCACCCAGTTCTTGCCGGCATCCGAGGAGAAGAACGTCCGATCACCCTGGTAGCCAAAGACCGTCTTGCCGCCGGCGCTGAGTTCCGCCCAGAGCCTTTGCTCATCGACAGCATGGATCGCCAGGCTCTTCATGTCCGCGGCTTGGGGGAGGCGCTGCCATGGCGCCCCGGCCGGGTTGGACAGCAGCAGGTTGCCTTGGTCGTCCCGCACGCCGAGGCCGGTGTCGCCGATGAACCCTGTCGAACCCGAAAAGGCATCCCCTCCCAGTGACTCGCCGGGTGCCGCCACCGCCCAGGTCGCGCCGCCATCGACGCTGTAGCAGACCTTGGCGACATAGGTGCCCGGCCCGAGCACATAGCTGGTATCGGTCACCGCCATCAACCGCCCGGCAGGCGCGACCTGCAGGCTTGCACTGTTGAGGTGGTAGACACAGGACGCCGGGAACGATCCAAGGGTCTGAACGGTGAGCCCTGCATCGTCAGACGCTTCCACCGACAAGCCGTTGAGCCGCCACATGCGGCCGGATCGACCTGCCGCGGGCAGCGAGGACAGGTTCAAGGTCCATGGCGGGGTCGTGGCGCTGACGGGATTGGCGCGCCAGGTGGCGCCACCGTCCACGCTGCCGAATGAAGGTCCCCTCGCGGAAGCGGACTCGGCGATCAAGGCCTTGCCGCCCAGCACGCGGACGCGGTAATTGGAGCCCAGGCTTTCATCCTGGGCCGGCAGGGCCGGTGCAAAGCTCGCGCCGCCGTCCGAGGTTCGCCAGATCACCGGGTCAAAACCCACTGTCCCTTCTACATTGGCCGCCACCCAGCCATTCATGGCGTCCGTGAAGTAGACGCCGATCGCACCGTTCGGCCCCGAGGCGGCCAGGGCCTGCCAGGTCTTGCCGGCATCCGCCGTGCGCCACACATCGCCGAAACCGGTGACCAGCCACGCCTGCGTAGCGTCGGCGACGTGGAACGCCTGGATGGGCAGCGCCTGCGACTCGACCCCGATCCGGCACCACCCACCCAGGCCCGGCCGACTGCAGGACGTGCTGCGCAGATTGGCCCAGGCTTGCACGGTCAGCTTCCGGGTGGCCGCAACGCTGGCCCCCTGCGCATCGGTAATCGTGAGCGCCACCGAGTACTCGCCCGCGCTGGCATAGCTGTGCTGCGGGCGCGCCTCGGTACTGGATTCGCCGTCGCCAAAACGCCAGTCGTAGCGCCAGCCTGCCGCGGCGGTGACGACGGAACTGTCGAAGGCGACGGCGGTCTGCCAGTCGGCTTGTGCCGGAGCCGTGACGGTGATGCTGGACGGCAGCGCCGGTGGCGTTGGGGGCGGCGGTTCGCCGGACGATCCCCCGCCGCCGCAACTGGCAAGCAACACCGAAATTCCAAGCCATGGCGCCGCCAGGCGTCGGGCAAAGTCCACGAACACGCTCCCTGATTCTGTTTTCCGAATCTAACAGTCTAGATCGACGCAGTCGTGGCGCCATGGGAGATGGCAGCAGGCTGGATGCAACGACTGGCAGGCCGCACATCACACCGTTGATGTGGTCGGACAATCCCGCCACATGCCCCTGACCCTCGCGGCGCCGGCCGAACACGAACTCGTCATCAAGAAAAGCCGCTTCCTCGGCCGTGTCGAGCCCTGCGCCGATCGCGCGGCGGCCCTGGCCCGCGTGGCCGAGCTGCGCGCCGCCCATCCCGGCGCGGCCCATGTCTGCTGGGCCCTGCTGGCCGGCGGCCACTCGGCGGCCAATGACGACGGCGAGCCCGGCGGCACCGCCGGCCGACCCATGCTGGACGTGCTGCGCCACCAGGGCCTGGACGGCGTGCTGGCGACGGCCGTGCGCTATTGGGGCGGTGTCAAGCTCGGCGCCGGCGGCCTGGTGCGGGCCTACACCGACTGCATCGCCCAGGCCCTGCTGACGGCCGAGAAGATCGAGCGCGTGGCCCAGGTGGAACTGGGCTGCGAGCTGCCCTATGAGCTGGAGGGCCGGCTGCGCCGCCTGGCCGAGCAGCATGGTGCCCTGCTCGTTGACGTGCGCCACGAGACGCGCGTCAGCATGCGCTTCAGCCTGCCCGTGACGGCCCGCGCCGCCTTCACCGCCGCCGTCAACGAAGCGGCCCAGGGCCGGCTGGCCTGGGCGCGCGAAAGCAGCATCGCCGCAGGGTAACGGATCAATCCCCGCCGCTGCCGGTGCCGAGAACGACGCCGTTGCCGGTGATCCATCCGTTCTTGGTGTCCACGAAGCTCACCCCGGTGAGGTTCTGGCCCGTGGCCTGGGCCTGGCGCCTCCAGGTCTTGCCACCGTCGCTCGTGACCACGACCAGGCCCCGGCTGCCCACCAGCACGCCGTAGCTCGGCGTGGGGAATTGCAGGGCCAGCAGCACGCCGCGCGCCGGCAGCGCCACGTCGACCTGGACCCAGGTGCGTCCCGCATCACTGGAGCGCATCACGGTCTCGCCGACCAGCCACAGAGTCTGGGCGTCGCTCCAGGCGATGTCGTTGAAGACCGTGGGAAAGCAGGTTGGCGTCCAGGCCTGGCCGCCGTCCGTGCTGGCCGCAACGCAGCTGCCCGAAGGCTCCATGCCCGGCTTGCGGCCCAGCAGCACCAGATGCTGGGCATCCAGGGCCTTCAGCCGCTCGGCCTGCAAGCCGTTGATGATCATGGCGCCGCCCCAGCTGTCGCCGCCATTGCTGCTCGCCAGCACCGCGGTGCTCGACGTGGCCTGATCAAAGCGTGCCACCCAGACCTTGCTCTCGTCCAGCGCGGCCACATCGACGTAGGAGGACGTGGCGCCTGGCGCATAGGACAGCGTCATCGCGCCCAGCACCTGCACGCTGGCACCGCCGTCCCGCGTCGTGCAGAGTCGACCGCCCTGGTTGCTGTCGCCCAGCGCCCAGCCTCGAGAAGCGCTCCCGTAGGCGATATGCCGGATGAAGCCGCAGGCGTCGTTCCAGGCGGTCTGCCAGATGGGGCTGCGGCCGGTGCCCTGCAGCAGCCCGACATTGCCGGGGGCCAGCAGGCCGGCGCCCGACGTCTTGTCGAACAGGTGGGGCTCGGACCACAGCAGCACATCGACCGTCGCGAACGCCAGGCCCGCCGGCGACAGGAAGCTGCTGGTGCCGCGGGCCGCAAAGCTGCCGTTGCCGAGCAACTGCACCCGCGTGGGCACGAAGCCACCCGTCGGGAGGGCCGTGTTGACGAAGCGCTGGCTGCGCCAGCTGACGCCGCCGTCGGACGTGCTGAGCAGGAAGCTGTCCTGGGGGCTGGTCGCACTGATCACCAGCGTGTTGCTGTCGGGGGCGGCAAGGAGCTCCCGGCCGGAGAAGCCCACCGGCAGGGCGACCGCCCGCCAGGCCTGATCCAGCCCGGTCGACCGGTAGAGCCCGCCATCGGCGCCCAGGGCCCAGCCGCCGCCCGCGGGCAACAGCCGCACCGCCGCGCTGGAAATGGGCGTGTACAGGCTGGGTTTGGGGCCGACGTAGTTGCCGAAGGTCGGCAGGCCTTCGCTGGATTGCTGCTTCCAGCTGGCGCCGCCGTCCTGGCTGACGCAGAAGGCCCAGTGGTCGCCATCGCCGGCGTGCTGCGCGCCGAGCTGAGCGACCAGGGCCGTGCCGCGCACCTGCAGCGGCGGCAGGGCATTGGCAAACACCGGCGCGCAGGCCGGCGCCGCCGCGGCAGCGGTCCAGGTCGCACCGCCATCGGTGGACAGGCTCGCCTGCTGGCCATCCCACGACCACAGCGGGCCGTCGGGGAGCATCGGGCCGGCCGGTGCACCGCTGGCGGTGTAGTAGCTGTCGAGGAAGTGACCGCTGTGCGTAAAGATGCCGCGCGCCTCGGGTGGCAGGCTGCGTGTCGTCCAGGTCTTGCCGGCGTCGCCGCTGAAGCGGTTCAGGGACGGCGCCCAGATCCGGCCATTGCCTTGCGCGAACAGCGGGACCGGGGCTGCGTTGCCCGCGAGCGCGTCGGTCAATCGGGTCCAATGCTTGCCCGCGTCCATGCTTTGCCAGAGGTGGCGGCTCGTGAAGACCCAGGCCGTGTTGGCATCGGTCAGGGTCAGGCGCTGCGGCTGTTCATCGTCGAGCATCAGGCCCAGGCTGTAGGGCGCCCAGGTCTGTCCGCCGTCCGGCGTGGCGGCAACGTCGCCCACCGGGCTGACCGCCAGCCCCTGGGTCGCGGTCGACCAGACGACATCGGCGAAGGCGATGGCGGGCTGCGGGTAGCGCAGCCCGCACCAGCCCTGGCCGTTGTTGCCGGTACAGAGCAGCTCACGCAGGCGCACGGTGTCGTTGACCTGGACGATCGACGTACCACTGACCTGCGCCGTGCCATTGCCCAGCGTCAGCTTGACGGCGTAGTCGCCCGGCTTGGTGTAGCTGTGCTGGGGGTTGGTGTCGGTGCTGGTGCTGCCGTCACCAAAGTCCCAGCTGAAGCTCAGGCCGGCACCGGACGTGGCGGAGCTCGTGAATGCCACGGCCTGGCTGATGTCGGCGCCTGCCGGCACCGTGACGACGACACTGGCCGGCAGCGCGGTCGGGTTCGGCGTCGGGCTGGGGTCGCTGCCACCACCACCACCGCCGCCGCAGGACTGCAACAGGAGCAGGCTGAAGAAGCCAAGGACATGGGACGGATTCAGGCAGCGCAAGAACAACTCCGAGAGTGGCGGCGCGCGCAAGATACCTGCGTTTGGCCCGCAAACTGACGGTTATTTTCACACCCCCCTAAACACCGCGGGCCAGCAGCATCGCGTCGCCGTAGCTGAAGAAACGGTAACGCTGTGCAATGGCGTGGGCGTAGACGGCCCGGATGTGCTCGTAGCCCGCCAGGGCGCTGACCAGCATCATCAGCGTGCTCTTGGGCAGGTGGAAGTTGGTGACGAGTCTGTCGACGACGCGGAACTCGAAGCCCGGCGTGATGAAGATCTCGGTCTCGCGGGCGCCCGCCTCGAGCTGGCCACCGCGCGCGGCTGATTCCAGGGCGCGCAGCGTCGTCGTGCCGACGGCCACGACGCGACCACCGCGGGCGCGGCAGGCGGCCACGGCATCGACGGTCGACTGCGGCACCTCGAACCATTCGCTGTGCATCTTGTGCTCGTCGAGCCTGTCGACACGCACCGGCTGGAAGGTGCCGGCGCCCACGTGCAGGGTCACATGCGCCTGCTCGACGCCACGCGCGGCCAGCCGCGCCAGCAGGGCCTCGTCGAAATGCAGGGCGGCCGTCGGCGCGGCGACGGCGCCGGGTTCCTTGGCGAACACCGTCTGGTAGCGACGCACATCGTCGGCGCTGTCGGCATGGGCGATATAGGGCGGCAGCGGCACATGGCCATGCTGCTCCAGCAGCGCGAAGGGGTCGCCGGCGAAGCGCAGATGGAAGAGGCCGTTGTCCGGTCCGCAGCGACCCAGCACCTCGGCGTCGAAGGCATCGGCGAAGCGCACCCGGCTGCCCGGCTTGGGGCTCTTGCTGGCGCGCAGATGCATCCAGACTTCCTGGGTGCCGGGCAGCACGCGCTCGACCAGCGCCTCGACCGATCCGCCGGTCGACTTCAGTCCAAACAGCCGCGCCTTGATGACGCGGGTGTTGTTGAAGATCAGCAGGTCGCCCGGCTGCAGCAGCTCGGGCAGCTCGCGGAAGACGCGGTCCACCAGGCCGCTGCCGGTCGCGTCCAGCAGGCGGGAGCCGGTGCGCTCGGCCGCGGGATGCTGGGCGATCAGTTCCGGGGGCAGGTCGAAATCGAAGTCGGCGACGGTGTAGGCCGGCGGGGCGGAAAGACTCATGACGCGTTGGAGGGCAGGACGGACCCGTGCCAAGGAAAGGCGGATTTTCCCATCGCGCCGACTTGATGCAGCGCAAGGTGCGGACGACAGCCCGGTGCCAGCATGGCGCCAGGAGGTTCCATGAGCACTGCCCTGACACCCGGACAACATGCGCTGCTGGAGAGCCAGCTGCAACTGGCGCGCCAGCGCGTGCAGCTGGCGCTGCAGGCCCAGCGTGAAGGCAGCGACCGCCTCAGCCATGCCGCCGCCCTGCTCGAGGACGAGCCGCAGCAGCACGGCGCGGACCGCGAGCTCGACCAGGCGCGCGACACCCATCTGCTGACCGAGCTGCAGGACATCGACGATGCCTTGATGCGGCTGAAGCTGCCCGGCTACGGCCGCTGCGTCGACTGTGCCGCCGTCATTCCCTTCGATCGCCTGCAGCACACGCCCCAGGCCCTGCGCTGCGTCGCCTGCCAGGCGAACGCCGAGGCCGCAGGCTGAGCCTCAACCGGAGTTTGCATGTTCCACGCCGTCGTCCACCTTGATCACCACCACGCCCAGGTGCTGCACTTCGACGCCCACCAGGTGCACGCCGCCCGCATCGAACCCCAGGACCGCCGCGCCCATGGCCATGACGCCCACGGCGAACAGGCGCTGTTCGAGGCCGTCTGCCAGGCGGTGCAGGACACTTCCGAGGTGCTGGTGACCGGCTCGCATCCGGTCATCGGCCAGTTCCGCCACTACGTCGAGGCACACCGGCCCGCGCTGGCGCCCCGCATCGCCGACTACCGGCCGGCCGCGCCGCTGAGCCAGGGCCAGATGCTGGCCATGGCGCGCCAGTTCTTCATCGCCCACGACCGCATGGCCGGCGTGCCGATGCCGGGCTGAGCCGGCCGGCGGCCGCGGGCCGCGTGAAATCTCACACGGCCGGGCCGGGAACGGGTCGCCTGCGACGGGGCTTGTCACACACGCCTCCTAGACTGGTAGCGCAATCCCTCCGCCCTCGTGAAACGCCGCTCCTGTCTCGTCCTGCCCGCGCTCATCGCAGCGTCCTTCACCGTCGCCGCGGCCGACGACGTCCTGCTCGGCATCACCGAAAATCTGCCGCCGTTGAACTACCTGGAGGACGGCAATCCCCAGGGCTTCAGCGTCGAGTTGCTGCGCATGATGGCCAGCCAGGCCGGCGTGCGTCTGGAGCTGCAGGTGCTGCCCTGGCAGCGCGCCATGCAGGTGGCCGAGGCCAATGCCCAGAGCGTGCTGTTCTCGCTGACGCGCACGCCCGAACGCGAGGCCCAGTTCCAGTGGGTCGGGCCCATCGCCCAGCGGCGCATCCTGTTCTACAAGCTGGCCAGCCGCGCCGACCTGACGCTGACCCAGCTGGCTGACCTGGGCGGCTCTCGCATCGGCGTCGTGCGCGACTCGGCCGCCGACCGCGCACTGCAGGCCGCGGGCCTGCGGCCGGGCATCGAGCTGGAGCATGGCCTGGACGATGCGACCAATGTGCGCAAGCTGATTGCCGGGCGCATGGAGTACGTCACCCTGCTGGACTGGGCGGCCGCCTGGAATCTGCGCCAGCTGCAGCTGCCCTACGGCACCCTGCAGGCCGTCATGGAGCAGGACGTCAGCAAGTCCTATTGGTACGGCCTGCGTCTCGACGCCAACCCGGCCCTGGTGCGTCGGCTGCAGGCGGCCCTGGACACCATTCGGCGCGACGGCCGCTATGAGCGGCTGCGGCAGCGCTATTTCCGCTAGCCCGCCAGCTGCTGGTGCACCCGCTGCGCCAGCGGCTGCAGCTCG
Source organism: uncultured Comamonadaceae bacterium (assembly GCA_966111775.1). Classification (GTDB taxonomy): domain Bacteria; phylum Pseudomonadota; class Gammaproteobacteria; order Burkholderiales; family Burkholderiaceae_C; genus Pelomonas. Next base: position 2,903 of record CBHWBD010000013.1, on the reverse strand, counting down.
ATGGCCGGGTGGGCGCTGAGGGCATAGCCGAAGCCGCCGTCCACCCAGTAGAGCGTCGTGCGGCCGTCCTGCTGCAGCAGGCGGAACTCCGCATTGGCCGGCGCGGCCGCGGGCTCGAAGACGGCCACCAGCAGCGTCAGGCGGTCGCCATCGGCGTTCTCGTACATGAACTGCGCCCGCGGGCTGCCCGGCTGGCCGGCGTCGCCCGGCAGCAGCCGGCCGCCGAGCAGGGCGTAGCCGCGGTCGGCCAGCACCGGCACCTTCAGCGGCCGGCCCAGGCGGCGGCTCAGCCACTGCACAAGATGGTCCTGCTCGGCGGCCGACACCTCCACCGGATGGCGCTTCTCGGTGCTGTAGACGGCGAAGGCCACGCCGGCCTCGCGGGCGAACTCGGGCACCGCTCGGTGGGCCAGGGACTCGACCGGCAGGCGCGGCGCACCGGCATCGTGGCGGCCCCACTGGTAGCCGCCGCCCAGGCCCGCGGCCAGCAGCACACCCGCAGCCAGCGCCTGAGGCAGATAGGCACGCCGGCGCTGGGACGCCGCCGCACGCAGCACGACGCCGGTGAAGTCGGCCGGCGTGTCGTCCAGCGGCCAGTCGCGGGCCAGGCCGCGCAAGGCCTGGCGCTGGCTCTGCCACTGGGCGACGCGGGCGGCGGCCTCGGGGTCGTTGCGCAGCCGCTGCTGCACGGCGGCGGCGACCTCGGGCGGCAGCTGGCCGTCGACATAGGCATGCAGCTCGGCCTCGCCGGCCGGCAGGGAGTCGGGAGGGGGGGAGTGGGGCTGGCTCATCGCTTCATCCGCGCCAGGGTGACGATCTGGGCGCCGGCCATCGGGGCCGTGGACGCCAGGCGCTGGCGCAGGGCCTCGCGCCCACGGTGCAGGCGCGACATGACGGTACCGACGGGCACACCCAGGATCTCGGCCGCTTCGGCATAGCTGTACTCCTCGACGGCGACGAGCAGCATCACCGCGCGCTGGGCCGTCGGCAAGGCCGCAAGCGCCCGCTCCAGGTCCAGGCGCTCGCCGGCCGGCGCGGCCGGGTCGGCAGGCTCGGGCATCTCATCCAGCAGCGCATGGCCATCGTCGAGATGCCAGTCGCGCAGCTGGTTGAGGTGCAGGTTGTGCATGATGGACAGCAGCCAGGACCGCAGCGAGGGGCCCGGCCGCCACAGCGCCCATTTGCGGCAGGCGCGCTCCAGCGTGTCCTGGACGAGGTCGTCGGCGCGCGTGGCATCGCCGGTCAGCAGCCGCGCATAGCGGCGCAGCGCCGGGATGTGGACGAGCAGCTGTTCGACGGCCACGCCAGGATGCCGGATGCGTCAGGGGCGGGCGAGCTGCCAGACCTTGTTGAAGCCGTCGCCGCTGCGGTCGCCAGCCTTCTGGTCCTTGGCCCAGAAGTACAGGGGCTTGCCCTTGTAGGCCCACTGGCGGCTGCCGTCGTCGCGGGTGACGACGCTCCAGTCGCCACTCGCCGCAGCACCCGCAGCCGCGGCCAGCGGCGGCCAGTTGGTGGCGCAGGGGCCGTTGCAGACGCTCTTGCCGCTGCCGGCAGCGTCCTTGTCGAAGGTGTAGAGCGTCATGCCGTTGGCACCGACGAAAACGCCATCGGCCACGTTGGCGGGCGCCGGAGGGGTGGACGCGCAGGCGGTGAAGGCCATGACGGAGGCGCAGGCCAGCAGACGGAAGTTCATGTCGAAACCCGAAAGAGTGGAGGGGACATGACGGTGAACACGGGAAGGCCACCCACTATTCCATGCGCTCCCGAAAAATCCCAATCCTTCATTCGCCGCGCACCAGCATCGCGGTGGTCTCGTGGATGCCCTGGTCGGCCTGGATGGCCCCGTGGGCACGGCGGGGGGCATTCTGGCAGCAGCCCCGCTGAACCCGCTGCCTGCCCGGGCCACCCGGCGCCCGCAAAATGGCGCCCATGCCCGAGGCCGCCGCCACGCCCCCACCTCAGCCCAAATCCGCGCCCCAGAAGGCGATGGAGAAGCTCGGCCTGGTGCGCGACATCGACCTGGCCCTGCATCTGCCGATGCGCTATGAGGACGAGACCCAGCTGACGCCCATCGCCGACCTGCGCGAGGGCGTGCCGGCCCAGGTCGAGGGCATCGTCGTCGACTGCCAGGTCGAGCTGCGCAGCCGCCGCCAGCTGCTGGTGCGGGTCAAGGACGGCACCGGCACCCTGCTGCTGCGCTTCCTGCATTTCTATCCCTCGCAGCAGAAGCAGATGTCGGCCGCCACCCGGCTGCGGGTGCGCGGCGAGGCGCGCGTGGGCTTCTTCGGCCGCGAGATGGTGCACCCCGTCGTCAAGGTCGTCGACGAGGACACGCCGCTGGCCCAATCGCTGACGCCGGTCTACCCAGCCTCGGCCCAGCTGCCCCAGGCCTATCTGCGCAAGGCCGTGGCCTCGGGACTGGCGCGGGCCGACCTGCGCGAGATCCTGCCGGCCGGCGTCGTGCCCCAGGGCCTGCCCAGCCTGAAGGAGGCGCTGACCTATCTGCACCACCCGCCGCCCAGTGCCTCGCAGGAGGCCCTGCACGAGCACCATCACCCGGCCTGGCACCGCCTCAAGTTCGAGGAACTGCTGGCCCAGCAGCTGTCGCAGCTGCAGGCCCAGCGCGAGCGCGCACTGCTCGTCGCACCGGCCCTGCGCGCACGGCCGGGCGGCCTGCACGAGAAGCTGCTCGTGGTGCTGCCCTTCCAGTTGACCGGTGCCCAGCAGCGCGTGTCCGAGGAGATCGCGCAAGACCTGGCGCGCCCCCAGCCCACGCACCGGCTGCTGCAGGGCGACGTGGGCTCGGGCAAGACCGTGGTGGCGGCCCTGGCCGCGGCCATCGCCATCGACGCCGGCTGGCAGTGCGCGCTGATGGCGCCCACCGAGATCCTGGCCGAGCAGCA
>CBHWBD010000012.1:0-53362 GCA_966111775.1 uncultured Comamonadaceae bacterium | reverse complement strand
TGGTGGTGAACGTGAAGTTCGCCACCGGCGTGCCGCCGCTCGGGCTGACCGTCACCGAGACCGTCTTGGAGCTGGTCTTGCCACTGGCGCTGTCCGTCACCGTCTCCGTCACGCTGAAGGTGCCAGCGGCGGCGTAGGTGTGGCTGGGGCTGGTGGCCGAGGACGTGCCGCCATCGCCGAAGGTCCATGCGCGCGACGTGATCGTGCCGCCGGAGTCCGTCGAGGTGTCGGTGAAGTTCACCGTCAACCCCGTGGCCGCAAACGTGAAGTTGGCCGTGGGCGTGCCGCCGGAGCCCGTCACGATCGGATGCGTCAGATCGCACCGGTTGGTGTCGTTCGACCAGGTGCTCTGCATCGCAAAGCTGCCGGTCGACATTGCCACCAGCGCCGAAGCACCCTGGCCCGAGCTGATCCAGGCGCACTCGTCGGCGTTCTCCTGGCCGTTGTAGCTGGAGCCGGTCTGGTTGATCCAGCCACCCGCCGGGTTCTGGTCGGTGATGGTCTCGGCGTACTCATGGCCGCCCACCAGGGAGAAGCCGTCGAGCACCGAGCTGACCGAGCTCTGGCCGCAACTCGTGCCCGCGTCGGTCACATAGGGCATGTTGGTGAACGCGATGTCGCCGTAGGGCGAGTTGACCGCGCCCCCCGAGAGCGTCGTGTCGCCGGTGTAGTCGTGCCAGGCGCAGAAGCCGCCGTTGGGCGTGTTGAAGCCGTCGGGCTTGGTGCCGGTCGGCGACATGATGATGTACTGCACGTAGCGGTTGGAGGCCGCCGTCGTGTTGCCGAAGTGGGCCGCCGCCTTGACGGCCTCGGCGCCGATCTGGTTGCCGTTGGCGGCCGACGGTGCCGCCGCGGAGTTGTCGTACCAGACGCCGGCGAGCACACCGCCACCCGTCGGATAGCCGACATGAGGGGCGCCGGCCGGGCAAGTGGTGGCACCCTTGGCGACCAGCGGGCCGTCGCAGTACTGCGTCATCACGCCGGACCACAGTTCACCGTTGGTGCCCAGGCCCTTGATCCATTTCTGCATATAGGGCGCTGCACTCTTGGTGTCACCCGTCAGCGTCATATAGCCACTGGCGTCCGTCCCGGACGTGCCCCATTGGCTGCCCCAGAACACCAGGTAGACGCGCGGCGTGCCGCTGGTGACGCCGATGCCGTTGACGCCACCGTTGTAGCTGAGCGTCTGCGTGCCCGTGGCTGCCGCCACGGCGGCGGAAGCCTTGCCTGCGGCCACGGCGGGGTGCACGGGCTGGTTGGCAGCCGCCCAGGCGCGCATCTTCTCGTGCACCTCGCGAGTTGCGACGACACCGTGGCGATACGGGTGGCCGACGCGCGGCGAATGGGGGTTGACCACGTCGGTCGCATTGCCTGCGTCCTTGGGTTGGCCGGTCGTGTCGGCCGAGGCCAGACCCATCGTGGTACACAGACCAATCAGCGCGGCACCAAGGCCGAGCCGGCGTTTCAAATGATTCATAGCTCCATCTACTCCAGAGTGAGGGTGACTGCTGGGACGAGAAAGATCGACGCTCAGCCAGATGGGCAAGCGCAAGCGCAGATACGCCGCGTGAACACCGATCCCAACGAAACCTCGAGTTCGAGGCGGGCGCGATGCTAGGTGGGGGGCTGGGGCCGGACTTATGCGGGTGATCCCGTCCGTGTTTTCAGCGTCACCGCGGTGAAATGAGGCGGGAAGGCCGCGTCCGCCCCTCGATTGCAGACCGCATCTTCTCTATGAAAAACGGGGCTTTCGATGCAGGGGCACAGCCTCCCGGCTCACCACTTCTGGACGCTACGCGGCGCCGCTTTTTGAAACACTCGACAGCCAGCCGACAGTCAGACGAAAGCTTGCGATGTGCAGGGCTTGACAGGCCGCTGACGATGCCCGAGACAGGTCAGCGATCGGGGAAAAACTCTCGCCGGCAGCAGGGATCGCTGCCTCCGGTGCGCCGCCACGGACCGCGCTTCGAGCGCGCCTTGACAGCAACCCGGCAGCCGCGAGATCACGCCCACTCGATGGTCAACGGATCCTGCAGAGCGCTGATTTGCAGGCATGTTCTGGGCGAGGCTCTGCCAAGGTTTCGCGAAGTGCCGGTGGCGGCTCGGGCCGCCCCGGGGCATATGGTCGTCCCCGCGACTTGGAATCGAAATATCCACATCAACCCACATGTGCACGCAGGCGAACGCCGTGACGACATGATGGCCGTTGGGTGTCGATTGGCTGAGGCGCACCGAACCGCGCACCACACACCACCAGTGCCAGGGCATCTCGCCTTGCGAGAACAGGCGCTCGCCATGCGGGGCCGGACGGACCTGCGCGACTTCGAGGATGAGCTGGCACAGCTCGCAGGACAGGCTGGCGAACCACGAAGCCGCCCGGACGGTACGCAATTCTTCGGACGACGGGGTCTGCAAAGGCTTCATGGGCAGGCGGTTCAATGGACGACACAGGTGAATGACGCCGCGACGTTCACGTCGCCGCTGCCGTTGTAGCGCGGCCAACCGGGGTAGTCGCACAGCGGCCGCGTGCGGGCGGCACCGCCCGGCGAGGTATCGGTGATGACCTGGGGTGGCGGGGGCGTCCCCCGCTCCGCCCAGCTCTCCAGCGCGGTCAGAGAATCCCAGGCGACGTTGAAGATGGAACTCACGGCATGGCCGTAGCCCGGCGCCTCGTAGTAGCGGACGAACCGGTCCACCTCGACCGGCGTCATGCGGGCCTGCAGGCGCTGGTAGTACTCCTCCGTGCCGCGGGCGCTGACCAGCACGTCGACCAGGCCGTGGGCCAGCAGCAGCTTGCCGCCCCGCGCCGCGAAGGCGTCGAGGTTGACCGGCACGTCCAGCAGCGTGGACAGCTCGCTGAGGCGCGGGCCCCAGGCGCCGGGGTTCTCGGGGTCGAGGGACAACGAGGCGAACTCGGGGTCGCGCGTGACGCCGTAGCGGATCAGCGCGTCGAGCTGGCGGGCCACGTAGGGTGCGCCGGCGGGCATGGGCGTGGCCGGCTGGACCGTGCCGAGGTTGAGAAAGGTGACGACGGGCTGCATCGGGTCGGGGCCCGCAACGCCCAGGTCACCGCCCCACATGTTGTAGCCGGGGTAGCCGGTCTCGCCACTGGCCAGCGTGAAGTTGAAGCGCGTGCCGCTGTTCAGGCTCTTGACCGCCGCGATCTGCACGTCCGACAGGCAGGTGTCGCCACTGTCTGCGCCGTCGGGGCAGCGCAGCGGCCGGCCGTTGACGCTGGCGGTGGCGGGGTCGAAGCTGGCGTTGCAGCGCGTCTGGTTGCTGATGAGGCCGTCGACGACACCGTCCAGCCCGTCGCAGGCAGCCAGCGCGGCATCCAGCAGCAGCCGCCGCTTGGGCTGGCTGGGATAGGCGCCGGGCCGGGCCAGCACACGGCTGACGCGGTGGCCCGCCAGCATGGCCGACAGCTGCTTCCAAGCCGGGAACCAGGCGATGACGCCGTCCCAGTCGGCTGGCCAGCGGGTGGCGACCTCCAGGGCCTCGCGCCCGCCGGTGGAGCCGCCGGCGAAGTAGGCCTTGTCGACGCGGGCCGCGCCGTAGCGCGCCTTGATGAGGTGGACTGCCGCGTCGCGCGTCTTCTTCAGCGCCTCGCCGGCCCAGTTGCGCAGCGACTCCTCGTGCAGCAGGAAGCTGCCGTCCAGCGACCCCAGCGCACCGGCCGCATGGCCGCCGTCGCTGCCGAACACGGCATAGCCGCGCGCGATGGGGCGAGGCCGGTCCACCGGGCCGGCCGGCACGTTGCCGGTGACGTTGGGCACGCTGCCATTGAAGCCGCCGCCGCCCAGCATCAGCGCCTTCTTGTTCCAGGCCATAGGCAGGGCGATGCGCAGCGTGATGTCGGAAGCCGCCTTGTCCACCGGCGCGATGGTGGCCGTCACCAGGCAATGCTGGGGCACGAGGTTGGCGCCAGTACCCGCCTCGGCCACGACGGTGGCGGAGACGACCTTGCCGCCCGAGGTGGGCAGACCGATGGCGGCGGCGGGGATGGGCAGGCCGGCCAGCTTGTCGCAGGCCAGCGGGCCGGCGGCATGGGCGGCGCCGCAGGCCATCAGGGCAGGAACAAAGAGCGCGCCGCAGCGCTCGATGGGAACAGGATGCACGTTGTCTCCTCAGGTGCTTTGCGATGGAGCGCCCAGGTGACCAGTCTTAAGGACAGCGGCAGTGCGGCGCAATGTGCGCGACGCACATTGGCACCCGGTGCCACGTGTGCGCCGCAGCCACCACGCTCAACCGCGCAGGCTCCACAACCTCAGCGCGATGTGGATCTCCAGCGCCCGGGTGGCCTGGCCCCAATGGCCCAGCAGGTCCTCGACGGTGGCGAGGCGCTGGCGCACGGTGTTGGTATGGATGTCCAGTCGCTGCGCGGTGGTCTTGGCGTTCTGGTTGCAGTCGAAGTAGCACAGCAGCGTCGCGGCCAGCTCGGTGTGGCGCTTGCGATCATGGGCCAGCAGCGGGCCGATGCAGGCGTTCAGGAACTGGTCGAGGCTGGCGGGGTCGTGCGTCTCGAACAGCGTGGAATACAGGGCCAGTTCGTTCTGCCCCAGCACCTGCCCCTGCACGCCCAGCCGCGCCAGCACGGCCAGCGCGCGCTTGAGCGTCGCGTAGACGGCCGGCAACTCGACCGGGTTGCTCATCGGCCGCGACAGCACGCCGCGATGGCCGGCGCCGGCCTCGCCGCGCGCCCAGGTGGCGAGGGCCAGGCGTACGTCCTCGGCGCGCGGCGCGGCGCACAGGATGACCAGCGTACCGTCGATGTCCTCCACCAGACCGCGCTCCAGCACGGCCATCTGGCGCAGGCGGCGCGCCGCATAGCCGCTGCCCGGCGCGTCCAGTTCGGCCAGCATCAGCGACAGCGCCTGGCCCAGGTCCCGCCCGAACCGCCCGGCACGATCGGCCAGTTCGCCGGGCTCGTCCTGGCGCCCCGACACCAGCCCGCGCAGCAGCGCGGCCGCGTCGCGGCTCTGTGCGGCCTCGCGCCGCTCCTGCGACAGCAGCACGATGCCGATGACGCTGGAACTGCGCTCCAGCGTGCGTACGGCCAGCTCCGACAGCGTACCGGCGTGGAACAGCGCGAGAGCGCCCAGCACGCCGTCGCCACCGATGACGGGCATGACGCGGCAGCATTCGCCGCCCACCTCGAACGCGGGTACCGAGCGGCCGATCTGCCGCGCCTGGCGCAGCGCCTGGGCCAGCTCGGCGCTGCGCTCGCCGTGCGGCGCGTAGAGCGACGCGCCGGCACCGGCGTAGCCACTGGCAGTGCCCCGGCTCAGCACCTGCGCGCCCTCGTCCAGCACCAGCACGCTGCCACCCAGGCGCTGGGCGACCGACTGGCACAGGGTGGCGAGCGACGCGCCCCGCGCCAGCAGCGAGGTCATCTCCTCGTGCGCATCGGCGGCGGCCTGCACGTCGCGGGCATGGTCTTCGAGCTTGGTGCGCGCCTCGTCGGCCTGGCGCAGCGCCGCGTTGACGCGGCCGAAGTCACGTGCGTTCTTCAACGCCACGGCGCCGTGGATGGCCAGCGTGCTGAGGATGGCCAGGTTGTGCGCCGTGTGCACGCGGGGGTAGCGGTCGGCCACGAAGAGCAGACCGATCACCTCGTCCTCCCAGATCACCGGCACGCCGGCCAGCGCCGTGATGCCCTCGTCGCGGAAGGCCGCGTCCAGTTGCGCGTCGTGGGTGAAGCGCTTGTCGTGCAGGTAGTCGGGCGTGGTGAAAGGCTGGCGGGTGGACATCACGACGCTGACCACGCCGCGGTCCCGCGTGACCACCATGGCTGTGGTGCTGGGCGCCAGCGAACCCTCGGTCACGACCGCGCGGAACACGCCGCGCTCGGCGTCCAGGATGGACAGCCAGGCCAGGTCGGCCCCCAGCAGCGTGCGGGCCCGGCGCACGATGGTGCGCAGCAGCTCGTCCAGGTCGAGCCGGCTGGACAGGTCCTGCGCCGACTCCACCACCGCCAGCAAGCCCTGCTCGCGCTGCTGCAGCAGCTCCAGCCGGTTGCGCACGGCCATGGCCATGCGCACGCGCTCCACCAGCACTGCCTTGGCGGGCGACTCGGGCAGCCCGTCCACCACCGCCAGCCGCTGCGCGAACTCATCGGCCGACGCACCCTGATGCAGCAGGCCGACCAGCTCGGCGGCGATCTGTTCGGCGGTCTCCATGGTCAGGCAGCGGGCATGTGGGGGAGGCGCGAGGCTAGCAGACCGGTCGCGGCGCAAGGTCGGGTTTCGCAGTGCGCCGGTGACATAGGAACGGCTGCGCCTATGTGCGCTGCGCACATGCGCTGCCCGCGCCACTAGCGGCTGGCTATCAGGTGCCGCGCCAGCCGGCGGTGCACGGCCTCAGCCTCCTCGGCTGTCCAGACTCGCAGGCCCTGGCCTGACTGCATGCCCAGGTGGCCAGCCTCGATCAACCGGTCCAGCAGCGGCGAGGCGGTCGTGTCGGCCCGCAGCGCCGGGAACAGCAGTTGGTGGATGGCCCGCGTCAGCGTGAGGCCCACCAGGTCGGCGTTCTCCATCGGGCCCAGCACCGGCATGCGCAGACCGAAGCTGCTCTTGACGACGAGGTCGATGGCCTCTGCATCGCAGACGCCCTCCTCCACCAGGGCGATGGCCTCGCGCCACAGCGCATGCTGCAACCGGTTGCCGATGAAGCCGGGCACGTCGCGCAACACCTTCACCGGCTGCTTGCCCACGGCCGCCAGCCATTGGAAGGCGGCATCGAACACCTCGTCGGCCGTGACGGCGGTGCGCACCACCTCCACCAGCGGAATCAGGTGTGGCGGGTTCCACCAGTGCGTGCCCACCAGGCGGCGACGCGCCTCCTCCTCCAACGCCTCGCCGATGCGCGTGATGGGAATGACGGAGGTGTTGCTGGCCAGGATGGCATGCGCCGGCGCGGCCCGCGCGACGCGGACGAAGAGCTGCTGCTTCAGGTCCAGCCGCTCGGGCGCGGCCTCGACGACCAGATCGGCCCCGGCGACGGCGGCTTCGAGGCTGGTCTCAGTGGTCAGGCGCGCAACGACGGGCGCGGGAACCACGCCCTCATCGAGCAGGTTTCGCTCCACGCGCGCCACGGCGGCTCGCAGCACGCCGGCATCCGTGTCGGTGAGGACGACGGGGTGGCCGGCTCGCGCGAACACCTGGGCGATGCCATGGCCCATCAGCCCGGCGCCAATGACGGTGACGATCTTCATCGCGGCTTCAGCGGTTGGCACAGATGAAGGACTCGGCCTTGTTGACGTCGCCGCTGCCCTTGTAGCGGGGCCACAGCGGGTAGTCGCACAGCGGGCGCCGGCGGCCGGGCACGCCCACCGTGTCGGTGGTGACCTGGTGCTCGGGCGCCTGGCCCTTCTCGACCCAGTTCTCCAGCGCGGTGAGCGAGTCCCAGGTGGCGTTGAACACGCTGCTGGCCGCATGGTTGTAGCCCGGCACCTCGTAGTAGCGCGTGAACTGGTGCAGCGGCTGTGCGCCCATCTGCGCCAGCCAGGTGTTGTACAGCGCCCGCGTGGAGCGGCTGCTGACCAGCACGTCGTTGAGGCCGTGGGCCAGCAGCAGCTTGCCGCCCTTGGCCGCAAAGGCGGACAGGTCCGTGCGGTTGTCCATCGTCGCGCTGAGCAGGCTGATGCGGGACGCCCAGGCGCCGGGGTTCTCGGGGTCCAGCGACAACGAGTCGTAGGACGGGTCGCGCGTGACGTGGTACTTGACCCACTGGTCCAGGTAAATGCTGATGTAGGGCGCATCCAGCGGCATGGGCCGTGCCGGCGCTGACTTGTTGAAGGCCAGGAAGGTGACGATGGGCTGAATGGGCTGCAAGCGCGTGTAGATGCCGGTGTCGGCGCCCCAGATGTTGTAGCCGGGGTGCTGGGTCTCGCCGCTGGCGAGGTAGTCCAGCCGCGCGGGCGTGTTGATGACCTTCATCGCCGTGATCTGTGCGTCGGACAGGCAGGTGTCTCCCGTGTCCGCGCCGCCCGGGCACCGCAGCGGCGCGTCGCCCAGCTTGGCGGTCGCGGGGTCGAAGATGGCATTGCAGCGGTCCTGGTCGCTGACGATGCCGTCCGCCACGCCGTCCAGCGCGTCGCAGGCCTGCAAGGCGGCGCGAAACAACGCGTCGCGCTTGGCTGCGTTGGGGTAGGCGCCCGGCTGCGCGAGGGCCCGGTTCATGCGCTGCCCGCCGAGGATGCTGACCATGCCGGCACTGGCCGGGTACCAGGCGATGGCACCGTCCCAGTCTGCGGGCCAGCGCTGCACCGCCTTGATGGCTTCCCGGCCACCGGTCGAGCCGCCGGCGAAGTAGGCCTTGGCGGGCTTGCGGCCGTAGCGCGCAGCGATCAGCTCCACCGCCGCGTCGCGCGTCTTCTTGAGCGCGTCGCCCGCGTAGTTGGCCAGCGCCTCGTCGTTGAGACCGAAGGAGGCGTCCAGGCTCGCGAGCGCGTTGGCCTGGTGGCCCGAGTCGCTGCCGAAAGTGGCGTAGCCGCGGGCGATGGGCAGCGGCTGGTCCAGGGGGCCGGCCGACACATTGCCCACGATGTTGGGAATGCTGCCGTTCAACCCGCCGCCACCGAACATCAGCGCCTTGCCGTTCCAGGCCTCGGGCAGCGCGAGGCTGAGGCGGATGGGCGGCGCGGCAGGATCGACCGGCGCGATCTCGGCGGACACGAGACAGTGCGCGGGCCTGCCCTCCGATGCGGCAACCGGCGTCGCCACAGTGACGCGGGCGCCGGACGTGGGCAGGCCGATCTTGTTGGCCGCCACGCTCAGCGAGGCCATTTCAGGGCAGGAGCGGGGAGTAGGCGGCTGAACCGTGGCGCAACCGGCGATGAAGACCGGCAGCACCAAGGCCGCGGTGAGACGGCGTAAGGTCATGGGAGCTTGCGTGGGGCGTCGAACACGAAGGATTGCGGCCAGGCCGGCCAGTCCGCGCCCGGCTTGCCGTCGCGGGCGAAGGCGCCGATGGCGCGCATCATGCGGTCGGACAGCGCCAGCCGCCCCGCCTCGTTGGCCTTGCTGAACAGCAGCCGCGACAGCACCGAGGGGCCGAAGTTGCCGAAGGCGAAGTAGAGGTCGAAGGCATGCGAGGCGCCGAAGATGTCGTTGAAGGGTGGCGGCGCCTGGTCCCAGTCGAAGCGGTAGTGCCAGACCTCGGCCTGCTGCGAGCGCAGCGCGTTCAGCACGCTGTCGCGCAGCGGCAGGAACCAGTGCGCGTCCAGCAGCCGCAGCCGGGCCGCGTAGCCCGTGCCGGGTGCATTGACGGGCAAATAGCTCGCCGGGATCCACTGCTCCAGGCGAGCCTGCGGCGGCGCATCGGGGTCGTAGTCGCGGGCGATGGCATCCATCTGGGCGTCGCTCACCAGCCGGCCGCTGACGCCACCGAGCGCCGGAGACAAGGCCAGCAGGCCCGCGAACAACCGGGACTCGTCGCGCGTGTTGCCCGCCAGCACCGGGACCTTCACATACTCGCCGGCCTTGATGGCGGCTATGGGGTCCTTGGCCACCACCCAGCCGTCCGCGATCGGGCCGGACAGGCCACGGTTGAGCGCGGTGAGCTTGCCCGCCACCAGGCTCAGGACGGTGTCCGCGCTCTTGCCGCGCAGGTAGGCGGCGATGTCCTCCGGCTTGTGCACACCATCCTGCGCCAGCAGGTGCTGCAGCAGCAGTTGCGCCTGCTCGTCGAACACCGTGGTGTCCAGCACCACCGGCAGGCAGCCGGGCGGCAGGTCCTGAGCGCGGGAAATGCCACCGCTCATGGGCAGTGCGCGGTGGAACAGCGCCGGCTGGGCGCGGCGCACCAGCGGCGAGGTCAGCAGCGCATAGACGTTGACGGCGCCGGCCGACTCGCCCATCAGCGTGACGTTGCCGGGGTCGCCACCGAAGACGGCGATCTCGCGCTGCACGAAGCGCAAGGCCTGGATGAGGTCCAGCAGCGCGAAGTTGCCGGAGGCTTCGGCGGCATCGCCGCCACGCAGCAGCGACGAGCGGAAGAAGCCCAGCACGCCGAGCCGGTAGTTGACGGTCACGACGACGGCGTTGGCCGTGCGGGCCAGCGTGGCGCCGTCGAACATCGGGTCGGCGGTGTAGCCGGTCTTGTTGCTGCCGCCATGCACGTAGACGATGACCGGCAGCGTCTCGGCCTCGGACTCGGGGCGCCACACGTTGAGGTAGAGGCAGTCCTCCGAGCCCACCGTGCGGCCGAGGCTGCTGGCGATGGTGTCGTCATAGCGGTTGTTGAGGCCGGGGCCGGCCAGCGTGCCCGTGGAGGCGCAGGCCGGCCCGAAGGCCTGGGCGGGGCGCGCCGCCGCCCAGGGCTCGGCGTCGACCGGCGCACGCCAGCGCAGCGCGCCGACCGGGGGCCTGGCGAAGGGCAGGCCCTTCCAGGCCAGCGTGCCCCGGGTGGCCTCGCCGACCACCACGCCGAGCGAGATGCGGCGCTCGACGGCCGGCGACGCCCCCAGGGCCGGCCCCAGCAGCCAGGCCAACATGGCTGCCGCAAGCAGCCGCTGAAACAACGTGGCCATGGTCAGAACAACTGTGTGAGGCGCACGCCGTACTGGCGCGGCGCCCCGGCATGCCTCAGGCCGGCCCCGATCGTGGAGATATAGCGCCGGTCCGTCAGGTTGGTGCCGTAGAGGCTGGCCGTCAGGTCGCCCTGCTCCAGGTCCACCTGGGCGTTGACGAGGTTGCGGCTGCCCAGCCGGTCGGCCAGATCGGTGTTCTCGAACAGCGTGGCCCATTGCGCGCCGATGTGGCCGAAGTTGATGCGCGGCGTGATGGCGGCGTCGCCCACGGTGAAGCGTCGCTCCACGCCGAGGCTGGCCGTCACGCCCGGCGCATAGGTCTGGCGGTGGCCTTCCAGGGCGACACAGCTGGCGCTGGCCGGACCTTGCTGCGGATTGCACGGCGTGGCGGCGGGGATGCGCGGGTCCGTCGCGAAGAATTGGCCCAGCTCGCTGTGCATCCAGCCCAGGTTGGCACGCAGCGCCCAGCCGTCGCCGAGCTGCGCCTGCAGCTGCCCCTCGAAGCCGTAGATGCGGCTGGGGTTGGGCGTGTTGACCTCCACGCCGAAGACCGGCAGCGCGGGGTAGCCGATGGTGACCTGGAAGTTCTTGTAGTGGTTGTAGAAGGCCGCGACCTGCGTCTGCACGCGGTTGCGCAGCCAGTTGGCCTTCCAGCCGGCCTCCACCGACGTCACCTTCTCGGACTCGAAGGGCGAGGCCGCGCCCAGGCCCACCGGCACGTTCAGGCCGCCCGGGCGGTTGGCGCTGGCGACGAAGCCGTAGAGGAAGTGCTGCTCGCCGGCCGCCCAGTTCAGCGCCGCCTTGCCCGAGAAGCCCTTGAAGCGGGTGGACTGGCGCTGCGTCAGCGGCAGGCCGTACTGCAGGATGTCCAGGTTCAGCGAATGATTCGTGGTCGAGTAGCGCCCGTCCACCACGAGCTTGAGCGCGTCGGACAACTGCACGCCCACCTGGCCGAAGACGGCCTGCGTGCGCCGCGGCGTGTCGCCGTTGAAACGGTACTCGGTGGCCGGATTGCCCAGCACACCACTCACCAGGTTGCCCGGCAGCACGGTGTAGGTGTCGCGACTGGCATAGGCGCCCAGCACCCACGTCACCGGGCCGGCGTCGGGCGAGATCAGGTTGAACTCCTGCGAGTACAAGGCCTCGTCGGTCGAGTCGAAGAACACCAACTTGCCCACGCTGGTGCCGTCCAGGTCGCCGGCATAGGCGGTGTTGCCGTGCTGGTAGCCGGTGATGGAGCGGAACTTCGTGCCGTCGTCGAAGCTGTATTCCAGCTTCAGCACCGTGCGGCCGAAGCGGTCGCGGGCGCGCTGCTGGGCGTTGGAGGTGACGGTGAACGGGTCGTTGGCCGCGTTCACCGGATCGGCCGGGTAGCCGCCGAAGTCCAGGTCGTTGTAGTCGGTCTTGAGCAGCACCGACAGGGCCGGCGTGGGCTTCCACAGCAGGCCCAGGCGGGCGCTCTTGGTGCGCAGCTCGCCGTGATCGCCGGTGTAGGGGCCGATCACGGTGTAGAAGCTGTCGCGGCTCTCGGTGTTGAAGGCGAAGCGCGCCGCCAGCGTGTCGCCGAGGGGCAGGTTCACGGCGCCCTGCGCGAGCCTGTCCTTGTAGTTGCCGACCTGGCCCAGCAGGTAGCCGTGCACGCCGCCGTGGATGGCCGGGTCGTTGGAGTCCACCAGCACGGCGCCGCCGGTGGCGTTCTGCCCGCCGAAGGTGCCCTGCGGGCCACGCAGGATCTGCACCGAGGCGATGTCGTAGTAGGGCTCGGCGGTGAAGTAGCCGGGGAAGGTGGCGACGCCGTCGCGGTAGGTGATGACACCGGTGGTCGTCTGCGTGTTGGTCTCGGCCTTGCCGATGCCGCGGATGGTGACGTTCAGCCCCTGGCCGAAGTTGTTGGCCGCCGCCGACGGCGTGGCGAACTGCAGTTGCTCCAGCACGCTGACACCGGCCTTCACGAGATCGTCGCCGGTCAGCACTGTGGCCGACAGCGGCGCCGTCTGCAGGGGCTCGGCGCGCCGCGACGCGGTGACGATGACGGTCTGCAGCACATTGGGCTCGCCAGCCTTGGACTTGTCCTTGGCCTGCTCGCCGTCGGCTTTGGGGTCGGTGGCCTGTGCATGCACCAGGGCGCAAGGCAGGGCCAGCAGCGTCAGGCCCAGCCAGCGGGAACGCCGGCGGTGTCGGGGTGTGGTCTTCATAGTCTCCATGCTTTCTTGTAGGGAGTGGCCCGCGAGCACGCCCGTCGAGCAGGAGTGCATGGAAAGCAAGTCTGTCGGGCGGCCGTGCTGCACTCCATGTGGAGCACAGACAAGAACTGCCGCCTTCGTTTGTGCGGCCCCGCCAAGTGCGGCGCCCGCCAAGGGTTGGCCCTAGCCGCGCAGGCTCCAGAGCCTCAGCGCGATGTGGATCTCCAGGGCGCGCGCCGCCTGACCCCAATGGCCCACCAGATCCTCGGCGGTGGCCAGCCGGTAGCGCACGGTGTTGACGTGGATGTCCAGGCGCTGGGCCGCCGTCTTGGCGTTCTGGTTGCTCTCGAAGTAGCACAGCAGCGTGGCCGCCAGCTCGGTGCCGCGCTTGCGGTCGTGCTCCAGCAGGGGGCCGATGCTGGCCTCCAGGAACTGGCCCAGGCTGCCTGGGTCGTGGGTTTCGAACAGCGTGGAATAGAGGGCCAGTTCGTTCTGGCCCACCAATTGGCCTTGCACGCCCAGCCGGGCCAGCACGGCCAGCGCCCGTTTGAGCGTGGCATACAGGGCCGGCAGCTCGGCCAGCGAGGCCGTGGGCCGCGACAGCACGCCGCGGTGCGCGGCACCAGCCTCGCGGCTCGCCCAGGCGGCGAGTGCCTGCCTCACCTCCCGCGCGCGCGTGGCCATGCACAGGATGACGAGGCTGCCGTCGATCTCGTCGATCAGGCAGCGCTCCATGGCGCCCAGCTGCAGCAGGCGCCGGGCCGCATAGGCGGCGCCCGGGCCGTCCAGCTCGGCCATCACCAGCGTCAGCGGCTGCGCCACGTCCAGCCCGAAGCGCTCGGCCCGGTTGGCCAGCACGGCGGGCTCGTCCTGGCGCGGCGACACCAGCGCACGCAGCAGGGCGGACATGTCGCGGCTCTTGCTGGCCTCCTGGCGCTCCTGCGACAGCAGCACGATGCCCACCACGCTGGAGCTGCGCTCGAAGGTGCGCTCCACCACTTCGTCCAGCCGCCCGCGATGGAACAGCGCCAGCGCGCCCAGCACGTCGTCGCCACCGATGACGGGCATGACGCGACAGATCTCACCTTCCAGCTCGTAGGCCGGCACGGAGCGGCCAGTCTGCCGCGCCTCGCGCAGCGCGCCCGCCAGCGCCGCACTGTGCTCGCCATGCGGCTGATAGTGCTCGGCAGCGCTGCCCGTGTAACCCTCGGCCACGCCCCGGCTGATGACCTGGGACGCCTCGTCCAGCACCAGCAGGCTGCCGCCCAGCAGGCCGGCCACCGTCTGGCACAGCGTGGCCAGGGAGGCCCCGCGCGCCAGCAACGACGTGATGCGCGCATGCGCGTCCGCGGCGGCCTGCAGGCTGCGGGCATGACGCTCCAGTTCGGCGCGGGCCTCGTCGGCCCTCGCCAGCGCGGTGTGGATGCGCTTGAAGTCGCGCGCGTTCCTCAGCGCCACCGCGCCATGGGTGGCCAGCGTGCGCAGCACGGCAATGTTCTGCGCCGTGTGCACGCGGTGGTAGCGGTCGGCCGCGAACAGCAGGCCGATGACCTCGTCCTGCCAGATCAGCGGCACGCCCACCAGCGCGCAGATGCCCTCGGCACGGAAGATGTCGTCGAACCTGGGGTCGTGCTTGAAGCGCGTGTCGTGCAGGTAGTCGGGCGTCGTGAACGGCATGCGCGTGGCCATGACCACACTGGCCGTGCCCATGTCGCTGCGTATGCCCATGCCCACCGAGCCCTGCGTCTGCCCGCCTTCCAGGGCCAGCGACTGGAACACGCCACGCTCCTCGTCCAGCTCCGAGATCCAGGCCATGTCGGCCCCCAGCAGATTGCGCGTGCGGGCGACGATGGCCGCCAGCAGGTTGGGCAGCTCCAGCCGGCCCGACAAGTCCTGGGCCGACTCCATCACCGCCAGCATGCCCTGCTCGCGCTGCTGCAGCAGCTCCAGCCGGTTGCGCACCGCCATGGCCATGCGCACGGCCTCGACCTGGCCGTTGCGGTCCGGACTGTCCACGGGCAGGCCTTCAGCATCGGCCAGCCGCTGGGCAAAGTCTTCGGCCGCCGCCCCCTTGTGCAGCATGCCTATCAATGCGCGCGCGAAGGGCTCGCCGGTGTCCAAGTGGGGTGCTCCGTCCTGAGGGTGGCGAAGGCTAACAGAGGCGCCCCCGCGCGAGGCGAGGGTGGCATAGGCACTCGATGACAACGGAACGGGGGGTTTTGTGTGCACCCGCCACATAGGGTTTGGCGGGTCGATTGCGCAGACTCTCGCCACATTTCCCCGTCAGCGCCATGCCCCTTCACGACTCTCTCTGCCCCCGGCCCGATCTGCGCGTGCTGATCACCGCCGGTGCCAACGGCATCGGTGCGGCCATCGCCCGCGCCTTCCACGCCGCCGGGTCGCGCGTGCACGTCTGCGACGTGGACCGCAGCGCCCTCGACCGCCTCGTGGCCGGCACGCCCGGCATCACCGGCAGCATGGCCGACGCCTCCGTGCCGGCCGACGTCGACACCGTTTTCGACGACGTGCGCAGCCACCTGGGCGGGCTGGACGTGCTGGTCAACAACGTCGGCATTGCCGGCCCCACCGGCGCCATCGAGGACATCGACGCCGCCGGCTGGGAGCGCACGCTGGCCGTCAACCTCAACAGCCAGTACTACTTCGCACGCCGCGCCGTGCCCATGCTGAAGGCCTCCGGGGCCGACCCCTGTCTGATCGCGATGGGCTCGGTGGCCGGCCGCCTGGGCTACGCCTTCCGCACGCCCTACGCCTCCAGCAAGTGGGCCATCGTGGGCCTGACCAAGTCGCTGGCCATCGAGCTCGGGCCGCAGGGCATACGCGTCAACGCCATCCTGCCCGGCGTGGTGGAGGGCGAGCGCATGGACGGCGTGATCGCCGCGCGCGCGGCGGCGCTGGGCGTCAGCAACGACGCCATGCGCCAGCAGTACCTCGACAAGATTTCCCTGCGCCGCATGGTGACCGCCGACGACGTGGCCGCCACGGCCATGTTCCTGTGCTCGCCCGCCGCGCGCAACCTGACCGGCCAGGTCATCAGCGTGGACGGCAACGTCGAGTACCTCTAGATCCAGACCCAGACCTACAACAGGAGACGAGCCATGATTTCACTTCGCATCGCCGCATTGCCCGCGGCCCTGCTGATCGCCACCGCCGCCCCTGCCGCTTTCGCGGCGCCGGTCAAGATCGGCCTGCTGGAGACCCTCTCGGGCCCGCAGGCCTCCACGGGCCAGACCTTCCGCGCCGGCGTGCGCTACGCCATCGACAAGATGAACGCGGCCGGCGGCTGGAACGGCGAGCCGGTGCAGCTCGTGGAGTACGACAACCAGGGCGGTCCGGCCGGCGCGTCGGACAAGCTCAAGGGGGCAATAGCGGACGGTGTGCAGATCGTCGTGCAGGGTGCCTCCTCGGCCATCGGCGGCCAGATCACCGAGGACGTGCGCAAGCACAACCTGCGCAACCCGGGCAAGGAGCTGGTCTACATCAACGTCGGCGCCGAGGCGCTGGAGCTGACCGGCGAGAAGTGCAACTTCCACCACTTCCGCATCACCGCCAACGCCCAGGTGCGCATCAAGGTGCTGGTGCAGGGCATGAAGCAGGCCAAGGCGCTGGGCAGCAAGGTTTATTCGATCAACCAGAACTACTCCTGGGGCCAGGACGTGGAGCGCGCCATCGTCGACAACGCGCAGGCTGGTGGCTACCAGGTGGTCGAGAAGACGCTGCACGACGTCAACAAGGTGCAGGATTTCTCGCCCTACATCGCCAAGATCAGCGCTTCGGGCGCGGAGACGGTGCTGACGGGCAACTGGTCCAACGACCTGCTGCTGATGATGAAGGCCGCCAAGTCCGCCGGGCTGAAGGCCGACTTCGGCACCATCTACCTCGACCAGCCGGGCAACGTCAGCAACGCCGGCGAGACTGCCGTGGGCCATTTCATCGCCCACGTCTTCAACGCCGAGGCCGGCGGCGCCGAGGGCGCACGCTTCGTGGCCGACTACACGGTCAAGATGGGCCACGCGCCCGTCTTCGTCGAGCCGCAGACCGCCTTCGCGCTCGACATGGTGGGAGACGCCCTGCGCCGCACCAAGCCCGTGGGCGGCGCGCTGGACGTGAACGCCTTCGCCCGCGCCATGGAGACGGCCAAGGTCAAGACGCCCATGGGTGAGATGAGCATGCGCGCGGCCGACCACCAGGCGCTGCTGCCGCTGGTGGTGTCCACCGTCACCAAGGACGCCAAGTACAAGGTGGACGGCACGGACATGGGCTTCAAGCCGGTCAAGGTCTACACCGCCGAGGAGTCCGCCATGCCCGCACAGGCGTCCTGCAAGATGCAACGTCCGTCCTGATCCATGGATGCGCTGCTGTTCGCGCTGCTCAACGGCGTCATCTACGGGCTGCTGCTCTTCATGGTGTCGGCCGGGCTGACGCTGATCTTCGGCATGATGGGCGTGCTCAATTTCGCCCACGCCTCGTTCTACATGCTGGGCGCCTACTTCGCCTACACGCTGCAAGGCGTGCTGGGCTTCGGCCCGGCGGTGGTGGTGGCGGCCCTGCTGGCCGGCGGCGTGGGCGCGGTGGTGGAGCGCGTCTTCCTGCGGCGCGTCCACCACCACGGCCATGCCCATGAGCTGCTGCTGACCTTCGGCCTGTCCTTCATCGTCGCCGAGGCCATCAAGCTGCTGTTCGGCAACTTCCCGGTGAACTACCACGTGCCCGCCGCGCTGGACGGCCCGGCCTTCATGATCGGCAGCCAACAGTACCCGCTGTACCGGCTGCTGATGGGCGGCGTGGCGCTGGCCATGTTCGCGCTGCTGTACCTGCTGCTGACGCGCACCCGCGTGGGCATCATCGTGCGCTCGGCCATCTACAAGCCGCGCATGGTGGAGGCGCTGGGCCACAACGTGCAGCTCGTGTTCATGGGCGTGTTCGGCGTGGGCGCGGCGCTGGCGGGCCTGGCCGGCGCGGTGGCCGGAGCCTTCTACACGACCAGCCCCAACATGGCGCTGGAGATCGGCGTGATGGTGTTCGTGGTGGTGGTGGTGGGCGGCCTGGGGTCGCTGGGCGGCGCCATGCTGGCCTCGCTGCTGATCGGCGTGCTGACCTCGCTGGCCGTGGGCATCGACCGCAGCCTGGCCGACCTGCTGGCCCTCGTGGGTGCCGGTGCCTGGGCCGAGGGCGTGGGCGGGCTGCTCACGCTCAAGCTCTCCAGCCTCGCGGCCACGCTGCCCTTCGCACTGATGTTGCTCGTCCTGCTGCTGCGGCCGCAGGGGCTGCTGGGCGACAAGACCTGATTCCCGTATGCGTACCTCCACTTCCCTGTTGCTGGGCGGCTTGGCCCTGCTCGCGGCGTTGCCGGCCCTGCTCTCCGCGGGCCTGCTCAACGCCGCCGTGCAGATGCTGATCGCGGCCCTGTTCGCCAGCGCCTACAGCCTGCTCGCAGGCCGCGCCGGCATGCTCTCCTTCGGCCATGCGGCCTACTTCGGCGTGGGCGCCTTCGCCACCGTGCATGCGATGAACGCGATGAACGGCACAGGGCTGCTGCCCACGCCGCTGCTGCCGCTGGTGGGCGCCGGCGCGGGCTTGGGCGTAGGCATCGCGGCCGGCTGGTTCGCCACGCAGCGCAGCGGCACGGCCTTCGCGATGATCACGCTGGCCATCGCCGAGCTGCTGCACGCGCTCGCGCCGCAGCTCAAGGGCTTGTTCGGCGGCGAGTCGGGCATCTCGGCCATGCGCATGCCGGCCTGGGGCCTGAACTTCGGCTCCACCACGCAGGTCTTCTACCTGACGCTGGCCTGGGTGCTGGTGTCGCTGACGCTGCTGCACTTTCACACCCGCACGCCGGCCGGGCGGCTGACGCTGGGGCTGCGCGAGAACAGCCACCGGCTGCGCTTCCTGGGCTACGACGTGCACCGGCTGGGCGTGTCGGCCTTCGCGATCTCGGGCCTGTTCTCGGGCGTGGCTGGCGCGCTGCAGGTGCTGGCCAACGAGGCAGCCAACTACGTGGTGTTCGACGCCGGCGTCTCGGCCGGCGTGGTGCTCAACAGCTACATCGGCGGCGTGGGTGTGTTCCTGGGCCCGGCCCTGGGCGCGGCGCTGATGAGCTTCTTCGGCTATGCCGTGTCGGACGCGACGCAGGCCTGGCTGCTCTATCAAGGAATCTTGTTCGTGCTGGTCATGATGTTCATGCCCCAGGGCCTGGTGGGCCTCGGCGGCGCGGCGGCCGGCCATGTGCGGCGCCTGGGCGCAGCGCGCGCGCTGCCGTTGCTGCTGGCCTGGTTGCTGGCGGTGCTGCTGCTGGCGGCGGGCACGGTCTTCCTGGTGGAGTTGCTGCAGCGGCTGTGCTCGCAGGACTACCGCGCGCTGGCCCGCATGGCGGCCTCGCCGCCGCCGGTGGCGATGTTCGGCCGCAGCTGGGCGGCGGCCGGCGTGGCCACCTGGGCCTGGCCCGTGGGGCTGCTCGCGGCCGGTGGCACGCTGCTGGCCTTGGCGCAGCGGCGGCTGCGCGTCAGGGAGGGCCAGGCATGACCGCGCCCATCCTGCACATCCAGGGCCTGCGCAAATCCTTCGGCGAGACCGAGATCATCCGCGGTGTGGACCTGGACCTCGCGCCCGGCGAGCGGCGCGCGCTGATCGGGCCCAACGGTGCGGGCAAGTCCACGCTGTTCCACCTCGTCTCGGGCAACCTCGGGCCCACGGCGGGCAGCATCGCCTTCGATGGCCGCGACATCACGGGCTGGGCGCCGCAGCGCATCAACCGGCTGGGGCTGGCGCGCTCGTTCCAGATCACCAACATCTTCCCCAAGCTCACGGTGTTCGAGAACGTGCGCCTGGCCGTGCTGCGCCAGCGCCCGCAGGCGAGCGCGTTCTGGCGCCGCATCGACACCCTGCCCGGGCTGCGCGAGGCGACCGACCAGTTGCTGGAGCGCGTGCGCCTGCAGGCCCGCACCGGCACGCTGGCTGGCGAGCTGAGCTATTCCGAGCAGCGCTCGCTGGAGATCGCCATGACGCTGGCCTCCGACCCGCGGCTCATCCTGCTGGACGAGCCCATGGCGGGCATGTCCAGCGAGGAGACCGACTACACGCTGGAACTGATACGCGACGTGACCGCCGGACGGGCGCTGCTGATCGTGGAGCACGACATGGACGTGGTGTTCCAGCTGGCCGACCGCATCAGCGTGCTGGTCTACGGCCAGGTCATCGCCACCGGCACGCCGGACGAGATCCGCCGCCACCAGGGCGTGCGCGAGGCCTACCTGGGCGAGGAGGTGGCGGCATGAAGCTTCTGGAAGTTCAGGACCTGCATGCCCACTACGGCAAGAGCCACATCCTGCAAGGCGTCGGCTTCAGCGTCGGCCATGCCGAGGTGCTGAGCCTGCTGGGCCGCAACGGCTCGGGCCGCTCCACGTCGCTGAAGACGGTGATGGGCCTGGTACGTCCCAGCGCCGGCAGCGTGCGCCTGGCCGGGCAGGAACTGGCCGGCGCCAAGCCCAACCAGATCTGCCGCGCCGGCCTGGCCTATGTGCCCGAAGAGCGCGAGGTGTTCGCCAACCTGAGCGTGGATGAGAACCTGCGCATGGGCGAGCAGCCCGGCGCCGACGGCGCGCCGCGCTGGACCGTGCAGCAGATGTTCGACTACTTCCCGCGCCTGAAGGAACGCCGCCACACCCGCGCCGGCAGCCTG
This sequence comes from uncultured Comamonadaceae bacterium, assembly GCA_966111775.1. GTDB lineage: Bacteria > Pseudomonadota > Gammaproteobacteria > Burkholderiales > Burkholderiaceae_C > Pelomonas. The sequence goes on along the minus strand of CBHWBD010000012.1, from coordinate 32,952 downwards.
TCGGGCGGCGAGCAGCAGATGCTCACCATCTGCCGTTCGCTGCTGGGCAACCCGCGCGTCATCCTCATCGACGAGCCCACCGAAGGCCTGGCGCCCATGATCGTGGCCCAGGTGGGGGAATGCATCCGCGACATGCGCGCCCAGGGTGTCTCGGTCGTCCTCGTCGAGCAGAAGCTCGCCATCGCCCTCAAGGTGTCCGACCGCGTCTGCGTGATGGGCCACGGCCGCATCGTGTTCGAAGGCACCCCCGCCCAACTTCAATCCGACCCGGCCCTGCTTGCGCAGTGGCTGGCCGTCTAGAGAGACTCCCCATGTCCGACAAAGTCATCATCTCCTGCGCCGTGACCGGCTCGGTGCACACGCCGACCATGTCACCCTACCTGGCCCTGACGCCGGACCAGATCGCCGAGCAGGCGATAGCGGCGGCCGAGGCGGGTGCGGCCATCCTGCACCTGCATGCGCGCAACCCCGCCGACGGCCGGCCCACGCCCGATCCGGCCGTGTTCGACCAGTTCGTGCCGCGCATCAAGGCCGCCACCGACGCCGTCATCAACATCACCACCGGCGGCAGCACCCGCATGACGCTGGCCGAGCGGCTGGCCTACCCGCTGCAGGCCGCGCCCGAGATGTGCTCGCTGAACATGGGCTCGATGAACTTCAGCATCCACCCCGTGGCGCGCAAGATCAGCCAGTGGCAGCACGACTGGGAGCAGCCTTACGTCGAAGGCATGGAAGACCTGATCTTTCGCAACACCTTCGCCGACATCAAGCACATCCTGCAGGTACTGGGCCGCGAGCGCGGCACGCGCTTCGAGTTCGAGTGCTACGACGTGGGCCACCTCTACACGCTGGCCCATTTCCGCGACGAAGGCCTCATCGAAGGCCCCATCTTCCTGCAGTGCATCTTCGGCATCCTGGGCGGCCTGGGCGCCGACCCCGAGAACCTCGTCACCATGCGCAGCACGGCCGACCGGCTGTTCGGCCGCGACGGCTACCGCTTCTCCGTGCTGGGCGCCGGCCGCCACCAGATGCCGCTGCTGACCATGGCCGCCGTCATGGGCGGCAACGTACGCGTGGGGCTGGAGGACAGCCTCTACCTCGGCAAGGGTCAGCTCGCACGCAACTGCGCCGAGCAGGTGCGCAAGATCCGCCGCATCCTGGACGAGCTGTCCCTCGAAGTCGCCACGCCCGCCGAAGCCCGCGCCCTGCTGGCGCTCAAGGGTGCCGACGCCGTCAATTTCTGACCCCAACCCAACCACCATGAACCAACTCCTGCAAGGCCGCGTCGCCATCGTCACCGGTGCCGGCGGCGGGCTGGGCCGCGCCCACGCCCTGGAACTCGCGCGCCACGGCGCCCGCGTCATCGTCAACGACCTCGCCGGTGCCGACTACGGCGCGGGTGCGCGCGCCGTGGTGGCGGAGATCCGCGCCGCCGGCGGCGAGGCGCTGCTGAACCTGGGCGACGTGACGCGCGCCGAGGACATGGTGCTGATGGCGTCGCAAGCCGTCACGGCCTGGGGCCGCATCGACATCCTGGTCAACAACGCCGGCATCCTGCGCGACAAGAGCTTTGCCAAGATGGCCCTGGACGACTTCCGCCGTGTGCTGGAGGTGCACGTGATGGGCGCCGCCAACGCCACCAAGGCGGTCTGGACACAGATGCAGGAGCAGCAGTACGGTCGCATCGTCATGACGACCTCGTCCTCGGGCCTCTATGGCAACTTCGGCCAGGCCAACTACGGCGCCGCCAAGATGGCCCTGGTGGGCCTGATGCAGACGCTGGCGCTGGAGGGCGCCAAGCGCAACATCCGCGTCAACTGCCTGGCGCCCACCGCCGCCACCGGCATGACCGACGGCATCCTGCCGCCCGAAGCGCTGGCGCTGCTGGCGCCCGAGCGCGTCAGCCCCGCGCTGATCCCGCTGTGCGTGGAGGAAGCCCCCACCCGCATGATCCTGCTGGCCGGCGCCGGCAGCTACGAGGCCGCCCACATCACCATGACCCAAGGCGTGCACCTGCCCGACACGGCCACGGCCGGCGAGCAGCTCTGCAACCTCCTGGAGGCCGTGCACGACCGCGCCGGCGAGCAGGTGCCCGCCGAGGGCTGGGCGCAGTACCAGCTGGAACTGCAGAAGGCGGCGGCCGCGAAGCCGCTGGCGGCATGAGCGCCGCCACCCTCGCAGGCCAGGTGGCCTGGATCACCGGCGCCGCCAGCGGCATCGGCCTGGCCGGCGCACAGGCGCTGGCCGAGGCGGGTGCGATGGTGGTGCTGTCCGGCCGCCGGGCCGACGCGCTGCAGGCCGCTGCCGAAGGCATACGCGCCGACGGCGGGCGTGCCGAGGTGGAGCCACTGGACGTGACCAATGCGGCAGCCGTGGCAGCCGTGGCCGAACGCATCCTGGCCCGCCACGACGGCAGGCTGGACATCCTGCTCAACAGCGCCGGCACCAACACGCCCGAGCGCTTCTGGCGCAACCTCACGCCCCAGGGCTGGCGCCAGGTGGTGGGCACCAACCTGGACGGCCTGTTCCTCACCACGCTGGCCGCGCTGCCGGCCATGCGGGCGCGGCGCAGCGGCCTGGTCATCAACGTGTCGTCCTGGGCCGGCATACACCACCCCAAGCTCACCGGTGCTGCCTACAACGGCAGCAAGCACGCCGTGACGGCCATGACCGAGACCATCAACATGGAAGAAGGCGTGAACGGCATCCGCGCCTGCTGCCTGTGCCCGGCCGAGGTGTCCACGCCCATCCTCGACACCCGGCCCCAGCCGCCCACCGCCGAGGAACGCGCCCGCATGCTGCGGCCGCAGGACCTGGGCCGCACCATCCGCTTCATCGCGGAGCTGCCGCCCGCGGCATGCCTGAACCTCGTCGTCATCAGCCCGACCTGGAACCGGATGTACGTCAACGATCTTTGACCTTGCGGGTTTCTGCGGTGGAGCCCGACCACACCGCCGGAACATGCGCCATGTGCTGCCTGCACATTGAACAGGCAGGTCCCCGGGCCAAAACTCCTGTCATCCCTAAAACGACGATGCTGGAGACAACGTGGCTCGATTCCCGACTGCGCGGCACTGCGCGGCAGCCCTGGTCATGGCCCTGAGCGGCGCGGTGCTGGCCGCCTCTCCGCTGCAGCGCAACACCAGCCTCGGCCCCGTGGTGGGCAGCGACGACGCGGCCGCCAGCGGCACGTGGTCGTGGAAGGGCCTGCCCTTCGCCAAGCCGCCGGTGGGCGAGCTGCGCTGGCGTGCGCCAGCCGACGCCGAGCCCTGGACCGCCCCGCGCCCCGCCCAGGCCTTCGCCCCGGCCTGCGCCTCCTCCGGCCGGCTCTACGGCCCCGGGCGCAACAACCGCTACGACGCCACCATCGGCGACAGCCTGGACCAGACGGTGGGCTCGGAGGACTGCCTCTACCTGAACGTGTGGCGCCCGGCCACGACGGCCGAGAAGCTCCCGGTCATCGTCTTCGTGCACGGCGGCAGCAACATCACGGGTTATACGGCCGACCCGGTCTACGACGGCGCCACGCTGGCCCGCACGGCCAACGTCATCGTCGTGACGGTGAACTACCGGCTGGGCGTGCTGGGCTTCTTCGCGTCGCCCCAGTTGCGCAGCGGCGACCCGGCCGAGGACTCCGGCAACTTCGCGCTGCTGGACGTCATCAAGGCCCTGCAGTTCGTGCAGCGCAATATCGCCGGCTTCGGCGGCGACGCTGGCCGCGTCACGCTGATGGGCGAGTCGGCCGGCGCCGTCAACGTGTACGCGCTGCTGACGTCGCCGCTGGTCGCCAAGACCCAACCCGCCCTCTTTCACCGCGCTGTGCCCATGAGCGGCGGCATCTCGCGGCCCGAGGACCTGCCGCCCGGGCGCTTCCCGGTCATCGTGTCGCCGGCCCTGTTCGAGGCCCAGGCCAAGCTGCTGCTGACGAGCCGGTTGGTGGCCGACGGGCTCACGCAGGATGCTGCCACCGCCGAGGGCTACATCGCCCGGCACAAGCCCGCCGAGCTGGCCGCCTACCTGCGCAGCCTGAAGGTGGACGACGTGCTCGCCACCGTGCTGAACCAGCTCAAGGCCGCCAACATGGGCGGCTCCGGCCCCATCGCCGACGGCCACGTGGTGGCCAGGAGCCCCATCGACGCGATCAAGTCCGGCAACTACCTCAAGGTGCCTGTGCTGGCCGGCAACACGCGCGACGAGGGCAAGCTCTTCCCCACGCTGCTGGCGCTGGCGCCGGGCCTGGGCGGCGTCAGCGGCCGGTTGCTGAATGACCGGCAGACCTTCGACATCGCCGCCCGGTACGACCCCGACGCGCCGCCGCAGACCCGCATCGAGGACTGGATCCCCAAGGCCTACCTGCCCACCAACACACCGGGCACCGGATACGACGCCCGCATGGCGGTGCTGAACGACTACTGGTACGTGCCGCTGCGCGACGACGTGCTGGGCGCGCTCAAGGGCAAGCAGAACGAGGTCTGGTACTACCGCTTCGACTGGGCCCAGGAGCCCGCGCCGTTCAACGAGATCTTCGGCGCGGCGCATGCCTTCGACCTGCCCTTCGTCTTCGGCAACTTCGGCCCCTCGGTGTGGTCGCGCGTGATGTTCAGCCGCGTTAACGAGCCGGGGCGCCTGGCGCTGGCCGACGCCATGATGAAGAGCCTGGGCGCCTTCGCCCACCAGGGCGACCCCAACCACGCCGTGCTCGGCACGACCTGGCCGCAATGGCCCAAGACCCTGCGCTTCGACGCCACGCCGAAGCACAAGGTCATCACCCTGCAGTAAGCCGCTTCACTTCCGGCCCGCCGCCCGCGAGTGGGGCGTGGCCGCGCCATTTCCAAACGAGACCTAGAAAGGCATGGAGACAATGAAGATCGCATCCCGCAAGAATCGTGTCCGGCAGTTGGGGCTGGCCCTGCTGAGCCTGCCGCTGTACAGCCTCGCGCAACAAGCGGCACCCGTTGAGGGCGACAAGGCCAAGGACGAGAAGAAGCAACAGCTGGACACCGTCACCATCACGGCCGAGCGCCGAGCCCAGCCGCTGCAGAAGTCGTCGATCGCCGCGACCGTGCTGTCTGGCGAAGACCTCGTCAAGGCGGGCGTCGACGTGGTGGACCAATTGCAGTATCTGGCCCCCTCCACGGCCGCCAACAACTTCGGCCAGGGCGTCAACATCACCATCCGCGGCATCGGCAAGGCCGAGACCAACACCCAGACCACCACCGGCGTCATCACCTACCGCGACGGCGTGGCCACCTTCCCTGGTTACCTGAACCAGGAGCCCTACTTCGACATCGCGTCGGTGCAGATCCTGCGCGGGCCACAGGGCACCTTCGGCGGCCAGAACGCCACGGGTGGCGCCATCTTCGTGGACTCCAACAACCCGGTCATCCATGGTGGCTTCAGCGGCTATCTGTCCGGCCAATTGGGCAACTACAGCGACCGGGCCGCGCAGGGCGCCGTCAACCTGCCCATCAACGACACGCTGGCGGCCCGCTTCGCCTTCAACACCGAGAGCCGCGACAGCTTCTGGAAGATCACCGGCCCCTACACCGGCAGCGACGCCCGGCTGCGCACCCACAGCGCGCGCCTGGGCCTACTGTGGCGGCCGGTGAAGGAGCTTTCGGTACTGCTCAAGACCGAGTACCACCACGTCGACAAGGGCGCCTATCCGGCCGACCCCATCAGCGCCACCGGCGACCCGCTGCAGATCACGGCCGACGGCCCGATGCAGGCACTCGACCGCTCCGGCCGCACCACGCTCAAGGTGGACTACGTCTTCGACAACGGCATCAAGTTCCGCTCGGTGACCGGCTATCAGCAAGGCAACTCGATCTACAGCGCCGACCTCGACGGCGCCGTCTTCAGCGCGGCCAACCCCAAGAAATGGATGTTCTACGACTCGGTGGACGAGCGCATCGCCTCGCAGGAGTTCAACCTGATGTCGCCCGACGAGGGCGTCCTGACCTGGCTGGTCGGCGCCTATGCGCAGCGCGACACGCACGTCTTCCCCAAGGGCCAGTTCGTGATCGGCGTGCCGCTGGGCAGCGTCTTCAGCGAGTACCGGCTGGACGGCGTCAACCCCATCAGCACGCGTGCCGTGTTCGGCCAGGTCGGCTACCAGGTGAGCGACTCGCTCAAGGCCGTGCTCGAGGGCCGCTACGCCAGGAACCGCACGCGCAACGACGTGCACGTCTCCCAGTACGGCACCGTCATCGAGGACCAGGAGACGGCCGACTTCAAGGGCTTCTCCGGCAAGTTCTCGCTCAACTACACGCTCAACGCCGACCACTTCCTCTACGGTTTCGTCGCCAGCGCCTTCCGCCCCGGCGGCCTCAACGTGCCGGTCGGCTTCGGCGTACCGACGCCCCACTTCGACAAGGAGACCGTCAAGACCCTGGAAGCCGGCTGGAAGGCCAACTGGCTGGGCAACAGGCTCAACACCCAGCTCAATGCCTTCACCAACCGCTACAACGGCTTCCAGGTCATCGTCGGCAACCCCTACGTCTCAGCCTATTCGAGCACGGTGAACCTCGAGATCAATGTTCCCAACACCACGCGCATCCACGGCGTCGAAGCCTCGGCCCAGGCCCAGCTCGGCGACGGTTGGGCGGCCAAGGCCAACATCGGCTGGATGCACACCCGCCTGGGCCAGTTCTATGCCTACGACCGCCGCGTCACCGGCAACACCCCGGTGGCCTGCAACCCGGCCACCGGCCCCGCCAGCGCCACTTGCATCAGCCTGGCAGGCCGCGAGCAGACCTATGCACCCAAGCTGACCTACAACCTCAGCCTGGAGCGCCGCTTCACGGTCGGCGACCACGTGCTGACCCCACGCATCCACATCGCCCACGTCGGCGAGCAGTGGGGCACGCTGTTCGAGAACCGCGCACAAGGCGATCTGCTCATGGCGCGCAACCTGATCGGTGCCCAGGTCGACTGGGAGCACGACGACATGATGGGCAGCCTCTATGGCAGCAACGTCACCGACAAGCGCTACCTCACCGCCGTCGGTTCAGGGCTCAGGTACGCGGGTGCGCCGCGGCAGTACGGCGTGCGAGTGACCAAGTTCTTCTGATGGGCCAGGCAGCCCGGCGGCAGCGAGATCGGCGGCCGGGCTCACAGCCCGCGCGGGCAGTCGATCTGCTTCAAGCTGACCTGCGACGAATTGCTTTCCTAGCGATTGCAGTTCCCCGATGTCATCGTAGGCAGCCGCCACCAAGCGCATGAACGAACTGCAACTGCGTCACATTGGGCGACTGCTTTCAGCGGAAAACGAGATCACCACGAGAGAAGTCAAAGGTCGGTTGGCTGAGGCCTTGAATCAGCTGGAAGCTACGTCGGGTCCAATCCATCGCAGTTCAAGCTGCTCTGCGATATGCGTCTGCAGCAATTGCAGGGACACCGGCTTGGTCAGGAAAACGTTGACGCCGGCCTGCAGGCAGGCCAGGCGATGCTCCGCAGTCGCGGATGCTGAAATGGCGATCACCGGCAGCTTGCCAAGGCTGCCGTCCTGACGCAGCCGTCGGGTCGCCTCCAGCCCATCGACGAAGGGCATCATGCTGTCCATCAGTATGAGATCCGGCTTGAAGTTTCGAGCGGCCATCAGCAGTTCGCTGCCGTCCTGGGCCTGCGCCACATCGAAGCCGCAGTCGGTCAGGAAGTCAAGCAGCATTGCCCGATTTGCCGCCACGTCGTCAACGACAAGCACTCGCCGTGGCGGGCCCTCGTAGCGCCCCGGGCCGCTGGAAGCCGGCGCCAAGGCTACCGCCGGCGGCACCACCTGCAAGGGCAGTTCGACGCTGAAGGTGGTGCCGCGCCCGAGCTCGCTGCTGACCTGGATCTGCCCGCCCATGTCGTTGATCAGCGCCCGGGTGATGGCCAGCCCCAGGCCGGTGCCGCCGCTGCGGCGGTGCACGTCGCCCACCTGCTCAAAGGGCTTGAAAATGCGGCCCAGGTCGTCGGCCCCCATGCCGACGCCGCTGTCCTGCACTTCCAGCTGAAGCAGCACCTTTGTGGCCTGAAGCAGCTGGGCGGCGGCGCGCAGGCAGACGCTGCCATGGTCGGTGAACTTGATGGCATTGCCGAGCAGGTTCAGCAAGACTTGGCGCAGCCGGCGCTCGTCGGCCAGCACGGCTTCGGGAAGGCCCGGCGCCGCGTCGAAGACAAAGGCCAGCCGCTTTTCATCGGCCTTGATCCGCACCAGGTTGACCACGCTCTGCAGCAGATCCAGCAGCTTTACGGGCTCCGGATTGAGCTCCGTGCGGCCCGCCTCGATGCGCGCCAGGTCGAGAATGTCGTTGATCAGCGCCAGCAGGTGCTGGCCGCTTTGCTGAATGGTGTCGAGGCCGCGCAGCTGGCGCGAGCTCAGGCCGCCTTCCATGGCCAGCAGTTGGGCATAGCCCAGGATGGCGTTCAACGGCGTGCGCAACTCGTGGCTCATGCCGGCCAGGAACTGGCTCTTGGCCTGGTTGGCCGCCTCGGCCGCAAACCTGGCGGCTCGCTCGGTCTGCAACATGCTCTGCTCGATGGCGCCGGTGTCGGACCACGCCTGTTCCTGCGCATCCAGCTTGCCCAGGATGCTGTGCACCTGGCTCTCAACTGCTTCTTCGCTGACGGCCAGGGCCCTGGCGATATCGCCGTAGGCATTGCCCTCGGCGATGAAGCGCAGGAGGCCGATCTCGGCAGGCACGAGCCCTTCATGGCTGAGATGAGCCGCCTTCTCGTACGAGCCCTGCGACGGCAGCGCCGTGCGCCCGCCATGCACGCTGCGGATGGCGTCCAGCAGCTCCTTGTGCAGGGCATTCTTCAGCAGATAGCCGCAGGCGCCGGCCTGTAGGGCCCGCTGGGCCTGGGCGTCGCCGGCATAGGTAGTCAGTACGATGATCTGTGCGTCGGGAAACTCGGCGCGGATGGCGCTGATCGCATCGATGCCGCCCATGCCGGGCATCTGCAGGTCCATCAAGGTGACGTCGGGCCGGTAGGCGCGGAACTGCTGGATGGCTTCGCGGCCGTCCGCCGCCTCCCCCACCAGCACCATGTCGGGCTCCACGGACAGCAGGGTGGCGATGCCCTGCCGCACGATGGGGTGATCGTCGACGCAGAGGACCTGGATACGGGTCGGTGCTTCCGTCATGGACCGCGCTCGCTGGGGACGGCTTTCTTGTGGAGGAACCACGACCGGGCCGATGCCGCCGTACTGTACGCCTGCCCTGCCGGGGCCTTGAAGTCCACCACCGTGCCCTCGCCGGGACTGCTCTGGACGGTGAGTTCGCCGCCGGCGAGCGCGGCACGCTCGCGCATGCCGTTCAGGCCGAAATGCCCGGTCTTCTCGCCCGCGCGCAGCACCTCGGCGTCGATGCCCTTGCCGTCGTCACGCACGCGCACGCTGAACTGCTGCGCGCCGTAGCCGATGTCGACGACGACTTGCCGGGCCTCGGCATGGTGGAAGGCATTGCGCAGGGCCTCACCGGCGATGCGAAAGGTTTCGTCGCGCACCAGCGGATGCAGGTTGCGCGGGCGGCCCTGCACGTCGACGCGAACCCCGGCGGCATGGCCGCCAGTGGCGGCCAGCTCCTGGGCCCGGGCGCGCAGGCTGTCGGGCAGGTCGTTCATCTCCAGCGGCGACGCCCGCAAACCCTGCACGGCATCGCGCCCCGCGGTGACCGCCGCGGCGGCGCTGTCGATGGCGTCGGCCAGCACCTGCCGGGCCTCGCGTGCGCGGTCGGGCAGCAGGTTGAGTGCCGCCTGGAACTGCAGCAGCAGCCCATGGAACTGCTGCAGCAGAGTGTCGTGCAGGTCGCGGGCGATGCGGGTGCGCTCGGCGACTCGCGCGTCCAGCATCGTCTCGAACTGGCGCTGCAGGCGCCGCACGCGCATGCGCAGCCGCAGCTGAAAGCCGCCCCAAGCCAGCACGGCCAGCGCGACGGCAACGGCCAGGCGGAACCAGGTCGTCTGGTAGAAGGCGGGAGGGATGACGAACTCCAGCTGGGCGCCCTCTTCGTTCCAGACCCCGCTGTTGTTGGCGGCCTTGACGCGGAAACGGTAGTTGCCCGGCGGCAGGTTGGTGTAGCTGGCCTGGCGCCTGTCGACGACCTCCTGCCAGTCGAGGTCATGACCGTCCAGCCGATAGCGAAAGCGCGTGCTCTTGGGGTCGACCAGGGTCAGGGCGGCGTACTCGATGGCGATGTCGCGAGTCAGCGGCGCCAGCCGCAGGCCGCTGAAGGCCGAATGGGCCTTCTGGTCGGCGACCAGGGTCTCGATGTGGACCGGCGGTGGCACCGGGTTGAGTGACATGCGATCCGGATCCACCAGCTGCACCTCGCCCGCCCCGGCTGACCAGAGCTTGCCGTCAGCGCTCCAGGCGACGGGCGGGTTGTAGTAGGCCGGGGGCGTAATCATCAGCGGCACGCCATCGGCGGCGGCCCACTGCCTGGGCTCGAAACGATAGGCGGGATTCGCCATCCAGGCGTCAAGGTCCTCGCGCCCGACGCGCACCAAGCCGCAGGACGTGAACAACCACAGCGAGCCGCCGCGGTCTTGCGCCGACCAGTGGACGGTCTTGCAGGGCAGGCCGTTGGCCACGCCCAAAGTCGTCACGCGACCGTCCTTGATGCGGCTGACGCCGCCGTCTCCGGTGGCGGCCCAGATCGCGCCCTCGGCGTCCAGGCGCAGGCCGGAGATGCCGCCCTTGCCCAGCCCATCGGCCGATGTGTAGGTTCTCTCGAGTCGGCCGTTCCTGACATACGACACCCATCCGCCCCAGAACGACATCCACAGCCCTCCCCGGTCCGCGACGATGGTCGAGGCGGGCTGCGGCTGGCCTACGGCACTCCAGGGCAGATGCTCGACGAAACGGCCGCGCTGCAGGCGCGCCAGACCCGTTCTACCGGCCAGCCAGAGATTGCCCTCGGCATCACCTGTCATGGACATGGTGTCCTCGACGGGCCCGCGGTCGACCGGGATGAAGCGCTCATTCGCGAAATAGGCAAGACCCTTGGACGTACTCACCCAGAGGCGGCCGTCGGCGTCCTGGTACTGCGACTGCACATCGGCGTCCGGCAGCCCGTCAGTCTCCCTGAAGACCTTGGGGCTGCCGTTCTGCCAGCGCGCCAGCCCGTCGTTGGTTGCCACCCAGATGCTGCCGTCGCGGGTGGCCAGGACGGACCGCGTCAGCTCGTGGGGCAGGCCCTGCTGTGTCGTCAGCGTCGTCACGGCGAGCCGACGGAAGCGGTCCACGCCCTTGTCGCTGCCGTACCAGATATTGCCTTCGCGATCCTCAAACAGGCTGCAGGCGATATTGCCCGACAGCCCCTGCAGGCGCGTGAAGCTGTCCGCCTGGCCATCCTTGACGTGGATGAGGCCGAGACCCTCGGTGCCTATCCACAACCCGCCGTCGCGATCGCGCAGCAGCTTGTTCGATCTGACGTCACGGTCGGCCAGCCAGGCACCGGGCCTGCCGGCGTGGTGGAAATGGTGCGGTACCAGTTGCTCGCCCGTCACTTCCCACAGGCCTCGGCCCTTGGCACCGACCAACACCTGGCCCTCGGCGGTCGTGGTCAGGTCACCCACGCGCAGGCCGGGCATGGCGTAGCGCCGCGGCGCGCCGGGGGCCCAGCGCCAGACGCCGGATTCCGCCCCCACCCACAAGTGGCCTTCACGGTCCTGGGCCAGGCTCCATACAAATTCGCCAAACTCGCCCTCGTGCGCCGTGCAACCGACCTGCCCGGCACGGATGGAGCACAGCCGGCCGGGCTTGCCATAGACCCCGGCCCAAACCGTGCCTTCACGATCCTCGAGCAGGGAGGTGACAAAGCCCGTGCCAACTTCGGCATGGCGGCGCACGAACCGCCGCCCATCCCAGCTGGACAGGCCACCGAATGTGCCTATCCATAAGGTGCCGTCACGCGACACCAGCAGGCTGTAGGCACCGCTCGGCAGCGATTGCCCGTCCGGCGGCTGCCAGGGCCGAAAGCGCATGCCGTCGAAACGAAAAATGCCAAAGGAACCCGCGATCCACAGATAGCCGTCGGGCGTCTGGGCCACGGCAAAAACCAGCCCCAGCGGAGCACCGTCGCGGGCCGTCCAGGAGGTACGCGCGTACTGGGCGATCTGCAAGGGTTGATCGGCTGCTGCCGCCAGCGACGGCAGTCCCAAGAACGCCAGAACCAGCCACCAGGCTGGCAGCAGACGCCTTCGGCGAGGGCTTCGCGTTGGGTTCAATGGCAGTCCCTGCCAGTTGTCGCGCGGAAAGCGTAGCGCTAAAGCCGCCACTACGGGCCCCGCTATTGCCCTCCCAGCGCATAGCCGGTACGGGATTATTGGTATTACCAAAACAGCGGTTCAAGTCGAGTTTTTGCTACACTGGTCAGACCTATCTGAAAGTCGAGCGTGAACAAAGAGCAGCTATCCGGAAAGATCATCCTGATCACCGCTGCGGGACAAGGCATCGGGCGCGCCAGCGCCCTGGCCTGCATTGCATCGGGCGCGCAGGTCATCGCTACCGACATCCAGGCCGAATCGCTCGAGACCCTAGTCGCCGAAGCCGACCGCCCCACACAGCTAACCACCGCCCTGCTGGACGTACGCGACAGCGCGGCCGTCCAGGCGCTTGCCGCGCGGCTGCCACCTTTGCACGGCCTGTTCAACTGCGCGGGCGTCGTCCATCACGGCACGGTGCTGGACTGCGACGAAGCGGACTGGGATTTCAGCGTGGACCTCAACGTCAAGAGCATGCTTCGCACGATGCGTGCCTTTCTGCCCGGCATGCTGGATGAAGCGAGGCGCACCAGCAGCAGCGCCTCGATCCTGAACATGGCGTCCATGGCCTCGTCGATCAAGGGATTTCCCAACCGCTTTGCCTACGGTGCGACCAAGGCGGCCGTCATCGGCATGAGCAAGGCCGTGGCGGCCGATTTCGTCAAGCAGGGCCTGCGCTGCAATGCCCTGTGTCCGGGTACCGTCGACACACCCTCGCTGCGCGGCCGCATCGCCGCCGCCGCCGACCCGGTGCAGGCCGAGAAGGACTTCATCGCGCGCCAACCCATGGGCCGCCTCGCCACGGTGGACGACATTGCGCCTTTGGTCGTTTTCCTGCTCAGCGACGCATCGCGCTTCATCACCGGCCAGGCCGTTTCCGTGGACGGCGGCGTCACCATCTGACGGCCGCCTGCTTTCAAGACCTCAGAACAACACCCGAATGAAACTCCTCCGCTACGGCCCCGCGGGCCAGGAACGCCCCGGACTGCTCGACACCGAAGGCCGCGTGCGCGATCTCTCCGGCCACATCGACGACGTCGCCGGCGACATGCTGACGCCGGCCGGGCTGGAGCTGCTGCGCAAGCTCGATCCCGCCAGCCTGCCCCTGGTGCCCGGCATGCCGCAGCAAGGCCTGCGCCTGGGCCCCTGCGTCGGCCAGGTCGGCAAATTCATCTGCATCGGCCTGAACTACGCCGATCACGCCGCCGAGTCCGGCCTGCCGGTGCCGACCGAGCCCGTCGTCTTCGCCAAGTGGACCAGCGCCATCTGCGGCCCCGATGACAACGTGCAGATCCCGCGCGGCTCGGTCAAGACCGACTGGGAAGTGGAGCTCGGCGTCGTCATCGGCCAGGGCGGGCGCTACATCGAGGAAGCCGACGCGATGCAGCACGTCGCGGGCTACTGCGTCGTCAACGACGTGTCCGAGCGCGAATGGCAGCTCGAGCGCGGCACGCAATGGGACAAGGGCAAGGGCTGCGACACCTTCGGCCCCATCGGCCCCTGGCTGGTGACGGCGGACGAGGTGCCAGAGCCGCAGCAGCTTGACCTCTGGCTGGAGGTGGATGGCCATCGCTATCAGAACGGCAACACGCGCACCATGGTGTTTACCGTGGCGCAGATCGTCAGCTATCTCAGCAAGTTCATGAGCCTGCAACCCGGCGACATCATTTCCACCGGTACGCCGCCCGGCGTCGGCCTGGGTCAGAAGCCCCCGGTCTACCTGAAGGCGGGCCAGACGATGAAGCTGGGCATCCAGGGCCTGGGCGTGCAGACGCAGAAGACCGTTGCAGCATGACCAAGATCACCAATCTGCGCACGGTGGACGTGCGCTTCCCGACGTCCCAGCACCTCGACGGCTCGGACGCGATGAACCCCGATCCGGACTACTCGGCTGCCTACGTCATCCTGGAGACCGATCAGCCCGGGCTGGAAGGCCACGGCCTGACCTTCACCATCGGCCGCGGCAACGACATCTGCTGCGCCGCCATCGAGGCCATGCGCCACCTTGTGGTCGGCCTGGATCTCGATTGGATCGCCGCCGACATGGGCCGCTTCTGGCGCCACGTCACGTCGGACAGCCAGCTGCGCTGGATCGGCCCGGACAAGGGCGCCATCCACCTGGCCACCGGCGCCGTCGTCAACGCCGTCTGGGACCTGTGGGCCAAGGCCGAAGGCAAGCCGGTGTGGAAGCTGGTTGCCGACATGAGCCCGGCCGAGCTGGTGCGATGCATCGACTTCCGCTACATCACCGATTGCATCACGCCCGAGGAGGCGTTGGCCCTGCTGACCCGTGCGGCCGAGGGCAAGGCCGAGCGCCTGGCGACGCTGCAGCGGGAAGGCTATCCCTGCTACACGACATCAGCCGGTTGGCTGGGCTATCCCGACGACAAGCTGCGTCGCCTGTGCCAGGAGGCCGTGGATGCGGGCTTCAACCACGTCAAGCTCAAGGTCGGCCGCGACCGTGCGGACGACATCCGACGCCTGCACATCGCACGCGAAGTGCTGGGGCCGGACCGCAAGCTGATGATCGACGCCAACCAGGTCTGGGACGTGCCCGTGGCCATCGATTGGCTGAAGGACCTGGCCTTTGCCAGGCCCTGGTTCATCGAGGAACCCACCAGCCCCGACGACGTCGAAGGCCACCGCGCCATCCGCGAGTCAATTCAGCCGATGCAGGTTGCCACCGGCGAGATGTGCCAGAACCGCATCCTCTTCAAGCAGTTCATCATGCGCGGCGCCATCGACGTCGTGCAGATCGACAGCTGCCGCCTCGGCGGCGTCAACGAGATCCTGGCGGTGATGCTGATGGCCGCCAAGCACGGCCTGCCGGTCTGCCCGCACGCGGGTGGCGTGGGCCTGTGCGAATACGTGCAGCATCTGTCCATGATCGACTACCTCTGCATCGCCGGCACCCGCGAGGGCCGGGTCATCGAGTACGTCGACCACCTGCACGAGCATTTCGTCGACCCCTGCGTCGTGCGCGGCGCGGCCTATCTGCCGCCGACCGCGCCGGGCTTCTCGATCACGATGAAGCCCGAATCGCTGCAGCGCCACCGCTTCACGGGCTGAGGCTGACCCCGCCCTCGGCGGGCTGCAAGCGCAGCAACGGCCCCAGCTGGCGCTGGATGTCGACCACAAGCGGCTCGTTCTGCGCCTCGTCGATGCCATGGGCACAGGCGGCCTCCAGCGTCGCGGCGACACGTTGAAGCGCCGTGAAGCCCAGCGTGCCCGCCACGCTCTTGAGGTCATGCGCGCAGCGCAGCGCCTCCATACCGTCGCCGCGCGCGCACGCGGCGCGGAAGCGCGGCTCGAAGTCGGCCTCCTTCTGGCGGAACATCTCCATCAACCGCCAATACAGAACCTCGTTACCGTTGACCGAGGCCATTCCGACGCGCAGGTCCACGCCGGGCGGCATCTCCGGGCCGCCTGCAACGGGCGGTGTCGAAGGCTTGACCCAGCGGGCCAGCGCCGCGAACAAATCGTCGACATGGAAAGGCTTGGCGATGTGATCGTTCATGCCGGCCACCAGGACCTTCTCGCGATCGCCGGCCATCGCGTTGGCGGTCATCGCGATGACCGGCAGATCCTTCAGCGCCGGGCGCAGGCGCAAGGCGCGCGTCGCCTCGTAGCCGTCCATCACTGGCATCTGGCAGTCCATCAGCACCGCGTCGAAGCGCTCGCGCTCCAGCAGCTCCAGCGCTTCCTGGCCGTTGGCGGCCACGCTGACGTCGATGCGAGCGCGCTCCAGCAGGCCGCAGGCCAATTCCTGGTTGATCGGGTTGTCTTCAACAAGAAGCACGCGCGCACCGGCCAGGCCAGCCTGGCGGGCCAGCAGCAACTCCTGCCTCTGGCCGCTGCGGCTTGCAGTACCGGCGGGCCGGCCCAAGGCAGTCATACAAGCGTCCAGCAGGGCTGAAGGCGTGACCGGCTTGGCCAGCAGGGCGGCCACCTGCAGCCCGCGGGCCTGCAGCTGCTGTTCCGCCTGATCGCGGCAAAAAGCGGTGACCATCAGCACCGCCGGCAGGGCATGGCGGGTTCCCACCTCGGCCAGGCGCGCCAGGCAATCGACGCCGTCCATGCCTGGCATGCGCCAGTCCAGCAGCACCAGGCGATAGGGATCGTCCAGCGCGTCCGCGCGCGCAATGGCGGCCAGCGCGGCTTGGCCGTCGGACGCCGCATCGACCTGTAACCCGAAGGAGGCCACCAGCACCGACAGCAACTCGCGGGCCGCTGGGTGGTCGTCGACCACCAGCAGCCGCATGCCGCGCAGCACCGAAGCGTCTGCCACCGGCTGAGTGCCGGGCTGCAGCCCGAAGGGCAGCATGAACCTGAAGCAACTGCCCTTCCCCGGCTCGCTGTCGACGCTGATGTCGCCCCCCATGCGTTCGACGAGGTGGCGGCAGATGGCCAGTCCGAGTCCTGTGCCACCGTAGCGTCGGCTGGTCGAAGCATCGGCCTGGCTGAAAGGCTGGAAGAGCCGCTGCCTGGCCTCGAGCGTCATGCCAATGCCGGTGTCTCTCACCTCGAAGCGCAGCCGGGCACGTCCGGCGGACTGCTCCAGCACCGCCACCGCCACCGTCACCTCGCCGCGCTCGGTGAACTTCACCGCGTTGTTGCCCAGGTTCAGCAGGATCTGCCCCAGTCGCGAAGGATCGCCGACCAGGGCCGTGGGCAGGCCGGGCGGCAGGTCGAACAGCAGCTCCAGTCCCTTGTCGTCGGCGCGCATGCCCAGCAGGCTGGCCAACTGGTCGAAGACGTCGCCCAGCTGGAAGGGAATGGCCTCGATTTCCAGCTTGCCGGCCTCGATCTTCGAGAAGTCCAGGATGTCGTTGATGATGCGCAGCAGCGATTCGGCCGCGCCGTGCACCTTCTCGATGTAGTTGCGCTGGCGTGCATCCAGGCTGCTCTGCAAGGCCAGGTGGGAAAGGCCGAGGATGGCATTCATCGGCGTGCGAATCTCGTGGCTCATGTTGGCCAGGAACTCGCTTTTGGCCTGGGTCGCCGCCTCGGCGGCATGCTGGGCGCGTTCCAGCTGCTCGGTGCGCTCCAGCACGCGCAGCTCCAGCGTGTCGGCCAGTTCCCGCACCTCGGCACGCGAACGCCGCAGCCGCAGCAGCAGGAACACCGTCCCGGCCAGCGCGATGATGCTGCCCGCCAGCACCACCCCGAGCCAGCGCTGCTGCAGCTCACGCGCTTTCAGTTCGGCCGCCTGCTGCTCGCCCCGGCGCTCGAGCTCCGCCAGCTCGCGTTGGCGCGCCTCGTCGCGGCGGCGCTGCGCCACTTCAAGCAGACGCTCGGCGCTGCGCTCGGCCGCGGCACGGACCTGCATGTCCTGGGCCTCCAGGGCCAGCCGGTAGGCGCGATCCTTGTCGCCGGCGGACGCCGCCATCTCGGCCAGCCAGCGCGCGCCATCGGCGCGGTACAGCGGCACTCCCAGCGCCACCGCGCGTGCATAGGCATCCTCCGCCTCCTTCAGCGCCTCGGCCCGGCGCCCCAGCCGGAGCAGGATGAGGCTGTGCTGCTTGGCCGAGTAGAACAGGCCAGCCGGCAGTTCCGTCTCCTTGAACAGCGCACGTGCCGCATCGCTCTCGACCAGGGCCTCCTCGAACCGCCCCGCCGCCAGCAGCTGCTCGGCCAGGTTGTGGCGCGCATTGCCCACGGCGACCGGCGCCCCCACGGACTGGAAAATGACGACGGCCTGGCGCATGAAACGCTCGGCTTCGGCCGCCTGGCCCTGGACGCCGACTTCACCGGCCAGGCCCATCAGCGCGTAGGCCTCTTGCAGCGGCGATCGCGCCTCGCGCGCCTTCTGGCGCATCAGCTCATATTGCTCGCGCGCCTCGCCGCGACGCTCGCTCTGCGAGAAGGAGACGGCCAGCCCGTGATGAGCATAGGCGGCGGCCAGCGGACTGCCGGAGCGCTGCGCGGCATCCATAGCCTGCAGGGCCATCGTCACCGATTCGCTGAGCTGGCCGACGCGGCGGTAGACGATGGCCGCGCGGAACAAGGCCTCGGCCAGCACGTCGGGCCGGTCCACCCCTTCGAGGATGGCGATGCTGTGCGAGGTCACCTCGACGAGCCGGGCATGGCGGTTCTGGTTGACGGCGCCCAGTCCGATGTTCATGTCGGCCTCGGCCTGGCCGGCGCGGTCACCGACGGCGGCCGCTTCACGCAGGGCCTGTTCGGCGCGGGCGATGCCCTCGGCGGTGCGGCCGAGATGAAACTCGATGCGGGCCAGCAGATTCAGCGCATGCACCCGGTCCGCGGCGGGCGCATCGGCGGGCAGCTCCAGCTGCAGCCGCTGGGCCTGGGCATAGGCGGCCTGGGCATCGTTGTCGGCCAGTTGACGCACCGCGGCGGCACGCTGCCGCCATTCGTCCGGGGTGACGGCCGGCGCCGCCGACGCGGCCAACCAGCAGGCCGCGACGAGCAGGAAGGCGCGCAGACAGACAGGCATCACAGCTGCAAGCTCAGGCTGGTGCCGAGCTGACGGTCATTGACCCAGGCCCCCTGCGGCCGCGTCGACGCGCCGAAGTCCGATCGGCGCAGCGCCCCCAGCAGGTTGCCGCCATCGACCGACCAGGTCAGGCCGTTGGAGAAGCGGTGGCGCAAGGATGCGTCCAGCCAGCCATAGGCCCGGGTGGTGGACTGGAAGACGCCCAGGCCCGCCACGCTGGTGGTGCCGCTGGGAAAGCTGCTGCGCCAGTTCCAGGCCAGGCGCGCCGACCAGGCGCCCTGCTCGTAGAGCCCGACCAGGTTGACGCTGCGCCGCGACAGGTTCTGCAGCGGCACCTCGGCGCGCAGCACGCGGTCGAAGCTCTGGCTGCTGACGAGGGTGGCATTGGCCTGCAGCCCCAGCCCCCGCCAGGCACCTGGCAGGAAATCCAGGAAGCGCTGGTATGCCAATTCCGCCCCACGGATGCGTCCGGCATCGGCGTTATAGGGGCGGTTCACCTGATAGAGCTGGCCGTCGTGGGTCTCGGCTTGGCTGAGGGTGGCGACAAAGCCGTCCATACGCTTCCAGAACAGCGTCACGGTCGCGGCGTGGCCGCGCCCAAGGTCGGCTTCAGCGGCCAGGTCGACATGGCTGGCCCGCAGCGGCCGCAGCGCCGGATTGCCGGCCGTGCCCTGGTTGAGCTGGGGGTTGATGGGATTGGGCGTCAGCGTCAGCGAGGGTGAGAGCAGGTTGAAGTCCGGCCGCGTCAGCGTGCGCGAGGCCGCCGCCCGCCACTGCCAGGGACCGCCCGGGCGCCAGCGCAGGCTGGTGCTGGGCAGCCAGTCCTGCGTCGTCGTGACCAGGGCGATGGGCGCGATGCCTCCACCCGAGGGCACGCTCTGGTTGCCCGACAGCGTGGCGCGCGTATGCACCAAGCGCAGCCCGGCCTGGCCATCCAGCGACAGGGCCGGCCGGGCCCAGCCGGCCTCGGCGTAGAGGGCGTCGGTGCGCTCGCGGATCTGCCAGATCCCGAGCGGGCCACCGGCCGTCGGCAGCGGCGTCGAGATGCCGAAGGCCGCGCGCAGGCCCGCCGGGTCGCGCGCATCGGCCAGGCTGTCGGTCAGATAGGGCTCGATGCTGCGGCCGCGACCGTCGAGGAAGGGGCTGTACGGGTAGACGCGCGTGCGCTGCGGCTGGGCAGACGCCAGCACCCCGCCGGGCAGGACGATGTCGCCAAAGACCAGGTTGGCGCCGTTGTCGGCATCGCGGCGTGCCTGGCGCCAGCCAAGCGCAATGCGCTCGAAGGCCCCGCCCGTGGGCTGCCATTCGGCGTCCAGACGACCCGCCAGCAGGCCGCCGTTGAAGGGCCGCAGGCGGTAGGCCAGCGAGGCATAACGCAGCGACTGCGGGTCGGTCAGGTCGCTGCCCGCCACGGCGGTGGAGGGCACGGTGCCGGACAGGTCCTGGGTGAAGCGCGCGGCCGTGGCCGTCAGCGTGGGACCGGAGAAGAAGAGCTCGTTGTAGCTGCGCGTGCGGCTGAGGTCGGCGCTCAGGCGCAAGCCCGGGGCCGACCAGGCGCCGCCGGCGGCCCACTGGCGGTCGCGGTCGACGGTGTCGCGGGCGAAGTTCAGGATGGACACGGGCACCTGGGTCCAGGTGATGCGCTGCACGTCCTGACTGCCCGGTGCGAGCACGACGCTGGCCGGGTCGAAGCGGCTGCCGGCCGCGAAATTGGGCCCGGCATTGACCTGCAGCGAGTCCTGACGGGTTTTCAACTGGGCGCGATGGGCCTCGACGTAGAGATCCCAGGCCGCGTCCGGACGCCAGCCCAGCAACAGGCTGACGGCGTGGCGGCGCCGGCGGCCCAAGCTCGTCGTCTCGCTGGTGCTGCTGGGCACGACGGTGTCGATGCCGGGCATGAGGTCGAGGCGACAGCCGCTCGCCGCCCGCGCGCTGCACAGCATGGGGTTGCCCGTGCCCTTGAAGTCTTCCCGCCAGTCGCGGTCCTGCAGGGCGACATTGACCAGCAGGGCCGCCTCGCCGACCGGGGCGGCCCTGCGGCCGCCATAGAGCAGCGAATACTGCCCGGCACTGCGGCCGACCAGGTCGCCGTGCAGCAGCCTTGCCGACAGGGCCAGCGTCGGCTCGCGGAAATCGAAGGGGCGGCGGGTGCGCAGGTCCACCGTGCCACCCAGCCCGCCTTCGATGCGGGAGGCGGCCGAGGTCTTGTAGACGTCGATGCCGGCGAGCATGTCGCTCGGCAGATCGGCGTAGTCGAAGGCTCGGCCGAAGCCCGCGGTGAACAACTCTCGGCCGTTCAGCGTGGTTTCCAGCTGAACCAGGCCGCGCACCGAGGCCACCGACGCCTCGCCGCGGTCGCGCGTGATCTGCACGCCGGTGATGCGCTGCAGCGCGTCGGCGACGCTGAGATCGGGCAGGCGGTGGATCTCCTCGGCCAGCACGGCGTCCAGGATGTCGGGGCTGCGCCGCTTGCGGTCGGCCGCCGATTCCACACTGGCCCGGGTGCCGACGACGAGCACCGGCTCCAACAGCTCCGCGGCGGGCGCGGCCTGCGCGAACAGGTCGAGCACGGTGGCGGAAAGTAGCCAACGGCTTGCCTTCATGGAAGCTCTCCAGCTGGACCAACCCAACGCGACGAAGCGGCCGCGGGCGCCGAACTGTCCGGGCTATCGGCTCTGCGGCCTGTGGACTCCTGCCTTCTATCGCGACGGGAGGCCCACGACAAGGGCGGAGATCAAGTTTCTTCCGCACGAGAGGACGCCACTAGGTGTTTTACCGGTAAAACCAATTTATCAAGTATTGGATACTGGTAAGACCAAATGGTGCGCGGCTTCAGCGCACCGCAACCTGGAGACAAGAACATGCTCGGCAAACTCAAAATCACTTTGGGTGCGGCCCTGATCGCCGCTTCGCAGATGGCCGCCGCCGATGGGGCACAAGTCCAAGTTTCAGACGTGGCACTGTCCGTATCAGGCCCCGGGTGGTGGTACTGGCTGCCCAACGATGTGAACTGGCTGCCGAAGTCGTCGGGCACGAGCGCCGCGCTGGGAAATCCGAACTTCGCTGACCAGACTGAAGTCTGGGCTGGGCAGACGGCTAACTCGTCGGCTGTCGACGGTGCCTCGCTGGCCCAAGCCTCGCTGACTCCCAAGACCCTGGGCGACCTGAACGGCGTCGGTGCCCAGGCCAAGGTGGACGTGAGCGGTGGCCAGACGGGCTGGTCCTTCGCCAACGTCGTCAACAACCAGATCCTGGTTGCCGGCCTGTCCACGCTCTCTGTCACGATGAAGCTGGACAACATCCAGAGCACTGGCCTGATGTCTCAGGCCAACGCCTACATCCAGCTGTGCGGCATCGACTTCAACGCCAACCCGACCGACACCTGCCTGCCGGCGAACTTCGTCGAGGCCGTGTCCATGGGCGGTTCGAGCTACGGCGGCCCCGCGATCCTCACCACCAGCTGGACGAACACCAGTTCCGATGCCCTCTACGCCAGGCTTCAGATCGGCCTCACGGCCTCCGCCGAGTCGGTCGCCGCACCGGTTCCCGAGCCGGCCAGCCTCGCCCTCTGGCTGGCTGGCCTCTTCGGCATCGGGATCTACCGCCGCCGCCGTACTGCTTGAAGCATTCACCCTCCGGGCCGGCCAGGCATGCCCTGGCTGGTTTTGGTCGCGCGGTCTCTAACGGGGCCGTGCGACCTATTTCATTGGCCCATCGAAACGTTCGACAGGAAGCTTTCATGCTGCGCCCTTCCGCCCTCCTCCGCTGGCTGGCAACCGCCTTGCTGCTTGCGTTCACGCTCTTGGCCGCGCCAGCCCAGGCCGCGAGCCGCGAGCGCCTGTCGTTGGACGGTGGCTGGCTCTTCCATCGCGGCGACGTCGCCATGCCAGACATCAAGGGCCACGGCATGAGCTACCAGAACGGCAAGGCCAACAATGGCTGGGGCCCCGCTGCCGCGGACTTCGATGACTCCAGCTGGCGCCGCCTGGACCTGCCCCACGACTGGGCCGTCGAAAGCCCCTTCGGTCGCAACGAGAACGTCTCGCAGGGCTATCGCACCCGCGGCATCGGCTGGTATCGCCGCTATCTGCAACTGCCCGAGTCTGACCGGGGCCGCCATATCGAGCTGCAGTTCGACGCCATCGCCACCCACAGCACCGTGTGGGTGAATGGCATCGTCGTGAACCACAACTGGTCCGGCTACAACGGCCGCAGCATCGACATCACACCCTATGTGCGCTACGGCACCGATCCGAACACCATCGCCGTGCGCGTCGATGCCGAGGCCCAGGAGGGCTGGTGGTACGAAGGAGCCGGCATCTACCGCCATACCTGGCTGGTCAAGCGCGACGCGCTGCACATCGCCACCGACGGCCTGCATGCCAATCCCGTCAAGCAGGGCGGGCGCTGGACCATCCCCGTGGAAGTAACGCTGCAGAGCAGTGACAAGGCCGCGCGCGACGGTGTCGTCGATGTGATGCTGACCGACCCGGCCGGCCGCGAGGTCGCCAAGGGTAGCGCCCGCGCGCGCGTCGGCGCGCTGGACTCTGCCGTCGCACGGCTGAAGCTGGACGTGCGCGAGCCCAAACTCTGGGCGCTCGCCCAGCCCAGCGTCTACCGCGTGCGCGCCGTGCTGCGCGACGGTGCGAAAGAGATCGACCGTACCGAAGTGCAGACGGGCTTCCGCAGCATCCGCTTCGACCCCGACCGCGGCTTCTTCCTGAATGATGAGGCGGTCAAGATCCAGGGCGTCTGCATCCACCAGGACCATGCCGGCGTCGGCGTCGCCGTGCCGGAGTCCGTCTGGGAGTTCCGCCTGCGCCGCTTGAAGGAGATGGGCACCAACGCCATCCGCTTTGCGCACAACGCGCCGGCGGCCGAGGTGCTGGACATGGCCGACCGCATGGGCTTGCTCGTCATGGACGAGAACCGCCATTTCAACCCCTCGCCCGACTACCTGCAGCAGCTGACCTGGCTGGTGCGGCGCGACCGCAACCACCCCAGCGTCATCCTCTGGTCCATCTTCAACGAGGAGCCGCTGCAGAGCACCGAGGCCGGCTACGAGATGGCCCGCCGCATGGTGAACGAGATCAAGAAGCTGGACAGCACACGGCCCGTGACGGGCGCCATGCACGGCGGCCTGACGACCGACCTCAACGCCGCGGACGCCATCGACGTCGTCGGCCTGAACTACCAGATCTGGCTCTACGACGACTATCACAAGAGGCATCCGAAGCGGGCCATGACCAGCACCGAGGACACCTCGGCCTTCATGACCCGCAGCGAGTACGTCAGCGACAAGGCCCGCCAGATCCTGGGCAGCTACGACGACGAGCCCTCCTCCTGGGGCAACACCCATCGCCAGGCCTGGAAGGCCATCGCCGAGCGCCCCTTCGTCGCCGGCAGCTTCATCTGGACGGGCATCGACTACCGCGGCGAGCCCACTCCCTACGAGTGGCCCAGCGCCTCCTCCTTCTTCGGTGCCATGGACCTCGCCGGCTTCGCCAAGGGCGCCTTCTGGATCCATCAGGCCCAGTGGGTCAAGGACAGGCCCGTCGTCAAGCTGCAGCCGCACTGGAATTGGGCCGGCCGCGAGGGCCAGAACATCCATGTGATGGTGACCAGCAACGCGCAACGCGTGCGGGTGCTGCTGAACGGCAAGGAAATGGCCGAGCAAGCCGTCGACCCCTACGAGATGAATCACTTCCAGGTGCCCTACGCACCCGGCCGCATCGAGGCCGTGGCCCTGCGCGACGGCAGGGAAGTGGCGCGCGACGTCGTCGAGACCAGCGGCGCGGCGGTGCGACTGGTGCTGACGCCGGACCGCCCTGCCCTGGCCGGCGATGGCCTGGACGCCGTGCCCATCACCGTCAGTGCTATCGATGCCCAGGGCCGGCCGGTGCCGCTGGCCCAGCACAAGGTCAGCTTCGCCCTTGAAGGCCAGGGCGCCATCATCGGTGTCGGCAACGGCGACCCGAACTCCCACGAGGCCGACAAGGCCAGCGAGCGCAGCCTCTTCAACGGCCTGGCCCAGGTCATCGTGCAGAGCCGGCGCCAGGGCCGTGGCGCGCTGAAACTGCGCGCCAACGCCGAAGGCCTGCAGGCGGCCGAGGTAGAGCTGGTCCTGAACGCCGTAGCCGCCCCGCCTCGCGTGGGCGACGCCGAGCCCACCACGCCACTGCAAAGCTGGCGCGTCTCGCCGGCCAGCGCCCAGCGCCCCGACCCCAACGTCGTGCTGGCCGAAAACGACATGAACTCCTGGGGTTGGGACGAGCCCCCCATTCGCCGCGGCCCCGAGGCCGAGGCCTTCCGTCTCTACCGCAGCAGCGTCAATGTGCGCGCCGACCGCAACGATGGCCATGCTCGGCTTAGCTTCGGCAGCATCGCCGGCAAGGCCGAGGTCTGGGTCGATGGCGTCAAGCTCGGCGAGAAGACGAATGCCGAACCGGCCCCCTTTGCCGTGACCCTGCCGAAGGGTGGCGTGCGGCGCGAGGTCACCGTCCTCATCGAGGCCGCGCCCGGCCAGGCCTCGGGCATCGGAGGCCGGGTCGTGCTGGAGCGCGGAGCGCCCTGATGCTGCGCCGACTGTTCGCGCTCTGCGGACTGCTGGTCGCGCTGCAGGCCCATGCGGCCCGCATCACCACGCCGCTGGACGGCGCCTGGCGTTTCCAACGCGCCGACGTGGCCGGCGCCGAGGCGCCCGGTTTCAACGATGCGGCCTGGACGACCGTCACCCTCCCCCACAGCTACAACGCCGTCGACGGAGAGACTGGCGGCACGCCCTATCGCGGCCCGGCCTGGTATCGCCGCACGCTGGACATCACGCCGGGCACCGGCGCCCGGCGCTTTCTGGAATTCGACGCCGCGACGCTGGCGGCCGACGTCTGGGTCAACGGTCGCCACGCCGGTCGCCACGAAGGCGGCTATGCGCGCTTCCGTTTCGATATCACCGCGCTGCTGCAACCCGGCCGCAACCTCGTGGCCGTGCGCGTGGACAACAGCAAGCTGCCCGAGGTCGCGCCGCTGGGTGGCGACTTCACCGTCTTCGGCGGCCTGATCCGGCCCGTCCGCCTGATCGAGACCTCCGACGCCCACATCGAGATGCTGGACCACGGCGGCCCCGGTCTGGGCTTCGACATCGAGACGCTGGACGACGCCCAGGCACGCCTGAAAGTGAAGCTGCAGTGGCGCAATGACGGTACCCGGCCCGCCGAGCGCCAGCTGCGCCTGACACTGCGCGACGCCCAGGGCCGCAGCGTCCTGCAGCAGGTCCGGCGCCTGGACCTGCCGGCGGGTACAGCCGACACCGTCACCGCGATCTTGAACGTGCCCGAGCCGCATCTCTGGCATGGCGTGAAGGACCCCTATCTCTACCGGCTCAGCGCCGAACTGGTGGACGGCCGCCAGGTGGCCGACGCGGTGCAGCTGCCGGTCGGCCTGCGACAGTTCGCCGTCGACCCCGAGCGCGGCTTCCTGCTCAACGGCAAGCCCTATCCGCTGTACGGCGTCAACTACTTCCACGCCGGCCGCCCGGGCCGTGGCGTGGCGGTGGGCGACGCCGAGATCGACGAGGACTTGCGCATCCTGATGGACCTGGGCCTGACCGGCCTGCGCCTGGTGCACTACCAGCATCCAGCCCACACCTACGAGCGGGCGGACGAGCTGGGCCTGGTGCTGTGGACCGAGATCCCGCTGAACTCGGCCATGGCCGAGACGCCGGCCTTCCGCGACAACATCCAGAGCCAGCTGCTCGAGCTGGTGCGCCAGAACCGCCACCACGCCTCGGTGGCCGTCTGGGGCGTCGGCAACGAGGTCTACCGCAGCGACGAGCCCATCCGCGCGCTGCTGGCCGAGCTGCATGCGCTGGCCAAGCAGGAGGACCTGGCGCGCCTGACCAGCTATGCCCACTGCTGCGCGCCCGACGACCACCCGATGGCGCTGGCCACCGACCTGGCCTCCTACAACCGCTACTGGGGCTGGTACGACGGCCAGTTCAGTGACATCGGCCCCTGGGCCGACAAGCTGCATGCCAGGCTGCCGGCCAAGCCCATCGGGCTGGGCGAATACGGTGCCGGCGCCAGCGCCATTCAGCAGGAAGACCCGCCGCGCCGCCCCGAGCCGGGCGGCCGCTGGCATCCCGAGCAGTACCAGGCGCTGTTCCACGAGGCCTATGCCGCGCAGCTGGAGAAACGCCCCTATCTCTGGGGCCGCTTCATCTGGCTGGGCTTCGACCACGCCGCCGCCAACCGCCAAGAGGGCGACACCACCGGGCGCAACGACAAGGGCCTGGTGACCTACGACCGCCGCTCGCTGAAGGACGCCTACCACCTGATGCGGGCCTGGTGGCAGGACAAGCCAGTGCTGCACATCACCAGCCAGCGCCTGACCACGCGGCCGGCCGGCCCGGTCAGCATCAAGGCGTACAGCAATGCGGCCAAGGCCACGCTGCGCCTCAATGGCGAGACCGTCGGCACGGTCGATGTCGTCGACCGCATCGCCGTTTGGCCGGCCGTCGATCTGCACACCGGCCACGCCATGCTGGAGGTCAACGACGACCGCGGCAGCCGCGAGCGCATCGACTGGCAGATCCGCCCCCACCCTGAACTTTTCCCATGACGCTGCTGAAACCCTTCACCCGGCTCGCCCTGCTGCCGGCCCTGCTGGCCCTGCAATCCTGCAGCCAGTCGCCCGTCACCCCGTCGAGCGCTCCCGATACCACGGCCATCCAGCTCAACCAGGTCGGCTATCTGCCTGGCGGCAGCAAATGGGCCGCACTGCCCGAAGTGGCGGTCGACAGCTTTGCCGTCGTCGACGCGGCGACGGGCCGCGAGGTCTGGCGCGGTCCGCTGCAAGCGGCGCGCACCTGGGAGCCGGCCCAGCAGAAGCTGCGCCTGGCTGATTTCTCGGCCCTGGGCGAGCCCGGCCGCTACCGACTGCAGGTGGCCGGGCTGCCGCCGTCCGCGCCCTTCATCGTCTCGCCCGATGCTTATGCGGCGCTGAATGCCGCGGCGCTGAAGTTCTTCTACTTCAACCGCGCCAGCATCGCCCTGGACTCCGCCCATGCCGGCATCTGGGCCCGCCCCGCCGGCCATCCCGACGACCGCGTCCTCGTGCATTCGTCCGCCGCCGGCCCTGGCCGTCCGGAGGGCACGGTCATCAGCGCGCCGAAGGGCTGGTACGACGCCGGCGACTACAACAAATACATCGTCAACTCCGGCATCAGCACGTACACCCTGCTGGCCGCCTGGGAGCATTTCCCGCAGGTCTTCAAGGCGCAAAACCTCAACATCCCGGAGAGCGGCAACGGCCTGCCCGATCTGCTCAACGAGGCACTGTGGAACCTGGAGTGGATGCTGGCCATGCAGGACCCGGCCGACGGCGGGGTCTATCACAAGCTGACCGACCAGGGCTTCGACGGCATCGTGCTGCCCCACCAGGCTCGGCACGACCGCTACGTCGTCATGAAGGGCACAGCGGCGACGCTGGACTTCGCGGCCGTCATGGCACAGGCCAGCCGCCTGTTCGCCGCTTTCGAAACCCAGCGGCCAGGCTTGTCGGCGCGCATGCTGGAAGCCTCCAGGCGCGCCTGGCAATGGGCCCAGGCCCATCCCGACGTCGTCTACCGCCAGCCCGCCGATATCCACACCGGCGGCTATGAGGACCAGCAGCTGGCGGATGAATTCGCCTGGGCTGCTGCCGAGCTCTTCATCACGACGCGCGAGCCGGCCTACTGGCAGGACTTCCGCCGCATCGCGCCGCGCATCGAGGTGCCCGGCTGGGCCAGCGTCGGCGCACTGGCCTGGACCAGCCTGGCGCAGTACCGCGATCGCCTGGGTGCGGAAGACCGCCGCTGGGTCGAGAGCCAGATCCAATCGCTGGCCGACAGCTTCGCCACGCGCTGGCAGGCTTCGCCCTATCGCGTCGCCCTGCAGGGCGAGGACTTCATCTGGGGAAGCAACTCCGTCGCGCTGAACCAAGCCCTGATGCTGGTGCAGGGCTATCGCATCGGCGGCGAGCGCCGCATGCTGGACGCCGCGCAGTCGGCCCTGGACTTCGTGCTGGGCCGTCACCCCACGGGATACGCGATGGTGACCGGCTTCGGCACCCGCTCGCCCCTGCATCCCCACCACCGCCCTTCCGGCGCGATGCCCCAGCAAGCGCCGGTGCCGGGAATGATCGTCGGCGGCCCCAAGGCCGACGTGGACGGTGACTGCCCCGGCCAGGCCTACCCGTCCAAGGCTCCCGCGAGGGCCTATCTCGACGCCCTGTGCAGCTACACCACGAACGAGATCGCGATCAACTGGAACGCGCCCCTGGTCTATGTGTCGGCGGCCCTGCAGGCGCTGACACCCAGCGCACCTCTCCGGAGTCCATGACAAGGCCATGATGCAAGTCTCCGCCTCACCCCTTGCCCCCAGGCCGGCAAACCGGCTTCGTTCCACGCTGGGCGCCGCCTGGCTGGCCGCGGCACTCGTCGGCTGTGGCGGCGGCGGGGCCGTGGCCGGCAGTCCGGCTCCGGCGCCTTCCCCCACGCCTGCGCCGCAGCCGTCAGGCAGCGCCGGCTGCGGCCAAGCCGCCAAGATCGCCACGGGCAACCAGACCCTCATGTCGGACGGTATCTCGCGCAGCTACTGGCTGGATCTGCCGGCCGGCTACGACCGCAACAAGACCTACCCCGTCATCATCGGCCTGCATTGGCGCGACGGCAGCGCGGACGACGTGCATGGCTGGAGCGGCTACTTCGGTCTCAAGGCGCTGTATGGCGACAAGGCCGTGTTCGTCGCACCCGACGGCCTGGACAAGGGCTGGGCCAACCCGGGCGGACGAGACATCCGCTTCATCCGCGCCGTGATCAACCAGGTCCAGCAAGGCAGCTGCACGGACCCCAAGCGCGTGTTCGCCACCGGGTTCAGCTTCGGCGGCATGATGTCCAACGCCATCGGCTGCGAGATGGGAGACGTGGTACGGGCCGTCGTGCCGATGGCGGGCTCGCTGTGGAGCGGCTGCGGCACCTCGTCGAACCGCGTGGCCGCGCTCTTCGTCCATGCGATGGACGACAACGTCGTCCCCTACACCGCCGGCGAAGAGGCGCGCAATACCTTCATCGCCCGCAACAGCTGCAGCGCCACGACCACGCCCATCGGCAGCAACGGCTGCGTCGAGTACCAGGGCTGCACTGCGGACAAGCCGGTCGTCTGGTGCGGCTTCCCCACAGGGGGGCACTGGTATCCGAACTTCTCGGCCGAGGAAACCAAGGCCTTCTTCGACCGCTTCTAGCCGTCGATGCGGTCACCGCGGCCTGAGGAAGAGGCCCTCGGGAATGGCCTGGAACGGCGCAGTCCAATGGGGGTTGTCGAGCTGAAAGATCTGCGCAGGCAAGCGCCGACGGCCGTCGATCAACGGGCCGATTTGCGCGTCCCTCACCAAGATATCTCTCGCCTGGCCGTCGGCAAAGATCCGGCTCAACCCGTCTTGCAATGCGTCGGCCAGCAGCGGCTCGTCGTTGCGCACGGCGAAGACGCGAGCAAACCGGTAGTGAAGGCACCAATCCTCCAGTAATACCGCAGACGGCGCGAGATACCTGAACTTGTCCAGCAACATCTCCGCCTCGTCGGCGCCCAGCGGGAAAGCATCGAATCGTCCCGCTTCGAGCATCCGGAACAAGCTCAGAAACTCGGCTTCATGCACCTGGAGCCCGGCAGTGCGCAGGATGCTCGAATCCACCCAATCAGGCCCTTGTCCAAACGTCAGCCTGCGAAGCTCGTCGTGTCGACTCACAGCTCGCAAACGGTCGAGCTGATCGCGGCGGACCAGCATCAGCCGGTATCCGCAGAGCCCCAGATCGAGAGGAAAAGGCAGGATGCGAGCGCGCTCCGCCACCTTCGGCGCGGCCCCCGTATCCATCACGTTGACCCCACCACCTTTGAGCTCCAAGAAGGCGCGCATCGAAGGGAGCCTTGTCTCGCTGACGCGGACGGTATGAGGGCGGCCCGAAGCGTTCAACGCGGCCTTCAGCAACTTGAACGGCGCGGCATCCGTAGGACGTTCATGCGTGCTCGGATAAACCGCTGCAAGGGCCTGCCCTGCGATCGCTGGCGCGACCAGCGTGGCAGCAGTACCCAACACCACTGCGCGACGGCCGATCAGCTCGCCCATGACGGCAGGAAGATCCGAACTCATTCCACTGATTCTGGAGGCCCTGCGACGAGCGTGCAACGGCTCCATCCGCGCTTGGCGCCAGCCGGTTCACGCCGGCGATCAGTTGGTCGTGCAGCAGGCGAGCCGCCGACAAGCCGGCACCGATGCCGCTCAGATCGCCAATTCAGGCGCCATGTCCTGCATCCTGCGGCGCGACGGAGCCAGGCATGACGTGTCCGGCAGGAAGTGGCTGCGCCGGCTCCACCAGGTCATGGTCGTGCGGGAAGGGCGCAGCCCAAGCCAGCAGCACCGGCGGGATGGAGAACACCAACACCCAGCCGAAGAAGCTCAGGTAGTGGTGGTCGACGGCGTTCCACAACAGACCGCTGACGGTGCCCGTGCCCCACTTGGTCAGCGCCATGACGCGGTAGCCATCGCGTAGTGGGCCATGCGGAAGGGACCCGGCGCCACCTGCTGCATCATGTACAGCATGTGCCCCACCGAGCCCATGCCGAAGCCGAACTTCTCGAGGGACGCGATGACGGCGACGGTCAGCGAGTCGGTCGGCATAGCCTGCGCGAGGTAGTAGTAGGTCAGGTGCGGGATGTTGAGCACCAGGGCCAGCAGGAAGAAGCTGCGCGGCAGCGTACGCCGCGCGACGAGGAAGCCGCCGAGGAAGGCGCCGGCGATGAAGGTCAGCGTGCCGATGGTGCCGTTGATGTGGCCGAGGGTCTCGTTGCCCAGCGCCAGCCCACCGGCCTCGCGCGCGTCCAGCAGGAACAGCGGGCCGAACTTCTCGATGAAGCCCTCGCCGAAGCGGTAGAAGAAGATGACGGCCAGCATCATCCAGATCCGTGACTTCTGGAAGAAGCTGATCCAGATCGTCACATTGGCCTTGAGGCCGCCCGCGAAGCCCTCGCCGTGACGGGTCGGGGGCGAGCCGGGCGGCAGCACGCGCACATGCCACAGCCCGAAGGCCGCCATCGCGGCCGCGGCCATCAGCACGACGACGACCCAGCACTGCACCCAGGGCATGCCCAGGTGGTTGTGCAGCCAGCCTGTCAGCGATACGAACAGGCCCGAGGCGACGACGGCGCCCATGTTCCAGCACATGCCCTGCAGGCCGGAGTAGCGCGCCTGGTCTTGCTTGGAGGCGGTGGTCATGAACACGCCGTCGGCGCAGGTGTCCTGCGTGGCGGACGCAAAGCCGACGATCCAGAAGAAGGCCAGCGACAGCCTGAAGAAGTCGGCCAGCGGCAGCACCAGCGCGATGAGGCCCAGCGCCGCCGCCATCGTGAACTCCATGCTGATGACCCAGAAGCGCTTGCTGCGGTAGGCCTCCAGCAGCGGCGCCCACAGGGGCTTCAACACCCAGGGCAGGTAGAGCTGCGAGGTGTAGAGGGCGATGTCCTCGTTGGACACGCCCAGGTTCTTGTAGACGATGGCGGCGACGACGCCCACCATGACATTGGGCAGGCCCATGGCCAGGTAGAGCGAGGGCACCCAGACGAGTGGGTGGCGTTGCGTGTTGGACATGGTTGTCTCCGTGGTTCCGTCGCCAACCCTCAGCGGGGCTTGGGCATTGCGGGCGAGCCGCCACCGGCCCGGGGAGGGCGGCGGCGGCCGGGGGCATCAGGCGTCCCAGCTCAGCGTGGCACCGTCGCCCTGGACCGGGCTGCGCCGGCCATCGACGTCCAGGCACCAGTCGCGCAGATGGCCTTCGGTCACCTCGGCGGCATAGCGCTGGCCCTGGCGGCTGACGGTCCCGCGAGCGGCGACCTTGCCGTCCGCGCCCACGACCGTGAAGGCCGCGCTCCTGCCATCGTCCAGCTCGAACACGCGCAGCACGGTGCCGCGGGCGTAGTCGTAGTCCGGCTTCTCGGTCTCGGCGCCCCAGGCGATGACGCTGTTGGGTGCGGCGTACAGCGGCATGCTGAGGAAGCCATGCGTCTCGCGATGCCAGCGGCCACCCTGCTTCTTCTCGCCGGACAGCAGATGGGTCCATTGGCCCGAACCTTCCGATCCAGGCAGATAGAAGTCCACCTCACCGCCCTCGGTGAAGACGGGGGCGACGAGCAGGCTCTCGCCGAGCTGGTACTGCCGGT
>CBHWBD010000011.1:0-53890 GCA_966111775.1 uncultured Comamonadaceae bacterium | reverse complement strand
GCGGACTCTTAATCCGTAGGTCGAGTGTTCGAGTCACTCAGGGCCCACCAAAATTAAGAACGAAACAAGGACTTGGCGAGAGCCAGGTCCTTTTTTCTTGCCCGCTCGACGCCTGGCGTCAAAGGCCCAGCAGCGCCTTCGCTCGCGCCAGGTTTTCGAGGCGGTCATCCAGGCCGTTGTAGCCGCCATTGATGCGCTTGGTGACGGCCCTGGCGTCGTCGGCTTCGGCCAGCGGCCCGATATTGCGGTCCTTCCAGAACCAGCAGGCCACGTCCACGCAGGCGAATGGGTCCAGCGCAAGCTTGGTGGGGTCGCTGACGTAGTCGATGCCGGTGAACTTGCTGTACTGCTGGTAGTTGTTGCGGCCGGTCAGCTGGATGAGGCCGCGGCCCTTGAAGCGCACGCCGTCGCCGGGCTGGCTGTTGCCGAGGTCGGTGCGGCCTTCGTAGGCACTGCCGCTGGCGAGTTCCTCCGCATACAGCAGCGAGCCCGATTCGTGCGCGAGCTGGGCGATGAAATGGGCGATCTGGCGCGGCGTGTCGATGCCATAGCGCGTCATGCCCTTGACCAAGGGGTCGAAGTAGAGGTCGATGCGCTTTTGCATGGCCCGCGGCATGACGATTTCGAGTTTCTCCTTCGTCGGGCCCGGTGGCAGGCCCGCCAGCAGGCGCGCCATCGTGGCGTCCCCCGGCGTCACCAGCCCGTCCGATTCCGACAGGCCCATGGCGCGGGTCTCGAAGGCGCGGATGGCGTCAATGCTGTTGGGGCCGATCTGCCCGTCCACATCCAGCTTCTTTGGAGTCCCGCCGCTCCAGGCCTCGCTGTTCATGTTGAGCAGGATCTGGATGATGCGGACGTCGGCGACGTCATTGCGGGCACCCTGCCCGACGCTCTTGGCAATGCACATGGCAGCGCGCTCCGTTGAGGAAGTAATACGCTGACCTTATGCGCCCGCCTGCGCGGGCGAATCCCCAATCAGCAGGATGCGCCCGCCACCGATCAGGCGGCCACGGCGCCGTCGGCCTGCAGCTGGCGGTCCCACCAGGGCGTGTCGCCGATCTCGGCGCGCAGGTGGTCGATGTAGAGCCTGGCCGTGGTGGCGTGGCTGCGCCCCGGCAGCCGCACCGCGTGAATGCCCGGCATTCCCGGTGATGCGGGCGCCTCGGCCTCTTCCGGGAACAGGGCGACCAGCTCGCCGGAGCGCAAATGGTCGCAGACCACCCAGGTCGCGATGTGCATGATGCCCAGGCCCTGCAGGGCGGCCTGCAGCATGCCGTCCTTGTCGTCGGTCCTGAACGGGCCTCGCACCGGCAACGGCTGGTTGCGGTTCACGCCGGCGTAGCGCCACACGAAACTCGGCGCCGGCGGCGAGGCCACGGTGATGCAGTCGTGCTGCAGCAGGTCCTCGGGCGTGCGCGGACGGCCCTTGCGGGCCAGATAGGCCGGACTGGCACAGGTCACGAGGCGCACCTGGGCCAGCGTCGTCGCGCGCAGGTCGCTGTCAGGCAGCAGGCCGATGCGGATGGCGACGTCCATGCGCTGCTCGGACAGGTCGACGATCTGGTCCACCAGGTGCAGGTCGACCTCGATGTCGGGATAGCGGCGCAGGAAGCTGGCCAGGGCGCCGACGACGTGGCGGCGGCCGAAGACTGTCGGCGCCGTCACCGTCAGCAGGCCACGCGGCTCGGCGTCGCCGGCATGGATGGCCTCCTTGGCGCCGGCCAGTTCGCCGAGGATGAGGCGGGCCCGCGGCAGGAACTGCTCGCCGGCGTCGGTCAGGGTCAGTCGGCGCGGGCTGCGGTGTAACAGCCGGGACCCCAGCTCGGTCTCCAGCGCATCGATCTTGCGCGTCACCGAGGACACGGCCACGTCCTGGCGGCGCGCGACCTCGGAAAAGCTGCCCGCCGCGGCGACGGCGAGGAAGGTCTCGAAAGATTCGATCATGGAGTTTTGCGTGATTCGCAAGTGTGGTTTGCGTTTGACGAGATTGTTCCGGGAAACGCAAAGCAAAACAATGCGACCCGTTCGCGAGCACACCCTCTTACCGAAGAAAGCCGATCATGAACTCCTCCTCCGCCCCTCTGTTCCCGACGCTGTCCCGCCTGGCCATCGCGGCCGCCCTGGCCCTCAGCGGCCTGGCCGCCGCCACGCTGCCCGCGCCCGCCCAGGCCGCGGCGCCCCAGCTCAAGACCCAGGCGCCCGGCTGGTATCGCCTGATGGTGGGCAGCTTCGAGGTCACGTCGCTGAGCGACGGCACCGTCGGCCTGCCCGTCGACCAGATCCTGCACGCGCCCGCCGGCCGTGTCGCCGAGGACCTGAAGCAGCACTACCAGCAGACGCCGCTGGAGACCTCGGTCAATGCCTGGCTGATCAACACCGGCAGCCGCCTGGTCCTCGTCGACGCCGGCGCCGGCTCGCTGTTCGGCCCGACCTTGGGCAAGCTCGCCTCGCAGATCCGCGCGGCCGGTTACCAGCCCGAGCAGGTCGACGACATCCTGATCACCCACATGCACCCCGACCATGTCGGCGGCCTCGCGGCCGACGGCCAGCGTGTCTTCCCCAACGCCACCGTGCATGCCGACAAGGCGGATGCCGACCACTGGCTGTCCCCCGCCAAGGCCGAGGCCGCCCCCAAGGAAATGAAGGGCTTCTTCCAGGGCGCCACGGCTTCGCTGACGCCCTATGTGCAGGCGGGCCGCTTCACGCCCTTCGAGCGTGACGGCGAGATCGTGCCGGGCATCCGCGTCCAGCAGGCCCACGGCCACACGGCCGGCCATGCGGTCTATGTCGTCGAGAGCCAGGGCCAGCGCCTGGTGCTGATCGGTGACCTCATCCACGTCGCCTCGGTACAGCTGGCCTCGCCCGAGGTCACCATCGCCTTCGACACCGATGAACCACAGGCCGCCAAGACCCGCGCCCGCGTCTTCGCCGAACTGGCCAGGGACGGCAGCCTCGTGGCCGTCTCCCACTTCAGCTTTCCCGGCGTCGGCCGCCTGCGCCAGAGCGGCAAGGGCTGGCAGTGGCTGCCGGTGGACTACAGCAGCCAGCTGCGCTGAACCCGGTCCTCAGGGTGTCAGCGGCCGGATGCTGGCACCCAGGCTGCCGGGTGGATGCAGTTCATTGAAAAGCTGCCAGACGCGGCCGCTGCGCGCCGCCTGGCCGAAGGCCTGGCGCAGCGTGCGGCGGTCGGCCTCTCCGAGACTGTGGCGCGACAGATAGAGCCCGCTGACGCTCCAACCCAGTTCGTCCAGGGGCTCGACGCGCAGGCGCTTGAGCAGCGGATTCAGGTCGGCCTCGACGACCAGGGTGCCGACGAGGATGGACGCCGTCATCACGGTGGCCTGGGCCAGGCCCTGGCGCAAGGCACGGGCGACGCCGGCCGCGTCGGGTTCTTCCAGCAGACGCTGGCGCAGCGTCGCGATGGCATTGTCATAGGCGGCGCCGAAGGAGAAGCCGCGCACGACGACGAGCTTGTAGTCCGGCTGGGCCAGCAGTTCGGCCAGGGAGCGCGGCACGGGCATCTCGGCGTCCAGCGTCAGCAGGCTGGCGCGCACCTGGATCAGTGGCACGAATTCGCCGGCCCCGTCCCGCGAGGGCGAGGCCGAGGCGGGGATCAGGATGTCGGCCTGGCCGGCATCGAACATCGTCTGCAGGCGCGCCCGCGGCACCCGGTGCATGTTGAACTGGCACTGCGTGCTCGCGGTCACCTCGCGCAGCAGCGTCGGGTAGATGCCCTGGGGCCGGGCCTCCTCGAAGCTCACGCTCAGCCCGATGGGGGCCATGGGCGCATGGATGGAGCGCGAGCAGCGGGCCTCGGCGGCCGCCGTCATCGCCAGCATGCAAACGGCCGTCCAGCAGCCCCGTCGTGCCCCAACGTTCATGCCCCGTGATCCCGAGATTCTTTCGGCCCATTGTGCGCGACTTGCCGTTCCAGCGCGTCGAACAGCCATTGCACCGCAACGGCCAGCGCGGCGGCGGGCAGGGCGCCGGCCAGCATCAGCGTGCTGTCGTTGACGGCCAGGCCGGCGACGATGCGCTCGCCCAGGCCGCCGGCGCCGACGAAGGCCGCCACCGTGGCCGTGCCGACATTGGTGACGGCCGCTGTCTTCACGCCGGCCATCAGGGTGGGCAGGGCCAGCGGCAGTTCGACGGCGCGCAGCGTCTGCCCGCGGGTCAGGCCCAGGGCCATGGCCGATTCGGTCAGCCCCCTGGACACGGCCTGCAGGCCCGCGTGCGTGTTGCGCACGATGGGCAGCAGCGCGTAGACGAACAGGGCCAGCAGGGCGGGCAGGAAGCCGATGCGGCCGACCAGGGCGATCAGAAAGGCCAGCAGGGCCAGCGAGGGCAAGGTCTGCAGCAGGC
Organism: uncultured Comamonadaceae bacterium; assembly: GCA_966111775.1. Lineage (GTDB taxonomy): Bacteria > Pseudomonadota > Gammaproteobacteria > Burkholderiales > Burkholderiaceae_C > Pelomonas. The sequence continues at coordinate 49,528 of CBHWBD010000011.1, read as the reverse complement.
CGGCCGTCGCCATGACCGGTGCGGCCAGACGCGGCAGGCGATGGGCGGCGACGCCCAGGGGCACGGCGACGATCACGGCCAGGGCCAGGGAGGCCAGCACCAGGGCCAGGTGCTGGACGAGCAGCTTCATCAGGTCGGGCGCCAGCAGCCGCGCCGTCAGGCCCTGGTGTGCCGCCCCCTGCGGCGCCGCTTGCAGAAAACTTCTGGCAACGTCGGCAAAGGGCCGGCCATCCAGCTCGGCCGCCGCGTTCAGGCGGGTCATCTCGGCTTCCGGCAGCCGGCCGGCCAGGCCTTGCAGCGGCTTGTCGTCCACCTTGGCACGCATCAGCAGCACCGCGTCATAGCGCGGAAAGAAGCCGCGGTCGTCGCGCAGCACGCGCACCGGCTGGCGGGCCAGCTGGGCGTCGGTCGTGTAGACGTCGATCAGGTCGACCTGGCCGTTGCTCAGCGCCTGGTAGGCCAGGCCATGGTCCAGGCCGGAGCCCGGCTGCAGCTTCAGCCCATAGGCGCGCTGCAGGGCCGGCCAGCCGTCGGCGCGGGCCAGGAATTCGTGCGACAGGCCGGGCTTCAATGTGGGAGCCTTCGCGGCCAGCTCCGAGATGGTCGCGATGCCCAGCCGCGCCGCGTCGGCTTCGCGCAGGGCCAGGGCATAGCTGTTGTTGAAGCCAAGCGGCACGGCTGCTTTCAAGCCCAGCGGCTGCAGCCAGGTGTTGATCTGCTCCAGGGACGCTTGCGCATCGGCCGGCGAGTCGCGCTTGAGCAGCTCGCGCACGATGGTGCCGGTGTATTCGGGGTAGACGTCGATCTGGCCCTGCTGCAGGGCCGCCGCCAGGATGGCGGTATTGCCCAGGCCCTGGCGGTGCTCCGCGGCCAGGCCCTGCTGGACCAGGGTCTGCGTGACGATCTCGCCGAGCAGATAGCTCTCGGTGAAGCGCTTGGAGCCCACCTGCAGGGCGGGAGCGTCGTTTGCCGCACTGACGGTCCACATCGTCAGCAGCGTCAGCAGCAGTAAGACTTGCCGGCGAATGTTCATGCCCTCATGGTGCCTGATGGCATGTCTGACATGTCGGATCCGCCCTACAGACGGTTCCCCTCGTGTCCGAATGCAACGGCGCTGCGTCCTGCCTAGAGTTGAAGACATTGTTTCCAGAGGAGGTCATCCATGCCCCGCGTCACCGATCATCTGCTGCGCCAACACCTGGACAGCCTCGGCGTTCATCTGCGCCAGTGCCGCACCCTGTCCGACCGCCGCCTGCGCATGCTGAGCTCGCTGGAGGCGCTGGATTCCGCCATCGGCGAGCGCGTCTTCACGACCGTCGTGCTGGGCAGTGTCCTCATCGCCGCGGTATTGAGCCTGACGGTCTGATTCACCAGGCCTCATCAAGAAAGCGGCCCCGCGGGGCCGTTTTGCTTTTGGGCCTTCAAGACGCCGTCGCCGCTTCCGGTCGCCGCACCGGCAGCTCGGTCACGGGCACCCACAGCAGCAGGTCGCCTTGGACGTCGCCCAGCGCCAGCGTGCTGCCGGGTGTCAGCGTGCGGTAGCCGGGCGGCGGGGCGGTGCCGGCACCGGTAGGCGCGCGCTGCACCAGCACTTCGATGCACCGGCCCTGATGCTGCAGCTTCACACGGGCCTGCGGCCAGTGCGGCGGCAGGCAGGGTTGCACGCGCAGCAGGCCGTCGGCCAGCTTCACGCCGCACAGCGATTCGACGGCCGCGCGCAGCAGCCAGCCGGCCGCCCCCGTGTACCAGCTCCAGCCGCCCCGGCCGGCATGCGGTGACGCCGTCTCGATGTCCCCCGCCACGGCATAGGGCTCCAGTCCATAGGCAGCGCCGTGCGCGCCGCGATGGGCCGGGCTGATGGCCGTGAAGGCCGCCCAGGCGCGCTCGGCCTGGGCGAGTTTGGCGCTGGCCATCAGGGCCCAGGTGGCGCCGTGGTTGTACTGGCCACCGTTCTCGCGCACGCCACCGGGATAGGCCTGGATATAGCCGGCCGGCGGCTGGTGGTCCTTCAGCGGCGGCCACAGCAGGCGCAGCAGGTGCGCGTCACGGTCGTGCAGTTCGCGCCAGGCGCTGTCCAGGGCGAGGCGGGCGCGGTCGGCCTGGGTGGCGCCGGTCAGCACCGCCCAGGCCTGCACGATGAGGTCGATGCGGCATTCGCTGTCGCTGTGGGTGCCGAGGATGCTGCCGTCGTCGAACCAGCCGCGGCGGTACCAGCGGCCGTCCCAGGCCTCGGCATCCAGCGCCTTGGCCAGCTTCTCGCGCGCCTGGCGCCAGCGCGCGGCACGCGCCTGCTCGCCTCGGGCGATGGCGAGCGGGTGCAGGGCGTCGATGACGGCGCACAGGAAGAAGCCCATCCACACCGATTCACCCTTGCCTTCGGCGCCGACGCGGTTCATGCCGTCATTCCAGTCGCCGGTGCCGAACAGCGGCAGGCCATGCGCGCCCACCGGCAGGCTGATGTCGATGGCCCTTGCCGCATGCTCGTAGATGCTGGCGCGCTCGTCGCTGATGGCCGGCACCTCGTAGACGTCCTCGGCGCCCTCGGGCACGGGGCGGCCCTGCAGGAAGGGCAGCATCTCGTCGGCCAGCGAGGTGTCGGCCGTGCGTTCGACATACAGGGCCAGCGCCAGCGCCAGCCACAGCCGGTCATCGGCGAAATGCGTGCGCACGCCGGCGCCGGCCGGCTCGTGCCACCAATGCTGCACGTCGCCCGGCGGGAACTGGCGCGCGGCGTGCTTGCGGATCTGCGCCGCCAGGCGCTCGGGCGCGTGCTGCACCAGGGCCATGGCGTCCTGCAGCTGGTCGCGGAAGCCGAAGGCGCCACCGGCCTGGTAGAAGCCGGCGCGCGCCCAGATGCGGCAGCCCAGCACCTGGGCCGGCAGCCAGTGGTTGACGAGGGCATCGAAGGCCGGGTCGGGCGTGTCCACCTGCACGGCAGCGCTCAGGGCGCGCCAGACCTCGCGCTGCGCGGCCAGGCGGCGCAGCGGGTCGACCTGCCATGCCGCCGCAGCCTGCTCGCGCGCAGCGGCCAGGCTCGGGGCGTGACCCAGCAGCACGGTGCCATGCCAGGCATGGCCGGCCTCCAGGCGGATGGGCACGGCCAGCAGGGCGGCGGGGTCGGTGGCCGGGCCGGCCTGGCCATCGAGCGCATGCGGCATGACGAGGCGGCCCTCGTCGTCGAACAGCAGGCGGCGGTCGCCGCTGGCCTCGATGGCGGCCATCCACGGGCGCGGCCGGTTCAGGTCGGGTGTGAAGCCGGCGTCGGTCGGCCAGGGCCACAGCGCCTGGTCGGCGGACAGACTGTCGATCTGGTCGGGCGTGGCATCGCCTTCGCGCGTCGGGCGCAGGGCCATCCACGCGGTGTGGCCACCGAAGCCGTTGAGGCCATCGGCCTGGGTGGCCAGGGCCAGCAGCGGTCCGTCGCCCTGCGGCGCCTCCAGCCGCGTGACGACGCTGCGGCGTGCGCCACTGTCCATGCCGAGCTGCCATTGCGCCGCGGCCAGCAGGCGCATGGGGCGCGGCGGCTTGCCCGGCGCGGCATGCAGCTCCACCTGGCATTGCTTGACGGCCGTCCTCTCGTCCACGGTCCAGCGCAGGCGCACCACCATGCCGGGCAACTGGAAGGCCATGGCCGTTGCGCCGGGCAGGTGGGCGATGCTCTGGCGCGCCGCGGCGCGGCCCAGCAGCCAGACCTTGCCGCTGGACAGGCAGTGCAGCATCAGCCATTCGCCGGGCGAGTCCAGCAAGGCGTCGTTGGACCAGGGCGTGATCTGGTGCAGCCGGCTGTTGCCGGCCCAAGCCGTGCCGGCGCCGCGCTCCGACACCTGGCAGCCGAAGTTCTCGTTGGCGATGACGTTGATCCAGGGCCGCGGCGGCTGGGCGCTTTCGGCCAGCTCGAAGCGGCAGGCGCCGCTGTCGGGTTCGAAGGCGCTGTCCGGTGCTTGCGCGCCCGGCTGTGCGGCCACGCTGGACACCAGCGTCGCGCCCGCGCCGCGGCGGGCCTTGGCCGCCTGTTCGTGGTTGATGCCCAGGCGCTCGAGTTGCTGGGCCAGCGGCCGGCCATCGGCGAACCAGCGCACGCGCGCCAGCAGGTTGAGCGCGAAGCGCGTGTCCGGCCCGACGGCCTCATCCGACAGCACATGGACCTTGCAACGGCCGTGAGCCTGCTGCTCGGCCAGCGAGCGCAGCGCGCGCGACACCGGCGCGAGATAGGACGGCGGTTCGGCATCCAGCACGACGACGTCCACCGGCATCGGGCTGCCCTGGGCCTGCAGCAGCGCACACAGCTCGCGCACCATGACGACGCCGGTGGCGTCGGCGACGCGGATCAGCACGATGGGATCGTCGCCCGAGATGCCGTGGCGCCACAGCGCGTCGCGCTCGTAGCCGGTCTCGGGCAGGGGCAGGTTCTCGCGCGCGGCCTGCGAGGTCAGCAGGGTCTGCAGCGTCAGGCCGGCCCGCCAGGCGCCCGGCGCCAGGCTGGCGCCCTGGGTGCGCACGCCGGCCATGGTGTGGGCCAGGGTCAGTGCCCGCTCGACCAGAGCCGGCTGGCGCAGCTTGTCCAGCAGATGGGCGAGGGTTTGGGATTCGCGCGCAGCGGCGGTGGCCAGCGTCAGCGTCACGCGGGCGCCGGGCGGCAGCGTCAGCACCAGGTGCAGCAGCGAGATGGGATCGTTGCCGGTGTCCAGCGCGCCGACTTCGGTGTTGAGCCCAGCCACGTCGGTGCCCAGCAGGGTCTGCACGCCGGCATGCGCGATGACGCCGCCGGGCTGGCCCTGGGTGCCACCGCGGGCCAGCCAGTGGGCCCGGTCGGCACCGGCGCGAACCTGGTCCAGCCGCGCGCCGCCGTCGAGCTCGACGCCCACCAGCGCATGCACTGCGTGCAGGGCCGCCTCGTTGGGGCTGCGCGGCAGCCGCTGCCAGTGCAGGGCCTGTTGATCGGGTGCCCAGCGTGCCTGCAGGAAGAGCTTGCCGAAGGCCGGGTGTGCGAGGTCGGCCTTGGCCGGCGCCAGCACGGGCTCGAAGCTGGACACCAGGGCCAGGCGGCGCGGCCGATGGGCGAGGTTGCGCAGCGTGATGCGGCGCAGCTCGACGTCGTCCTCGACGGCCACCCAGGCTTCGGTGTGGGCATGCAGTTCCTCGCCCTCGGCGGTGAACTGGGCGCTGGCCGGGTGCAGGCGGCAGCCATAGCGCCACTGCGGGCCGGGCGTGGGCCGCAGCGTCAGCGACCGCCAGGGGCTCTGCTCGGGGCTGCCATTCCAGTGCAGGTCGAGGTCGCGCAGATGCAGGTGGTGGCCGAGCAGGTCCTGGGCCAGGTCGTCGCGCCAGCGGCTCACCAGCACCTGGCTGCCGGGTTCGCCCCAGACCAGGGTGCCGCCGCCGTGCTCGCGCAGCATGGCGTTGAGCTTGCCGTGGCCCAGCCAGGCGGTGGCGGGCAGGGCACGGCCATGCAGCTCGGGCACGACCAGGGAGATGCGGGCCTTGCGCGGCGCGCTGCGGCGGGGCTGGGGTGGCGGCTCGCGCAGCGGCGCGACCTTGTGCGGAGCGCGCTCGTGCAGCAGCCAGCGCACCGCGCACAGGCGCGGCTCGGCGTCGGCCCAGCGTTGCGGCGCGCCGCCGCACAGCACCTCGGTCAGCGCGACCAGCGACATGCCGTGGTGGTGCGCCATCGTCGTGCCGATGCGCACGAAGCGCCGCGCCGGTTGCGGCGTGTCGCCGCTGGCTTCGGGCTGGCGGCTGAGGGTGTAGTCCAGCGCCTCCATGAAGCCGCCGTCATGGCGGGCACCCAGGGTCTGCAGCGCGCGCAGGTTGGCGACGGCCGCGCGCGGCATCACCATGGTCGCCATCAGCGTGGCATAGGGCGCGACGACCATCTCGTCGGGCGGCGTGTCGCGCAGGGCCAGGCTGGCCACGCCCTGCGGGCCGTACTGGTAGGTCAGGCTGTTGTCGCGCTTGGCATAGGCGCTCTCGGACACGCCCCAGGGCAGGCCGGCGGCACGGCCGGCGCGGATCTGCTCCATGACGGCGGCGCGCGAGGCTTCGGCCAGGGCGCTGCCGCTGGGCTCGTCCAGCACCAGCGAAGGCATCAGCATCTCGAACATCGAACCCGACCAGCTCTTCAGCCCCGTCACGCGACCGCGCGAGAAGAAGGGCCGGCCCAGCGCCCCCCAGTGCGCCGCCGGCAGGTCGCCCTTGGCGATGGCGACCAGGCTGGCCAGGCGGGCCTCGGAGGCGAGCAGGTCATAGTGGTTCTGGTCCAGCCTCTCGGTGCCCGGCTCGGAGCCGACGGCCGCGACGGCGCCGATGTGCAGCAGGCGGCGCTGGGTGTCGTAGAGCCAGCTGAAGTCGTGGGCCAGTGCCATGGCGCGGGCGCGGGCGGCCACGGCGTTCAGGGCCTCGGTGACGGGCGCCGGCGGCGGCATGCCCTCGCCGCCGCGCGCATAGCCTTCGCAGGCCGCCGCGACGACGAGCAGGTGGGCGCAGAGGTTGCCGCTGTCCACCGCGGAGACATAGGGCGGCTCCAGGACCGCCAGGCGCTGGGTGTCGATCCAGTTGTGGAAGTGGCCACGGTGGCGGGGCAGCTTGTCCAGGGTGTCCAGCGTGCGGCCGATGCGCTCGGCCAGGCCAACGTCGTGCAGCCAGCCGAACTCGCGGGCGCAGCAGGCCGACAGCAGGTAGAGGCCGATATTGGTCGGCGAGGTGCGATGCGCCACCGCGATGTCGGGGTCGAACTGCACGTTGTCGGGCGGCAGGTCGTGGTCGTCTTTCGTCACCCAGCGCTCGAACCAGCGCCAAGTGTCGCGCGCCACGCCGAGCAGGTACTGGCGCTCGTCGTCGTCGATGGCCTCGCGGCGCGGCCGTGCGCGCGGTCGGCTGGCCAGGCCTATCCACAGCGGCGACAGCGCCCAGGCCGCCAGCAGCGGCAGGGCCGCGCTCCAATCCACGGGGCGGCCGATCAGGGCCGGCGTCATCAAGAGCAGGGCCAGGGCGCCGCTGGCGAAGGTCAGGCGCTTGTGCTGGCGCCACAGCGAGCGCCAGTCGGTGCGTGCGGCCGCCTCGGCGGCATCGGCCGTCGTCCATTCCAGCAGGTGCTGGTGGCTGACGCGCTGGCGCCACCAGGCGCGCACGATGGCGTCCAGGCTGAGCCAGCTCGCATGCGGCAGCAGCGCGATATGCCACAGCACGCCGCCGACGGCGCGGCCGATCTCGATGGCCGCCTGGCGGTAGAAGCGCGGCAGCGACAGCTTGTCGCCCGATGGCGCGCAGGCGGCCAGGGCGCCCATCAGCGGGCCGGCGCCGAAGGCCGCGCCCACCACGGCCAGCGCCCAGGCCGGCGTCAGCCCCAGGCCCAGCCACGAGGCCACCAGCAGCAGCAGCGCGGCCGGCGCGACCAGGGAGCGGCGCAGGTTGTCCAGCATCTTCCAGACATGCACGGCGCGCAGACCCCAGCGGCGCGGGTGGCCGAGGAAGGGCAGCAGCTGCCAGTCGCCGCGCGTCCAGCGGTGGATGCGCGAGGCGGCCACGTCGGCATGCATGGGCGCGGGCTCCACCAGCACGACATCGCTGACACCGGCGCAGCGCATCAGCGAGCCTTCCAGCAGGTCGTGGCTGAGCACCTGGCCCTGGGGCAGGCGGTGGGCCAGCACCGCGGCCGCGGCCTGCACGTCGATGAGTCCCTTGCCGGTGGCGCTGCCCTCGTCGAACAGGTCCTGGTAGACCTCGGAGCTGGCGGCGCTGTAGGGGTCCAGCCCCGGCTGGCCGGCGAACAGGCTGTGGAACCAGGTGCCGTGCACCGTGGAGCTGCCGGCGGCCGTGGCCAGCGGCGTGGCCACGCGCGGCTGCAGCATGCCGTGGCCGCGCACGACCGTGAGGGCGCCGCTTTCCGAGCGCGCCACGCGTGGCCGGTTCAGCGGATGGGCGGCGATGGCCACCAGCTCGCGCAGGGCCCCGGGCGGCAGGGCGGTGTCGGCGTCCAGCGTGACGATGTGGCGCATGCCCGGTGCCGGCGTGGACAGCTCGCCCAGGTCGATGAAACGGTCTGGCAGCTGGTCTGCCGGCTGGCCCGCGAGCAGAGCCGCCAGGGCCTCGGTCTTGCCGCGCTTGCGTTCCCAGCCTATCCAGCGCTGCTCGGTGTCGCTCCAGCGCCGTTCGCGGTGCAGCAGCAGGAAGCGCGGCCGGTCCCCGCAGGCCCTGCCATGGCGCTGGTTCAGCGCGGCGATGCCGGCGCGCGCCTCGGCCAGCAGCGTGCCGTCCTGGGGCTGGTGTTCGGCCTTGGCGTCGGCGAAGTCGCTCAGCAGCGCGAACTGCGCCTCGCCCTCGAGATTGGCCAGGTGGTGGCGTTCCAGCTGGGCCAGCAGCGTCGTGATGCCCTTGGGCCGCGTCAGCATGCAAGGAATGACGACCAGACTGCGTGCCGTGGCCGGAATGCCCTGTGGCCAGTTCAGCCGTGGCAGTCGGGCCGGAGGAGCGCATTCGCTGATGAGGCGGTTGGCCAGCGCGACGACGGCCTCGCTGGCCGGCAGCAGCGACAGCAGCACCGCGGCCACCACCAGGGGCCAGCCGGCACCCGGCGGCAGGCCCAGCATCAGCAGGGTCAGCTCGCCCAGCACCAGCAGCGTCGCCAGGCTGGTCAGGTAGAGGGCGACGCGATGGCGGCGCAGGCCGGTGGCAAAGCGTTCGCCGGCGGTCGGCTTCAGTTGCAGTTCGGCCAGCAGGCGTTGGCGCCCGGGGCCGGAAAGCCAATGCAGCGGCGCGCGCTCCTCCGCGTCGTCGGCCCACGTCGGGTCGTTGCAGAGCCGCTGCAGCACCTCGGCCACCTCGGCCTCGGCCACGTTGTGGCGCTCGGTCAGCGCCTCGATGGCATGCATGGCCATGTCGCGCGTGGCCTCGTGCTCCTGCCGGTAGATGTCGATGCGACCCAGGGCGCGCAGCGTCGGGTGCACGGCCTCGAACAGGCCGGCCCAGTTGGCTGCGCCCAGGTTGCGCAGGCTGCCGATGGCGTTGCGGATGCTCTGGTGGTCGGCGGCGCTCTCGGCCTGCTCGGCCGCCTGGGCGGCAGTGGCGTCGGGCAGCACCTCGGCCAGCCAGGCGGCGACGGCGGCCCAGGGCGAATCGTCGGCATCGCGTTGCTCCGGCTGACCCATGGCGCGGTCGGCCAGGCGCTCGTGCAGGCGCAGGGCGAGGGCGGCGATGGCCGGGTCGCGTGGCCAGCTCGACTGCCATTGCTGCAGCTGGTTGCGCACGGCGCCGGCGTCCAGATGCGGCAGGGCTTCGAACAGGCGCTGGGCCGCGCGGCGGGCCAGATGACGCCAGGCGGCGCGCTCGGCCAGGCGGCGCAGGTTCTCCACCAGCACGACGCGCAAGGTGGAGGGCAGGGCCCAGAGCTCGCGCAGCGTCAGCGCTTCGGCCTCGTGGTGGCCAGCCAGGAAGTGTTGCAGCAGCGTCGGGTCCAGCGAGCTGTCGGCGTGGGCCACCCAGGCCCAGGCGACGCCGTAGACGCGCGGCAGTCCCTGCAGTGGCTCGTCGGCCAGGCGCGGAAGCCGCTGGAAATAGCTGCGCGGCAGGTCGTGCAGCACTTCGTCGAGCTGCTGCTGCACGATGCGGGCGTTGTCCAGCAGCCAGGCGTGCGCCGGGTCGATGTCGGCCTGCAGGCCTTCCTCGGACAGCACGGCCAAGGCGGCGGACCAGACCTGCAGGTTGCTGCGCAGTCGCGGCGAGAAGGGCCGGGGCTGCTGGCGGGGCTCGTCCACACGCTGCGCGGCGGCGAGGCTGCGGCCATGTTCGGCAAAGCGCTCGGCGCCGAACTGCACGGCGCGCACCGGCGGCGCGGCCGCCTCGGGGCCGCTGGCCAGGCGGACAAAGGCCGGCACGGCGCCGGTGAGCGTGACATCGTGCGGCGAGGGCGGGGGGGACGACATGCAAACCAATGTCGGCGCCAGCGCCCTAACGGGACAGCGGCATGGAGCCCGTGTGGCTGTCGGCGCTCTCCTACAGGTACGCGCGAGCTTGCGTGAGGCTGTCACATCGTGGAAAGCGTGGTGGCCGCCGGCCCGGCAATCCCTAGAGTGGGCGCCATGAATGATCGCAACCTTGCCCGCGGCCTGCTGCTGGCCGTCATCGCGCTGGGCTTCGGCCTTGGCGCGCTGCGCTACCCCATCGGCAACTTCGCCCATGCCGGCGCGGGCCTGTTCCCGTTGCTGGTGAGCGGGCTGCTGCTGCTCGTCGCCATCGCGACCATCGTGCGCTCGCGCTTCGTCAAGCCGGTGCCGCTGGACTTCCATCCCAGGAACATCGCCCTGCTGCTGCTGGCGCTGTGCAGCTTCGCCCTGGTGACCGAGTGGCTGCACACCATGATCGCCGGCATCGTCGTCATGGTCTTCATTGCCGGCTTCGCGGCCTCCAACCCTTCGTGGCGCCGCAACGTCAAGGTGGCGCTGGGCCTGATCGCCATCGCCTTCGCCTTCCAGAAGCTGCTGGGCCTGAGCCTGCCGCTGTACTGAACCGGAGCGAGCATGGACATCCTGCACAACCTCGCCTTCGGCTTCGAGCATGCACTGACGCTGCAGAACCTGATGTTCTGCGCGATCGGCTGCGTCGTCGGCACCCTCGTGGGTCTGCTGCCGGGCCTGGGCCCGCTGGCCACCATCAGCCTGCTGCTGCCGCTGACCTATTCCATCCCGACCGGTGGCGCACTGATCATGCTGGCCGGCATCTACTACGGCGCCCAGTACGGCGACAGCGTCAGCGCGATCACGATGAAGATCCCACATGCCAGCTCCATCGTGGCCTGCATCGACGGCTACCAGATGACGCTGAAGGGCAAGACGGGTCTGGCCCTGTTCACGGCCGGCATCTCCAGCTTCATCGGCGGCACCGTGGCCATCGTCGTGCTGGCCAGCCTGGCGCCCAGCCTGGGCGAGGTGGCCCTGCTGTTCGGCCCGGCCGACTACTGCTCGCTGATGCTGCTGGGCTTCATCTGCGTGAGCTTCGTGACGACGGGCAGCCTGCTCAACGGCCTGGCCATGTGCCTGGTGGGCGTGCTGCTCGGCCAGATCGGCACCGACGTCAACAGTGGCCTGCAGCGCTACACCTTCGACCTGCCCTTCCTCGCCGAGGGCGTCGGCCTGGTCAGCGTGGCCCTGGGCTGCTTCGGCATCGCCGAGATCACCAAGAACCTCGACGCCCGCGAGGAGCGCTCGCCCTTCAGCGGCAAGATCCACCTGATGCCGACCTGGGAAGAGTTCAAGCGCATCATCCCCAGCGCCCTGCGCGGCAGCGTCATCGGCTCCTTCCTCGGCATCCTGCCCGGCGGCGGCCCGGTCATCGCGCAGTTCGCGGCCTATGCCGTCGACAAGAAGCTCAGCAAGTACAAGGACGAGATCGGCAGCGGTGCCATTGAGGGCGTGGCCGGTCAGGCCGCCGCCGACGAGGCCGCGGCGCGCACCAGCTTCATCCCCTTGATGAGCATCGGCATCCCCGAGAATCCGGTCATGGCGCTGATGATGGCGGCCTTCGTCATCAAGGGCATCCAGCCCGGGCCCAACATGATCTCGGGCCACCCCGACCTGTTCTGGGGCCTGGTGGCCAGCATGTGGGTGGGCAATGTCTTCCTCGTCGTGCTGAACGTGCCGCTGGTGCGCTACTGGCTGTCGGTCTTCAAGATCCCCTATGGCGTGCTGTTCCCGGCCATCCTGTTCTTCTGCTGCGTCGGCACCTTCAGCGTCAACAACAACCTCGACGACATCTTCATCACGGCCGCCTTCGGCCTGCTGGGCTATGTCTTCATGCGCCTGGACCTGGACGCGGCGCCGCTGATGCTGGGCTTCATCCTCGGCCCCATGCTGGAGGAGTACTTCCGCCGCGCCATGCTGCTGAGCCGCGGCAGCTTCATGACCTTCGTGAACCGACCCATCAGCGGCGGGCTGCTGGGGTTGATCGCCGTGTTCGTGCTGTGGCAGTTGGTGGCATTCTTGCGCTCGCCGGGCAAGCGGGCCGAACCGGCGGCCGCCAGCGCGCACTGACGCGGGGTCCGCTCAACGAGGGGGAATGCCGATGGAAGCGCTCGAGAAGGAACTCATCGTGGCTGCCGACAGCTCGCGCCGCTATGCGCGCCGCAACTACCTGCTCGGCTATTCGGTCGCCATCGCGACCGTGCTGTCCAGCATCGCGGCCGGCCTCACCGTCAGCATCCCTTGCGTGCCCAAGGCGGTGACGGCCGCGCTGGCGTCCATGCCTGCCGCCATGGTGGCGGCCGGCACCGTGTTCCGCTTCGACCAGAAGTCCGCCTGGTTCTGGCAGAAGGCCAAGCGCATCGAAGCCCTGCTGCGCGCGATCCGCTTTGAGAGCATGGCGGTGCCGGAGGCGAGCCAGCAGTTCTCGCTGCTGGAGGTCGAGATGGAGCGCAACTGGATCGGCTTCGGAGCCGTCAACCGCAAGTCGGACTAGGGGCGCGCCCGCAGACGCTCGGCCAGCACCAGATAGTCTGGATCGACCTTGGCGGCCCGCGGGTCGTCCAGGTGGGCGCGCAGCACGCGCCTGAGCGTCTCCGGCTGGGGCGTCAGCGGGCCGGCAAAGCGCACCTGCTCGTCGTCGGCGATCAGCAGCGTCGGGAAGGTCTCGATGTCCAGGTCACCGATGAGCTCGGCCTCGTCCTCGATGTCGATCCAACGCACGTGCAGGCCGGCTTGCGGCAGCTCGGCGCAGGCGGCTTCGAAGACCTGCTGGTAGGACTCGCAGGTGCGGCACCAGGCGGCGCAGAGGCAGGCGACGTGAAGGGACATGGGGCGGCATGGTGCCATGGCCGGCCCGCGCTTGCCCGCCCGGGGTTGCTAGCGTCTGTTGATCAGCGTCCAGTCGGCGCGGGAAATGTGGCGCGGTGTCGTCTCGCCGTCGCGGTCGAAGAAGCGGACGCGGATCTCGTCCGGCCCGATCTCGGCGAGGCCGAAATTCTCCAGCTCGGCACCGTACAGGACGGCGTCGCGGACCGCCGCGCCCGAGGACGAGGCTTCGTGCAGCGGCCAGCCGCCGGCTTCGATGTGCGAGGCGAAGGCATTGCGCCGCGGGCCGCCGCTGAGCATCAGCAGGCGGTGGCGTTCGGCCAGGTCGCCGAGTGCCGTCCATTCCCGCGCGTGGTGCTGCCAGTCGCAACCGGCCGATGCGCTGGCCACCAGATGCAGGCTGCCGGGCGGCGTGGTGGCGATGGCGGTGGCGAGCGCGTCGAGCTGGGCCGGACCGAGCAGGGCACGCCGGTCCTGCGGCACCAGCCAGGTCCCGCTGCGCTGGCTGCGGCCGTCGGTCAGGTGCAGCCAGACGTCCTCCCGCAGCGGCAGGGACTCCTGCAGCGGGCCGGTCTGAGGCTCGGCCGGCGGCGTGATGTCGTCCAGCCGGGCCGGGAAGCTGCCGGGCTCCACCAGGGCCTGCTGGAAGCGCTGGAACAGCACGCGGCTGGGTTCGAGCTTGTCGGCATGTTCGGCAGCTTGGACGATGTCGGCGCCGGCAGCGTCATGCCAGAGGAAATCGTGGTCGTTCCAGATCGCGAACACGCGACGGCCCGGCTTGCCGGCCATGTGGCGCAGCAGTGCATCGAACTCCGGCACGGCGAGCTGGTCGCGATAGAGCGCGTGGGCGTGGGCGGCGAATTCGCCGGTGGACATGGTGCGGGGCGCTCCGTCGATGTCCAGATGGATGGCATTGCCCAGCAGCAGCAGATGGTCGGGATCCTGGGCCTGGATGCGGCTCCAGACGGGCTGACTCTCGAAGCGCTGCTGCAGCATGCATGACGTGAATGCGAGCTTCATCCGGCAAGCATAGCGATGGGATGAACTTCGCCTCAATGATCGGTCGGCGGCGTAGGTGTGACTCCCATGGTGGCGCGGCACGGCTGCCAGCAGACTCGCCCCCACCAGGGCCATCGCAGACCGCGGCCCGCTTTCTAAAGAGAGGTGAGTGATGAAGCCAGCCAGCCAAAGTGAGCGACTTGTGGGCGGCCGTGTGCGAGTCGCTGGTGTCGCGGTTGTCGCTTTCGCGGCCGGGGCCTTCGCGACCGCTCAGTCGAGCTCTGCGGACCGCTGGTGGCGCCCGGAATTGGACGCCACCGTGGCCGCCCCGCAGCATCACAAGGTGCTTCTGGAGAACGACGAGGTGCGCGTACTGGAGGTGACGGTGGCGCCGGGCGAGCGAGAGCCGCTGCATGTGCATCGCTACCCGGCCGTGATGATCATCGACACGTCGCCGCACATGGTGGAACACCTGCAGGATGGCAACACTCGCGATCTCGGTGTGCGCCCGCCTGGAGCGAGATGGTTCCCCGTCGTGCAGGGACACGCGATGGAGAACGTGGGCACCGTGCCCTTGCATGCCATCCGCGTGGAGTTGAAGAAGCCGCAGGGAGGCTGACCCGTCTTCAGGGTCATGTCGGGGTCAAGTCGATGCCGAGCATCGAGCCCAGGCCGAAGGTCAGGAACAGCAGGGCGGCGAGCAACAGCATGAAGGCAGCGAGAACCTTTGCGACCGCCCAAAGCACCGCGCGCTGCGACGCCGGCCCTTTCTCCGTTTTCGCTTTGTCGTAGTGCCATTTGATGGCGAGGAACATGCCGATTCCCAGCACGCTCACCTTGAACGCTATGAAGACTGTGGGGACCCACTCCATGATTTCGATGTTCCGAACTATTGCTTGACGCTGCCTGTCGTGCTGTGACCGAGGGCCGCCACGGACTGCCACTGTGCCCGCCGCGGAAAGAAAAAAACAGGTTCAGATTCCTGGAAAGAGCACCGGATCAGATGCAGCTCTCGAAGGTTTGTCACTAGCACGTGCACGACCCTGGTGACGTCTTTCCTGAGGCAGCGACTGCTCTCGCTGAAAAGCAGTTTCACCTTCTGTACCGTCGAGGCCCTTGTATCTGCTGCCAGTTCTGGCACCGGCAGTCTCTAGAGTCGGCTCATGCGCATCGTCACCTGGAACTGCTGCCGAGGTCCCTTTGACAGGAAGATGGCTGCGCTCGAGAGCCTGCGGCCCGACATCGCGGTCATCGCCGAGACGATGGCGCCCGAGGCGCAGACGGACCGGTTGCGCTGGTTCCCGTCCAATGTGTCGCGGCTGGGCCTGCAGGTAAGAGCATTCAACGGCTACCGCCTTGCGCCTGTGCGCAAGGCGTCGGCCGAGCTTCCCAACTGCGTGTCGCCCGTGCGGGTGATGCACGACGACTGTGGCGCGGAGTTCAGCCTGCTGGCGGTATGGACCTGGCCAGCGCCCAGCTACAGCCGGGCCTTCCTGAACGGGCTGGCGGCCTACGCGCGCCTGCTCAGGCGCGGCCCCGCCGTCGTCGCCGGCGATTTCAATGGCAGTCCCTTCTTCGACCGACCCACGGCTCGCATCAAGCGCTGGAGGACCGGTTTCGAGCAGCTCCATGCGGCGGGTCTCGTCAGCGCCTACCACCTTCACCATCGGGTGGCCTATGGGGAGGAGGCCGACGCCACGCACCATTTCCTGCGCAGGCCGGAGCGCCCCTTCCACATCGACTTCTGCTTCGTGCCGCGAGCCTGGGCCGAGCAGGGACTGGCCGTGCAACTGGTCAACGAGGAACCGTGGCCGCGGCTGAGTGACCACTTCCCGCTGGTGGTGGATGTGGGAGGTTGACGCTCGCCACGCCGTGGCCGACGATGTGGCACAGCACGCGGTCCTCCAGCTCCGCAAAGCCAGGCGCCGCGCGTGAGCGCGGCCGCGGCAGCGCCACCGTCGCGTCCAGCGCGATGCCGCCGCGGTCGATCAGCAGCACGCGGTCGGCCAGGGCGACGGCCTCGGCGACGTCGTGGGTCACCAGCAGGGCCGTGAAGCCGTGGCGGCGCCAGAGCTGCTCGATGAGGCGGTGCATCTCCAGCCGGGTCAGCGCGTCGAGGGCCCCCAGCGGCTCGTCCAGCAGCAGCAGGCGGGGGCGGTGCACCAGGGCGCGGGCCAGGGCGACGCGCTGGCGCTGGCCGCCCGACAGCGTCGCCGGCCAGTCGTCGCCGCGGCCGGCCAGGCCGACCTGGGCCAGGGCTTCCATGGCGCGAGGCCTGGCGTCAGACCCTTCGAGGCCGAGGGCGACGTTGTCGACGACGCGCTTCCACGGCAGCAGGCGGGCATCCTGGAACATCAGCCGGCGTTCCTGTGGCGCACCGGCTTCGACGAGGCCGGCGCTCGGCGCGTCCAGGCCGGCGATGAGGCGCAGCAGCGTGCTCTTGCCGCAGCCGCTGCGGCCCACCAGGGCGACGAACTCGCCGGGCGCGATGGACAGGTCCAGGTCCTGCAGCACGTGGCGTGTACCGAAGGACTTGGCGACGCCGCGCAGTTTCAGCGCCAGGCCGGGCGATGGGCTCGCTGCGGGCTTGTCCTCGATGGCGCGCTCTCGCGGCAGCACGGGGGTGTCGAATTCGGTGACCCACATCTCATTTCACCTCGGCGGCATAGCCGCGATGCCAGGGCAGCCAGGCGCGCTCCAGCCCCCGGGCGACCACATCGGCCAGCTTGCCGAGCACGGCGTAGAGCAGGATGCCGACCAGCACGATGTCGGTCTGCAGGAACTCGCGGGCATTCATCGTCAGATAGCCGATGCCGGCCTGGGCCGACAGGGTCTCGGCGACGATGAGCAGCACCCACATCAGGCCCAGCGAAAAGCGCAGGCCGACCAGGATGGAGGGCAGGGCACCGGGCAGGATGACCTGGGTGTAGAGCTGCCAGCCTTTGAGGCCGTAGCTGCGCGCCATCTCGATCAGGTCGCGGTCGACGTTGCGGATGCCGTGGAAGGTGTTCAGGTAGACCGGGAAGAACACGCCCACGGCGACCAGCACCAGCTTGGCCGCCTCGTCGATGCCGAACCACAGGATGACCAGGGGGATCAGGGCCAGGGCCGGGATGTTGCGCAGCATCTGCAGCGTCGTGTCGAGCAGGGCTTCGGCGCGCTGCCAGGTGCCCGTCAGGAGGCCCAGCAGCAGGCCCAGGCCACCGCCGACGGCCAGGGCGGAGAAGGCCCGCACGGTGCTGACGGCGACGTGATGCGCCAGTTCGCCCGAGAGCAGCAGCTGCCAGAAGGCGGCTCCCACGGCGGCGGGCTCGGGCAGGATGCGCGCCGACAGCCAGCCGCCGCGCGAGGCAATCTCCCAGGCGACGAGGATGGCGGCGGGCAGCAGCCAGGGGGTGAGGCGCTTCAGCATGGCTCAGCTCGCCGACACGGCCTTGGGCACGTAGCTGTTGGCGACGACCTCGCCGAAAGGCCCTGTCAGGGCCGGCGCGCTCAGCTTCTCGCGCACGCCCAGCGGCAGCAGCGGGAAGACCAGCTCGGCAAAGCGGTGTGCCTCGTCCAGATGCGGATAGCCGCTGAGGATGAAGTACTCGAGGCCGAGGTTGGCGTATTCGGTGATGCGGGCTGCCACTTGCTGCGGATTGCCGACCAGGGCCGTGCCCGCGCCGCCGCGCACCAGGCCCACGCCGGCCCAGAGGTTGGGCGCGATCTCCAGGCCGGCGCGAACATCGTTCTTGTCGAACCGGCCGCCATGCAGCTCGGCCATGCGGCGCTGGCCGACCGAGTCCATGCTCTTGAAGCGGGCCTGGGCCGCGGCGACGGTGGCCTCGTCGAGTGCCGACAGCAGCTCGCCGGCGGCCCGCCAGGCCTCGTCCTCGGTCTCGCGCACGATGACGTGCAGGCGGATGCCGTAGTTCAGCTGGCGGCCTCGTGCCGCGGCGAGCCCGCGCACCTCGGCCAGCTTGTTCGCGACCTCGGCCGGGGGCTCGCCCCAGGTCAGATAGGTGTCGACCTGCTCGGCGGCCAGCTCGTGCGCGGGGCCTGAGGAGCCGCCAAAGAAGACCGGCGGGTAGGGTTTGCTGATGGGTGGGTAGAGCAGCTTGCCGCCCTTGACGCTCAAGTGCTCGCCGTCGAGGTCCAGCGGCTCGCCGGTGTGGGAGCGGGCCAGCAGTTCGCGCCAGATGCGGATGAATTCGGCGGACTGCTCGTAGCGCGCCTTGTGGTCGAGGAACTGCCCGTCGCCGGCCAGCTCGTCGGGGTCGCCACCGGTGACGAGGTTGACCAGCAGGCGGCCGCCTGACAGTCGGTCCAGCGTGGCAGCCATGCGCGCACTCTGCGAAGGCGCGACCAGGCCGGGGCGCAGGGCGACCAGAAATTTGAGATTCCTGGTGGCGTCGATGAGGCTGGCAGCGACGATCCAGGAGTCCTCGCAGCTGCGGCCGGTGGGCAGCAGCACGCCTTCATAGCCGAGGCTGTCGGCGGCGATGGCGATCTGCTTGAAATAGGCATGGTCGGCCACGCGGGCGCCGCGTGAGCTGCCGAGGTAGCGGCTGTCGCCATGAGTGGGGATGAACCAGAAGATCTTCATATCGCTATTCCGTTCTGATTTCGAAGCTTTGGGATTTGCGGGCCGAGCGCTGGGCCGTTCCCGAGCCGGCCCGCGTTGGCGATGTGCTCGGCGGTCGACCCGCCGGGCATCGCCGTCCACGCGGGGGACCGGCCAAGGTATTCCTTGGACGAGGGGCTCATGCAATCGCATCGGCGACGCGGATGGGACGGGGAATCAGGCCGAGCTCGGCGAAGGCGTCGGCCACCTGCTGCTGTTCCTTGGCGATGTCGGCCGTCAGCGGGCCCACCGGCGCGGCGCCGCGGCGCTCCACCATCTTGTCGACGGTGGCCGGCGGCAGGCCGGCGAAGTCGGCATAGCGCTGCACCGCATCGCGGCGGTCGGCGCGGACGCGCGAGTCGGTGTCGGTCAGGGCCTGGAACAGCGTCTTGACCAGGGCGGCATCGCGGCTCAGTGCACGCGAGGCCAGGTAGAAGGTGTTGTTGTTCGTCAGCCCGCGGCTGGTGGCCAGGGCGCGCAGCTCGCCGCTGATCTCGGCAGCGGCGTAGTAGGGATCCCAGACGGCCCAGGCGTCCACCGAGCCGCGCTCGAAGGCGGCCCGCGCGTCGGCCGGCGGCAGATAGATAGGCTGGATGTCGTTCCAGGTGAGGCCGGCCTTCTTGACGGCCCGCACGGTCAGGAAATGGGCGCTGCTGCCCTTCTGCAGCGCGACGCGGCGGCCCTTCAGGTCGGCCAGGGTCTTCAGTGGGGAATCGGGCTTGACGAGGACGGCCGAGCTGTCGGGCTTGGGCGGCTCGGCGCCGACGTAGACGACGTCCTTGCCCGCGGCCTGGGCGAACACGGGTGGTGCGTCGCCGGTGGCGCCGAAATCCACGCTGCCCAGCGCCAGGGCCTCGAGCAGCTGTGGGCCGGCGGGGAACTCGGTCCACTGGATGCGCGTGCCGGGCAGGCGCTGCTCCAGCAGGCCGTAGCTTTTCAGCAGGGCGAGGTTCAGCGAGCCCTTCTGGAAGCCGATTCGAAGCGTTGGCGGCGTCTGCGCCCGGGTCCACAGCGAGGCCGTGGTGGCGAGGATGGCGACGGCGGCGCGCCGGGTCGTGTTCGCGCTCATTTGCCAGCCTCCGCGAGCTTGACGGTGGCGGGCAGGGCGTCGGCCACGCGGATGGGCTTGGGGATGAGCCCAAGGGCGTGGAAGGTGTCGGCGATCTTCTGCTGTTCGGCGGCGACGGCTGCGGTCAGCGGCTTCACGCCGAACTGGTAGCGCGCCAGGCTCTTCTCGACGACTTCGGCCTCCAGCCCCTGCAGCGGCGCGATGACGGCGGCCGCGGCCTTGAGGTTGGCCTTGAGGTAGGAGGCCTGGGCCTGCGTGTCTTCGAACAGGGCCTGGATGATCTGCGGCTGCTTGTCGGCGTAGCCACGCTCGGCGAGGTAGTAGGCGTAGTTGTTGACGAGGCCGCGACCGTCCTGCAGCGGACGCGCGCCGCTCTGCTTCTCGACGGCGGCCAGGAAGGGGTCCCAGATCACCCAGGCATCCACGGCGCCGCGCTCGAAGGCCGCGCGCGCATCGGCAGGCGGCAGGTAGACGGGCTGGATATCGCTGTACTTCAGCCCCGCCCTTTCCAGCGCCTTCACGAGCAGGTAGTGGACATTGCTGCCCTTGTTCAGCGCGACCTTCCTGCCCTTGAGCTCGGCCACCGACTTGATGGGCGAATCCTTGGGCACCACGATGGCCTCGGCCTCGGGGGCGGCCGGGTCGTAGCCGATATAGACGAACCGGGCGCCGGCGGCCTGCGCAAAGATGGGCGGCGCTTCGCCGACAAAGCCGACGTCGACGGCGCCGACATTCAGGCCTTCGAGCAGTTGCGGGCCGGCCGGGAACTCCACCCATTTCACGGTGACGCCGAGGGGCGCGAGCGTCTTCTCGAGCGAGCCGCTGGACTTCTGCAGCGTCAGCAGGCTGGCGGATTTCTGGAAGCCGATGCGAAGCGTGGTCTGGGCCGAGGCGTGGAGACTGGCGGCGGCGATCAGCAGCGGCGCGGTCCAGCGGAGGAAGGAAGAGCGGAAGAGCATGGGTCGTGTCCTGTGCAAAAAAATCCCGGCGCCGGGGCGCACCCGATCAGCGCCCGTTGGCGCCGGGATGAAGTCGCCGTTCCCGTTCGGGGGGCGAGGAGACAAGCGGTGGTGAATCAGCCGTGCGCATCAACAGCTGAGCGCGGCCTCGGGCTGGGTTCGCATTCGCGGTGCGAGCGGTGCCAGGGCGCGGTCCAGCCGCGCGATCAGGTCGGGCTCGGGGACGAAGCCGCCGGCTTCATGGCGGCGCAACTGGGCGTCGGTGGCGAAGACGCCGTCCAGCACATGGCGGGCGCCCAGGGCCGAGAGCACCGGCTTGAGGGCGTAGTCCAGGGCCAGGAAGTGAGCCGGGCTGCCACCGGTGGCCAGGGGCAGCACCTGCTTGCCGCGCAGCGCGTCGGGCGGCAGCAGGTCGAGGAAGACCTTGAGCAGGCCGCTGTAGGCCGCCTTGTAGATGGGCGTGCCGATGATGACGAGGTCGGCCTGCTCGACGGACATCACGGCGGCTGCGATCTCGGGGTCCCGCACGTCTGCCGCCAGCAGCGCCGCGGCGGGCAGGTCGCGCACCAGGATGTCGTCGTAGCGCGTGCCGCGGCCTTCCAGGCGCGTCAGCGCGAACTGCGTGAGCCAGTAGGTGCGCGAGCGTTCGCTGGGGCTGGCTGAGAGGCTGGTGATGTGCATGGCGGCCTGATTCGTTTCAGGCTTTGCACGATAGGGAAGGCGCCTTCCTCGCGGAACGAAGGAAAAAGGGGATGCTTATGCGTGCCGCGACAGTAGCGCGCCAGCCGCCCACAGGCCGCCG
Source organism: uncultured Comamonadaceae bacterium (assembly GCA_966111775.1). Classification (GTDB taxonomy): domain Bacteria; phylum Pseudomonadota; class Gammaproteobacteria; order Burkholderiales; family Burkholderiaceae_C; genus Pelomonas. The sequence goes on along the minus strand of CBHWBD010000011.1, from coordinate 28,317 downwards.
GCCAGCACCGCGGCCGCGGCCAGGTTGTGCAGCCAGCCGAGGTCGTCGGCAAACCACAGCCAGGCGCCGCAGCCGGCGGCCGTCAGCGCGAACACGGCGACCGCAGCGAGACGGGCCCAGCGGGGCGCGGGTGGATCGAAGCGCGGCTGCTCGAGTCGGGCTTCGATGGAGGTGGATGGCAGCGCCGCACCGGGGGGCACCCAGCCCGGCGACTTCAGCAGCACGCGCAGCTTGTCGGCCCACCGCGGCGTGGCGCGCATGCGCCGCCACAGCTCGCCGTAGAACTGGCCCACCGCGGCGAGCGGGTTCCAGCTCGCCAAGGGCTTGACCGTGCCGTAGACGCAGGGCTCGGTCTCCGCCGTGAAGCTGCCGAAGAGGCGGTCCCAGACGACGAAGATGGCGCCGTAGTTGCGGTCCAGATAGCCCGGGTTCACGGCGTGGTGGACACGGTGGTTGGATGGCGTGGAGAACACGCGGTCCAGCCAGCCCAGGCGGCCGATGTGCTCGGTGTGGATCCAGAACTGGTAGAAGAGCACGACGATGCCGGCCAGGGCGTACTGCGCCGTCGGCACGCCGAGCAGGGCCATCGGCAGGAAGAAGGGCGCACCCATCACCGAGTAGAGGCTCTCCTGGCGCAGCGCGGTGCTGAGGTTGAAGTGCTCGCTCTGGTGGTGCACCGCATGGGCGGCCCAGAACAGCGCGCTCTCGTGGCTGGTGCGGTGCAGCCAGTAGTCGCAGAAGTCGTACATGACGACGCTGGCGACGATGCCGAAGGCACCATGCCACAGCGTGCCCGGCAGCAGGGCCAGGCGGGCATGCGTGGCGGCGTAGAGCCCGGTCTGGAACAGCGGCGTGACGACGGCCACGGCCTGGCTCAGCAGGCCCTGGCTGAGGCTGCTGAGGGTGTCCGCCAGCCCGTAGGCCTGGCGTCCGCGCCGGCGGCCCCAGGCCCATTCGGCCAGCATGCACAGCCCGAAGACGGGCAGGGCGTAGAACAGGACGTCGTGCATGGCCTCAGCCGGTCAGAACTGGTGCCACAGGCTGAGGATGAAGGTGGGCTGATCGCGGCTGTGGGTCAGCGGCGAGTTGGCGGCCTGGCCGATCAGGCGGGTGTGCAGCCACTGGCCGTTGACGGACCAGTCGGACGAAAACTTGTGCTCGGCGCTCAGCGCGATGCTCCAGTCCTGCCAGCCGCTGTGCGGGTGGAACTCCGGCAGGCCGCTGGCCTGCGACTCACCGGGCCCGATGCCGAAGCTGCCGCGCAGATGCGCCGCGTTCGCGTAGGTGGTGGACAGGCTGATGGCCAGCAGGTCCTGGCCAATGGGGATGCCGCTGGTGGCGCCCAGTTCCAGCTGGTCGCCGTTGTGGTGGCGCCCGCTGCCCCAGGACAGGCCGGACTGCAGCAGCAGCTCCGGCGTGGCCTGAACGTTGGCGAACAGCTGGGTGATGAGGCGCGAGCCCAGGCGGTTGATGCCGGGCGGCGACTCGCGCCGCGAACGGCCCGACTGCGGCCACAGCCGGGCGCCGATCTGCCAGTCCTTGGCGGCCTCGGGGCCCAGCAGCTGGGAGGCCGCGTTCCAGCCCACGCCGGTGTCGGTGGCGGCGAAGAAGCCGCTGGGGGATTCGTAGTCCAGGGCCGGCAGCAGCGCCTCGCGCTGGCGCCCGCTGCCGGGAGCGCGCGGCCAGCCGCGCACCGACAGGCCGCCCGACCAGCTCGCCTCCGCGGGCGGCGCCTCCAGCAGCAGCAGGGTGCCGCCGGCCTGGGCGTCCAGAGCGGCGCAGGCCAGGGCGAGGCACAAGCCGGGCAGGCGCATCGAAGCTGGAGGGCGAGGGAGGAGGCTGAGGGCGGGCATGGGTGCCCTGGACAGCGGGCCGGCAACGCCACCCCGGGTGGATGGCGAAGCCACTCTAGCCGCGCAATCGGCGCTCAGCGGCCGCCGGCGAGGTCTTCACAGCGCCATGTCAGCCGCTGGCAAGTCTTGCGCAAGCTGGGCGGCTAGTGAACGCCTTGCAGCGCCGCTCCGCGGGCCCGCACGACGGGCCAGTTCGCAACGATCTTGGTGCGGGTCAGTTCGACCTCGCCTTTCTCCTCGGCGGCCAGCACCGCCTCCTCGGACTTCAGCGTGTGCGGCGTGGCGCCCGGTTTCCAGCGCACCATCACCAGCACCCACAGCGGGCTGTAGCTGGCATCGGCATTGGCGCCGCCCACCGGCCGGGGGATGGAGGGCAGCACCGTGGCCTGCTCGTCGCCCGGAAATTTGTAGGCCTTCTCGACCGGCATGCCGGGCTTGAGGGTGTCGGCCAGGGCCGGCACGTAGTTGATGCCCTGCTTCTTCGCGATGCCGGGGTCGGAGATGTCGGTGCTGACGTAGTGAACGATCTCGCCTTCGAACCAGGCCTCCTTCAAGGGAAGGCTGACGACCTGGTCGGCGGCTTGGGTGGCCGCGGCGGTGCCGAGCAGGAGGACGGCGCCCAAGGCGCGGAGGGCAGATGTCGGCATCGCGGATCCTGTTGAGGGAAGCGGCAATTCTTGCGATGTGGCCCGCCGAGGCAAGGGCATATTGCGCAGGCGGCGCAGCGTTACAAATCGGGGCCTCAAGTTTCGTTCGGGGCGGCCGATACGCGTGACATGGACATCGCCAACTCCCCCAGCGTCAGCGTCGCCTCGGGCCCGGCCCAAGGGGAGACGGCCGATGCCGTGAACCTCCTCGTGCTGCGCAAGGCGCTCGACATCCAGGCCTCGGGTGCCATGCAGCTTCTCAATGCGCTGCCGCAGCAGCCGGCGCTGGCCACCGAAGGCACGCTGGGACGCAACCTCAACGCCTACGCCTGAGCGCGCCCGGCCCGGCGCCTCGCCTCAACTGCCCAGGCCGCATCCCCTCACGAGAGGATGACATCCGGGTTCGCGGCCACGGTGCCCGCCTCATGGCCCCAGCCAGGCGCTGGCTGCTCGGGCTAAGCTGGTCGCCAGCAACAGACCTCCTGGAGTGCCGATGGGCAACGACCTTCCTTCCTTTCGCTACCACGTCGATCCGCTGGCCACCGGGGCCATCGAGGCGCGAGGGATCGAATGCGCCTGCTGCGGGCAGGCGCGCGGCTTCGTCTATGTGCAGCCGGTCTACGCGACCCGCGACCTGGACGAGAAACTCTGCCCCTGGTGCATCGCGGACGGCTCGGCGGCGAACAAGCTGGGCGCGAGTTTCTCGGACGCCCAGCCGCTGCTGCAGGCGGGCCTGGCGCAGGACATCGTCGACGAGGTGAGCCTGCGGACGCCGGGCTATTCGTCCTGGCAGCAGGAGGAGTGGCTGGCGCATTGCAACGACGCCTGCGAGTTCCATGGCGATGCGTCGGAGGACGACGTCGAGGACGCGACTGAGGCGACGAAGGCAGACTGGCGGCAGCACTACGGAACGACGGAAAAGCAATGGGCCAGCGCCATTCGCGACTACGAGCCGGCTGGCGACAACGCCTTCTACAAGTTCGTGTGCCGGCATTGCGGGCTGGTGCGGCTGGGCTGGGATCACTCCTGAACTGACGGCCGGGCGGGCGCTGTGACTGCGCCGGCGCTGATACAGGCGAGTGAACTTGGGCCCCGGCTGTGCCTTTGCATCAGCCCGGGCGGTGTCTATCGTGAGCCATCGCTTTCGAGCTTCACGAATGAGCACCCCATGCAAGCTGCCGGCACTTCGTTTGCGCGATCGGCTTTCACCGACTGGACGTCGCGCTGGGCCGAGAGCTTGCCGCGCGCCTGGCTTGCCTTCGCAGGTGATGCCGACGAGCGCCTGCTCGGCGATGCCGCGGATCTTGCCGATCTGGAAAGGCGGCTGCGGCGCCTGGAGTGCGGCCGTGAGGAACGCTTTGCTCCATTGCCCCGCCTGCCGTGAGATCGGCCGGGAGGGGGCTAGATGAAGCGGATGTGGCGCCCCTCGAAGCCCGCAAAGATGTCTCGCCAGGCGTCCGACTCCACTTCCTCTACTTCGATGGCGGCCAGGAACTGCAGCTTCCTGAATTCCTCCCGCATCGCCTCGGGCCAGGGCTCGTGATGGGTGCGGGGGGCGGTGCGGCGATCCCCGGCGGGCGTCAAGCTGTCCAGCGGGTTTGCGGGGGTGGGCGGCGTCTTTTTCATGATGCCGCCAGTGTCTGGATCCAGGCGCCGCAGGGATATCGCCTTCAAGGGGGAGGTCGACGCGTCGTCTCCCCCGAAAGGGGGATGGGGCCCGTTGCCGCGGCGTGATCAGGCCCTAGACAGCCCGCGCCACGACCAATCGCGTCACGCCACCCAGGCGATACATGCCGTCCGGGTCCCGATGGCCTTCAAGCTCTGCCAGCATGTCGCGCGTCCAGGCGTCGTGCACGGCTCCGGGTTGCGCGGCCAGGGCGCGGGACAGCCCGAAGGTCAGGCACCACTCGATCAAACCTGCGGGCGTGCTCGACTCCATGACCGCCGTCGTCAGGCTTTCCTCGTGCGTGCATGCGAAGCCTGCCGCCGCCAGGTCGCCGAGAAAAGTCTCCGACCGGCTGTACCTGAACGGCCCGGGTGCTTCGAACGACATCGGCGGCTGGGCGACGTAGCGCTCCAGAATGCGCCGGGGGAAGGACCACCAGCTCGCGCTTTCGGGCTCCACCCACAGGGCCGACACCAGCCTGCCGCCGGGCAGGAGGTGGGAGCGCACGGCCTTCAGCGCGTCGACGGGGCGGTCGAAGTACATCAAGCCCCAGCGGCACAAGGCCGCGTCGAAGGGCTGATCGGAAAGTCCCGCGAGGTCCTCACCGCCGGTGGCGACCAAGCTGAGGTTGGACACGGCGGCCTGGTCTGCCCGGGCCCGCGCGAACGCGAGCATCTCGGGCGACACATCGGTCCCGACGACCACCCCCTCAGGCGCCACCCTCAGGGCGGCCCGAATCGCCGGTTCGCCGCGGCCCGTCGCGACATCCAGGACGCGGGCCCCAGGGCGAAGCTGCGCCAGATCGAGCATGCGCTCGCTGACGTGGGCCGAGAGGCGCTGCTCATCGTCGTCGTAGCGTTGCCAGGCGGCCACCATCGTGGCTGCCGGTGTGCGGGGACGATCCTGAGGCTCAGCGGTGCTCATGGGCTCAGCATAAGGCGCGGCATCCGACTGGGAGCACGGTCTGCAAAGACGGCAGACGCTGGTCCCTCCGACAGGAATCGAACCTGTATCTGCCGCTTAGGAGGCGGCCGTTCTATCCATTGAACTACGGAGAGAGCCGTGCCCGGCGCGGGCATGCCGTGCGAGCGGCGCGCATTCTCGCATGGGGTCGAGCAGCGCTTTCTGGCAGCATGGCCCAACCATCCAACGGAGCCCCCCATGACGCACCAGGGAAGCTGCCACTGCGGCCACATCAAGTTCGAGGTCGACGGCGAGATCGGCTCGGCTCTGTCCTGCAACTGTTCGATCTGTCAGCGCAAGGGCTCGCTGCTGTGGTTCGTGCCGCGTGCTGCGCTGAAGTTGCTGACACCGGAAGCCAACGCCAGCCGCTACACCTTCAACAAGCACGTCATCCAGCACCGCTTCTGCCCGACCTGCGGTATGCACCCCTATGGCGAAGGCCAGGGGCCGGACGGCTCGGCGATGGCGGCCATCAACATCCGCTGCCTCGAGGACATCGACCTCAAGGCCGTGCCCGTCACGGAATTCGACGGGCGCTCGAAGTAGGGCCGGGGCTCAGAACTGCGCGACCAGGTGGGGCTGGCCGGCCACGCTCGTCAGCACGCGGCGTGGTTGATGCAGGGTGCCACCGCGCGTCGCACGGGCCACGGCAGCCTGGACGGCGTCCAGCAGGGCGCCCAGGCGCGGGCGCTCGCCGCGACAACGTGAACGAGGAATGACGAGAGCCAGATCCACGGCCTCGCTGGTCTGCAGCTCGAGGCTGGCGTGGACCACGAGGGTGGACGGCGTGCTCAAGGAGACGTCGAGATCGGCGTCCACATGCTGGTCGGCGGCGACCGGCAGGGACGGCAGCGTCAGGGACGAAGAGGAGAGGGATTCGGAAAACATGGCCAGCATCCTCGGGGAGGCATGTGACACCCGTTGTCGGGCGGATCGCGACGCGGTTGTAGGACGAGGCCTGATCGCTCAGGCGTGCATCAGCGGCAGGGCCTGCCGCACGGTGGGGCGGGCGAACAGGCGACCGATCAGGGCGCGCGCAAAGAAGTAGTCGTTGCGCAGCTTGTCGCCCAGCGCGTCCAGGCCGACGCGGCCCTGCGGGTCGCAGGGGATGTCGAAGCCGGCGCTCTGGGCCGACAGCGGCTCGAAGTGCAGCAGGTGGGTGGGCTCGGCCGCCGGGGGCAATGCGTCTGCCAGGGGCGTCTTGTCGTTCGGGACTTGCGAAGGACGGGACTGAGTCATGGTGAACCTCCTCGGGATCAACAGCAGGACCGTTGATGAATCAACTTTCGTCCTTGCCCGGGGTGGTGCCTGTAGGCTGGTCGGGACCGAGGTGGTGGGGCGCGGCGCGTCCGCTTGTAGGAAGCGGCCGGCGGGCCCCGGCGCCGGCCTCAGGCGGATGCGGCCTTGTCTGACAAGGGGTGGCTAGTTCCACTTCCATTGCCAGATCAGGTCCAGCGCGTTGTCGTCGCCGCCCTGGGCCCGCACGGTGAAGCGCTGGGCGATGCGGTAGATCAACTGCCAGGAACCCGTCGTTGCATTCAGGCTGCGTTCGTAGCCCACGTACCAGCGCTTGGACAGCTGCTTGCCCAGGCGCACGATGGTGGCACGGGTGTCGTCGTCGCTCTGAGCCAGGGACAGCTCGTCCAGCCCGAGATTGCGCAGCACCTTGCCCGTCGGGCCTTCGCCTTCGCCGCTCAGCAGGGCGAGGGCGGCGCGCTGCAGCAGGGCGGTGTCGGTGCGGCCCAGGCCGTCGGGGCCGCGGCCGAGCAGCAGCCAGGAGAGCTTGTCGGTGTCGCTCATCTCGGGCTCGGAATACAGGTTGACGCGCGGCGCCAGCGCCGTGCCGGCGACATAGACGCCGACGCGCACATCGAGGTTGGGCCGCACCGCCAGCAGGTCCAGCGAGGGGTTGTCATAGGCACCGGTGAAGCGGATGTCGCCGCGTTCGATGTCGAGCTTCTGGCCATAGGCGGCGTACTGGCCGCCGTTGGCGTCGAGCTTGCCGGTCACGCGCAAGGGGCCGTTGTTCTGCGTGACCTGCAGTTCGCCGCGCAGCGTCGTCGACAGGCCGCGGCCGCGCACCTTGAAGTCGCGGCCGAATTCCAGGGCCACGTTGACGACGCTGTTGCGCGCGGCCTTGGGTGGTGGTGGCGCGGTGGGCGCGGCGTCGCGCGGGCCGCGCAGCACGGTCACGTCGTCGGCCAGGGCCGGCGCATCGCCGCGGCTGAAGTCGAACAGGCCTTCGTCGGCGCGCAGCTTGCCGTCGAGCTTGAGCCCCTTGGCATCGAGGTCCAGCGTCGCCTCGCCGCTGGCGACGAGCCGACGGTCCACGCGCGACAGCACGCGCAGCTTGTCGGCCGTCATCTGGATATGGGCCTTGGGCTCGGCGCCCAGTTCGGCCGCACCGCTGGCGCGCAGCCAGCCGTCGCCGCCGCGCGCCTCCAGCTTGGACAACTCGGCATGCTGGCCCTTGAGGTCGAGCACGAAGCGGCCCTCGGTCACGTCGACGCCGTAGAGCAGATGGCGCAAGGCCAGGTTCTCACCCTCGGCGCGGCCGGTCAGATCGGGCGCCCCGAGGCGGCCGCTGAGCTGCACCGTGGCGGCCGCACGACCGCCCAGGCGCCAGCCGGCCGGCACCCAGCTGCCCCAGGTGCCGAGGTGGGCCACATTGGCCTGGAGCACGCCCTGCAACGGCGTCTGGGCATCGGGCCAGAGGCCGGTGGGACGCAGCGTCAGCGCACCGCCGAAGCTGCCCAGCTCGCTGCCGGCGATGCCCTGCGCGAATTGCCAGATGCCGTCCTTCACGTTGACCGCCAGGCGCAGGTCGGTGAGGCCGAGGGCACGCTGGCCGAACTCGTCGGTCACGCGCAGGTCGCCGCTCTGACGCTCGATGAGAAGGTCAGCCGTCAGCCGGTCGCTCAGCACCAGCGAGGCGCGGCCGGTCACGCGCAGGTCGCCGCCCCAGCCGAAGTCGGGCTGCCAGCGTGCCATCAGCGGCGCGGCAGCCAGGTCTTCGAGCTGCAGTTCGGCCCGGGCCTCGGGGTGTTCGCCGCCCGTCCAGCTCAGCGCCTGCCAGCGCACAAAGGCGCCGCCCACCTCGGCGCGGCCGGGCTCGGCGACCAGGCGCGGGCCGTCGCTGGCCCAGCGCAGCGCGATGTCTTTGGCCGACAGCAGAGCGGGCGTGTTGGGCCGCAGCGGGCCGATGTCGATGCGGGCGATGCGGCCGTTCCAGGCCTGGCCGTCCCAGCGGCCGCGGGCCTCGAGCTGGGCGTTCAGGGCCAGGTCTTGCGACTCACGAGGAATCTTGCCGGCAACCTGGGCCTTGACCTCATGCGCGCTGCGGCGGCCCTTCAGGTCGATCCTGGCGCTGGTGAGCTGGGCCCGCGGGCCGCGCAGCTGGCTGACGTCCAGGTTCAGCGCGATGGGGCCGTCGCCGTCAGCGCCGGGCAGGGGCAGCTCCCAGCGCGCCTTCACGCTGGCGATGCTGGTGCCCATCGCCTTGGCCGAGGCCAGGGAGAGCTTGCCGCTGCCGCCGGCCTGCCAAGCCCTGGTGCCGCGCACCAGCTGGTAGCTGCCCTCGCCCTCGCCCTGGCCGGCGATGGGCTGCTGGTCGAACAGGGCCAGCAGCGGGTTCAGCTCGGCCAGCGCGCCGGCCTTCAGCGTGGCCGTGCCGTTGACGGCCTCGGGCCGGGCCTGGCCGTTGGTCTGCACACGGTTGTTGCCGATGCGGCCGTCGACGTCGAAGCCCGCCGCGTCGTTGGCGTGTTCGCGTTGCAGCTTGATGCGGCCCTCCAGCGGCAGGCCGCCGAACTGGCTTGGCAGCACGCGCACATAGGCATTGCCGGTGATCGAGTTGACGTTCTTGCCACGCAGGTCCAGGTCGGCTTCGGCGTTGAGGCGGGTCGGGTTGGGCAGGCGGGCCCAGGCCGAGCCAGGGGCGCCGCGCCACAGCAGATGCGGGTCGAACTGGCGCAGCTGGGCCTTCAACTGAGCGGCGCCGGCAGTGTCGACACGGCCACTGGCCTGCAGCGAGGCGTCACCGCTGGCCAGGCGAGCATCCGCTATCTGCCACTTCGTACCCTGGCCCTGCAGCTGGGCCTTCAGGCGAACCGGCCGGTTCTCGATGCTGCCGCCGAGATCGAGCTTGGCATTCAACGGGCCGACCTTGCTGCCGGAGAGGGTGAGCGAGCCGTCCAGGCGAGCCGGCGTGGCGCGAGCGTCGAGCGCCTCGGGGCGCAGGCCCGCCACGCGGGCATCGAGCTGCCAACGGCCGTCGGCCTCGCGCTGGCCCTTGCCCTGCACGCGGCCACCGCCGGGCAGTTCGGCGTCGAGGGCGGTGAGGCGCAGGCTGGCGAGCTGGTCGGGCCGGCCGGCCAGCGCGACGACGAGGCGTGTGACGGGCAGGGCGCCCTGGTCCCAGCGGCCGGCCGCGGCGTTGTGCAGATCGGCCTGCAGCGGGGCCTCGGCGTCGCGGGCCGGTGCCTTGAGCTGGGCCTCGCCGCTCAGCGCTGTGCGCGGGAGTCCAGGGGCAAGCGCCGCGAGGTCGAGCTTGTCGGCCTTGAGCTGCAGGGCGTTGACGGGCCAGGGCGCAAAGGGCTGGATCTCGCCGTCGGCCTTCAGGGTCTGGTGGGCGGCCTCCAGTTCGGCCTTGGCCTTGAGCTTGGCCAGCGGCCCGGTGACGGCGGCGACAGCGGTCCACGGCAGATCCGTGGCCTCGGTCTGCTGCACGCGCAGCGTGGCATCGGTCTGCAGCGGCGCGGCGCTGGCGATCCTGGCTTCGCCGGCAAGCGTCAGGTGTTGCCAGCGCGCGGCCTTGAGCTGGATGTGGTGGGTGCCGCGGCGCGGCAGATTGAGCTGGCCGTTCAGGCCGAGCAGCGGCGGCTGGTCGGGCGCCCAGCTGAGCTTGGCGACGCGCAGGCTGGCGATGTGCACACCCAGCGGCAAGCTCAGGTCGGGCGGCATGGTGACCGGCTTGTCGCTGGCCTGGCTGCGGATGAGGACTTCGTCGACGGCCAGCTCCTCGGCCAGCAGCAGGCCGTCGCTGGCGGTCATGCCCAGGCCTTTCCAGTGCAGGCCGCGCAATTCGGCCGAGCCGCCCTGCCAGGTGATGACAAGGCGGCGCGCGCTGAACTCGCCCATCAGCGAGCCTTCGGGCGCCTCGATCTGGATGCCGGGCAGATGGGCCATCAGCCAGGCGCCGCCGGCGGGGCGATGCAGCAGCCAGGCCACGAAGGCCGTTGCCATGGCCAGCAGCACGGCCAGCACGATGAGGCCGGCACGCAGGATGCGCAGGGATCGCCTCACAGCGTGATGCCCACAGAGTTCGGCGAAGCCGCAGCGTCTGGCTTCATAACGTGATCCCCACGCTGAAGTGGAGGCGCCACTTGCCCGTCTCCTGCGCCCGCGCGACGTCCACGCGCAGCGGCCCGACCGGGCTGCGCCAGCGCACGCCGGCACCATAGCCGACGACGGCGCTGTACTCCTTCCAGCGCGAGGCGGCGTTGCCGGCGTCGATGAAGACGGCGCCCCAGAGGGCCGGGAAGCTGGGCATGATGGGGTGGGCCAGCTCCAGGCTGCCGGTGGCCAGCACGCGGCCGCCGACGGTCAGGCCGTTCTTCTGCGGGCCCAGGCTGCGGTAGGCATAGCCACGCACCGACTCGTCGCCACCGGCCAGGAAGAGCAGCTTCTCGGGCACGCCGACCTGCTCCTTGGCCACCACCTGGGCGACCTCGGCGCGGGCCGAGGCAAACCAGCCGCCGAAGGGCTTGTAGACGCCGAGCTTGAACTGCATGCGGCCGAAAGGGCCGCTGTCGTCGGTGCCACCGCCCTTGGCATAGCCGAAGCCGACCAGGGCCAGGGCCTGGTGGCCGTCGGTGGGCAGCAGGGTGCTGTCCAGTCGGCGGCGAATCCACTGCTGGTTGAGGGACAGGGCCAGGTTGGTGTTGACTTGTGATCCTTCGGTCTCGCGGGCGCGCAGCAGCTCGACATAGCTGAGGCGTTCGTCGCGCGTGGATTCGTAGAGCCGGCCCAGGCGGATGCCGAGATTGGTGGCGATGGTGTCGCCGGTGCGGTCCTGCTCGAACTGCAGCGAGGCGAGGTTGCGGTGCAGATCGGGTTGGGGGTGGGAGCTGAGTTCGAACTCGGCGCCGCGGAGATCGCGGCTGAGCTGCAGCTTGCTGCGCAGGCGCACCGGCAGGTCGAAGGGCCGGCGGTGGAGATGCTCGACGCTGACGCTTTGGCCGGTGTTGCTGTGATAGCCGACGGCGACGGTGGCCTGCTGCAGGGCCGACTCGGTGACCGTCACCTGGACAGGGAAAGTACCGTCGGCATCCGGGGTCTCAGGCAGCAGCTGCACACGCACGGCGTCGAAGAGCTGGGTCTTGGCCAGGCGCTCCTGGAACTCGGCCAGCTTCTGCTCGGTGTAGCCGTCGCCCTTGTCGAAGCCGGCCAGGCGTTCGATGGCATCGCGGTCCTGGCGCTTCAGCCCTTCGATGCGCAGAGCACCGAGCCTGGCGCGGTTGCCGCTGGCCAGCACGAGATGGATGTCGGCCGTCTGCGCGTCGGGGTCGACGCGCGCCGCCGTCTCGCCCCAATGCGCGAGCGGATACCCGCCATTGCGGGCACGCAGCAGCAGGTCGCTCTTGCCTGAGGCCCATTGCTGCTGGGTGAAGGCGCTGCCCTTCTTCAACGGCCAGGCGCCGCGCAGGCTGTCGCGCAGGGCCTTGGCGTCTTCCTCGGCCAGGCCTTCGGTGAACTCGATGTCGAGCTGGTCGACGCGTGTCAGCGGTCCCGGCTTGACGGCGAGTACCAGCTTGGTCGCGTCGGCGGCGTCGCGGTCCACATCGGCCTTGGCGTTGAAATAGCCCTCGGTCTCGAGCAGGCTCTCGGCCTGGGCGGGTGCGGCCGCGGCCAGGCGGGCCAGTTCGACGCGGCTCAGCGCCGCCTCGCTGGCGCGGTAGCGGGCGATGTCCAGGTTCTGGCTCAGCAGGGCGTGCAGGGCGGCGTTGTCGCGGCTGTCGCCATCGATGCGGATGTCCAGGCTGTAGACGGCGGGCGCGTCGGCCGGGATGTCGGGCGCCGGTGGGGCGGGGGGCTGTGGCGGTGCCTGCGTCGCGCAGGCACTCAACAGCGCTGCAAGGAGCAGCGCAACGAGACGCGTCATTTGCTGAGCAGCCGCATCGCGCCTTCGAGGCCGGAGAGGGTCAGCGGGAACATGCGCTGCTGCATCAACTGCTGGATCAGCGCGATGCTCTGCCGGTACTGCCAGACGCCTTGCGGCTCGGGGTTGATCCATGCGTACTTGGGGAAGGCATGGGTGAGGCGCTGCAGCCATTCGGCGCCGGCCTCGTCGTTGTTGTATTCGACGCTGCCGCCCACCTGCAGGATCTCGTAGGGGCTCATGGTCGCGTCGCCGACGAAGATGAGCTTGTAGTCGCGGTTGTACTTGCGGATCAGGTCGAAGGTGTTGAGCTTTTCGGCGAAGCGGCGCCGGTTGTTCTTCCAGACGAAGTCGTAGACGCAGTTGTGGAAGTAATAGAACTCCAGGTGCTTGAACTCGCTCTTGGCGGCGCTGAAGAGTTCTTCCACGCGGTGCACATGCTCGTCCATGGTGCCGCCCACGTCCATCAGCAGCAGCACCTTGACCTTGTTGTGGCGCTCGGGCTGCATCCTGATGTCCAGCATGCCGGCATTGGCGGCCGTGCCGTGGATGGTGCCGTCCAGGTCCAGCTCCAGCTCCGAGCCCTCGCGCGCGAAGCGGCGCAGTCGGCGCAGGGCGACCTTGATGTTGCGCGTGCCGAGTTCCAGCGAGTCGTCGTAGTCGCGGTAGGCGCGCTGCTCCCACACCTTCACCGCGCTCTTGTTGCCGCCTGAGCCGCCGATGCGGATGCCTTGCGGGTTGTAGCCACTGTTACCGAAGGGGCTGGTGCCACCGGTGCCGATCCAGCGGTTGCCGCCCTCGTGGCGTTCCTTCTGCTCCTCGAAGCGCTTCTTCAGCGTCTCCATCAGCTCGTTCCAGCCCATCTTCTCGATGGCGGCCTTCTGCTCGGGCGTGAGCTCGATCTCGAGCTGCTTGCGCAGCCATTCCAGCGGCACCTCGGCCGTGAAGTCGGTCAGCATCTCCACGCCCTTGAAGTAGGCGGCGAAGGCGCGGTCGAACTTGTCGAACTGGGTCTCGTCCTTGACGAGGCTGGTGCGGGCCAGGTGGTAGAAGTCGTCGATGCTGGCGACGCCGCTGTTGTCGGGGCCGCCGATGACGCCGGCCTGCAGGGCTTCCAGCAGCGTCAGGTACTCGGGCACCGTCACCTTGAGCTTGGCGGCACGCAGCGTGTAGAAGAACTGGATCAGCATGGAGCGGGGCGGGTGCGGGTTTGCAGCAGATTATGCAGAGCCCACCCCGCCCCGCCAGGCTCACTTTGTGACGGTGATGTTCCAGGTGCCGTCGAAGAGGGCGCCGTACAGCGAGTGCGAGACGTTCATCCTGATCGTGTGCTTGCCTGGCGACGGCGGGTCGATCAGCACCCACAGGCCATCGGCCTGGGCCACTTGCGGCGAGCCGGTGATGCAGGCGTCGTAGTTGACCCAGTCCTTGCTGCCCGTGAACGAGAACATGCCGGTCGCGACGCGGCGCGTCTTGACGGGCTTGCCGTCGAGCGTGACCTGGGCGACGCTGATGCCGTCGATGAACTCCGCCGTCATGGCCCGCAGGAAGGCCTCCAGGTTCTGGCCGGGCGGCAGTTGCGGGTAGTCCGGCGTGCAGGGGTACTCGTAGAAGTAGCCCAGGGCCGGCATGAAGATGGCCTTGCCGGCCGGGATGCTGCAGCTGACGCTGAAGGTGGGCAGGCCGCCGGGGCCCAACAGATTCCAGACCGGGCCGTCCTGGTTGAGGCCGCAGTTTGCGCCGGTCTCGGCCTGGTTGGCCGGATTGACGCCAATGGGCACCGAGACCATCCAGCGCTGGTGGTCGATGACCAACTGCTCCAGCATCTTGCCCTGCCAGGATTCGCGTCCGTTCTGCGCAGCGAGGGCGGCGCTTTGCTGGCTCTGCGGGCTGATCTGGCCAGTGCGCAGCGCCTGGGCGGCGCGCTCGCGCTGGCCGGGGACGTTGGGCATGGCGGCGGGCGCGAGCTGGCTGGCGGCCAGGGCTGCGATGGCGACGGCGGTGCGGGTGAGTGACATGGTGATCTCCAGGTTGTCCGAGGGGTTGGGGTTCAGGCTTGGTCGGGTTGGCTGCGACGCAGCGAGCGCGCGCCGATGGCCAGCAGGCCCAGGCCCAGACTGGCCCAGGTGCTGGGCTCGGGGACGGCGGAAATGTTGTAGGTGATGTCCTGGGCGAAGGTGAAGCCGTAGTCGGAGTTCATCTGCGCCGTGAAGCGCAGCGTGTGGTTGCCTTCGGCCAGGGGGGCCATGGCGAAGGTGAAGCCTTCGGTGAGGGCCGGAAACACGCCCGGGGCGTAGCCGGTGATGTTGTCCGGCACGAGGGTGAAGGGGAACAGCGGCCCCGACTGGCGGAAGGCCTGAGTCGAGCTCACACCAGCCGGCAGCAGCGCGTCCGCGCCGTCCACGGTCACCGTCAGGTTGCTCACGGTGCCCAGCACCTTGATCGCGTCCGCGCGCATCTTGGCCTCGGTGTCCATCACGGCGTCGGCCCAGTAGAGGATGGTGATGGGGCTGAACACCAGGGTCTGATCGCTGCGCACCGTCACGTTGCGCACCACCGGGGCCTCGCTGAGCGAGGCGGCCAGGAAGAAGTACTTGCCCTGGTCACCCGACACGGTTGCGGCGCCCGTGGTGTCCAGCAGCGGGCTGGTGGCGGCGGGGAAGGAGTATTCCCACTGCGCCAGCGCGGCCGACAGATAGCTCTGGCTGTAGCTGGCGACGGGGGCGCCGGGGTCGAGCAGTTGCTGGGCCTGGACGCCATGCACAGCGAGCGTGAGCAGGGCGGCCGAGGCCAGACGGGCAAGGGAATGAGACATGACGATCCTCCTTTGAGGCGGTGGTTGAAGCCGCAGCCTTGGCTGGCGGGTGGCGGCGTCTTGAACCAGGTCTTGATGCCGTGTGGCCACTGTCTTCTTCGCCGGGCCGGCCGTCCTGAAGGCGCCTGAAGCCGCGCTGAAACGTCCTGAAAGTGAGGGTTGTTGCGCGGCGGTTTCAGGACGCTTCAGGCCGGCTTCAGCAGCTTTAAGGACGGGAGGCTGTCGACTGGTTGAAAGTGGCTGGCATGCGACACACCCAACACCTATGCTGCGCCGGCCCCGAGACCGCAGAGGCCAGCCCGAGGAGGACTCCATGACCCTTTCCCTGGCGCAGGCCGAAGCCGGTGCACCGCTGCCATCAGGCTCCAGCGCCAAGAGGTGGCAGGTGCCGTTGTTGGCCCTGTGCCTGCTTTGCGCGTTCATGAGGCTGTGGGCGTTGATCTACCTGGGGCCCAGCGTCGTGCCGGAGGCGGCAGGGGGCATCGGGGCGGAATTGGTGACTTTTCAGTTCACAGGTCGGCTGTGGATGCGCGAGGTGATCAGCGTGCAGCCTGGCTCTGACCTGGCTCGTCAGGGCGTCAAGGCAGGCGACCGCATCTCGTTTGACATGCCGGGTGATTCCTGGCGCTACAAGGGCATCGGTGAGCCGATCGCGCTTACTGTCGATTCGCAGGGGCAGTTGCGTTCCATGGTCGTGCGTACCGTGCCTGAACCCGGGCGTGTCACGCCCCTGATGGTGACTGCACGTGCGGCGGACTGGATCGTCAGTTGCATGGCGGTGGTCGTCGCGACGATCCTGGCCTGGCGCCGTCCCGACAGTCCGCCGATACGTGCGCTCACGGTGGCCCTTGCCATCTACAGCGTGCCAGGCGTCACCGCTGGACTGCCGGGTGGCTGGTTGCAAACCGTGCTCTATGTGACGAATGCCAGCCTGATGGCCTACGTCGTCGTCACCTGCTACCTCTACTTCGCTGTCACGTCGTCAACCGTTGCCGGCCGGCCTTTGCTGCCGTGGCAGCGTCGGATGCTTGTCGCGCTGGTCAGCGTTGGTCTCGTCTTCCCGGTGCTCGCGGCTGCGCACAAGCTGCGTTGGTTGCCAGTGGACGCGTCCTACTTTTGGCAGCTCAGTACACCCAGCTTTCACGTCAGTAACTTGATCGCGCTGGTCGGCGTTGGCTGCCTTTGGGTCGCCTGGCGGCGCGCGACGGGGATGGCGAAGTACCGAGCCGCCTGGACGGGTATCTGCGTCGGCATGCTGTTGTGCGGCAACCTGGTTTTCTTTGTCTTGAGCTCGCTGCCCGGCGCGTCCCCCGAGCGCCAGCTCGCCATCACGGTCGCCGAATGCTCGGTGGGCATCGCCGCCATGCTCGGCCTGGCCTACGCGGTCCTTCGCTACCGGGTCTTCGGTTTCGGATTCGCGCTCAACCGTGCGCTGGTCTGGGGCCTTGTGCTGGCCGTGCTGGTGCTTGGCGTCATGCTCCTGCGCATGCTCGGCGCACATTGGCCTGCCATGGCGGAGCCGCGCATTGCTGCCGCTGTTACCGTGCCGCTGGCCCTGCTTTTCTCGAGCGCCGTGCCGCGCTTGAGGGGCGTCGCCGATGCCTTCGTCCAGCGCGTGTTCTTCAGCAATTGGCGCAACAACGAAGAGGTGCTGTGGGTCGCCGCCCGCGCTGCGGCGAAGCTTCAGGGCCAGCAGGCGCTGCTGAACCACCACCTGACAGCCATCAGCCGGTTTGCGGGTGACGCCGAGGTGACGGCCTATCGGGTAGCTACGCAGACCGGCATGCGCCTGGCATCCACGTCTCCCGGAGCTCCCGAGGCCTTGCGGCTGAGCCTAGGCGATCTGCGCAGCATCCTCGCGCACCGCCTGCCCGCCGGGCTGGCGGCCGTGGCGGGTGTGGACGGCCTGGCCGTGCCGATCCGGCACCGCGATGAACTCACCGGCTTTGTGCTGCTGAGCACGCGCCCTGGCGGTGCGCCCTACCGGCCCGACGAGGTGCGCGCCGTGACCAGCGCGACCGAGATGCTGGAGGAAGATCTGCAGGCCGACTCCGGCCGCACCCAGGCTCAGTTGCTGGAACAAAAGCTC
Source organism: uncultured Comamonadaceae bacterium (assembly GCA_966111775.1). Taxonomy (GTDB): domain Bacteria; phylum Pseudomonadota; class Gammaproteobacteria; order Burkholderiales; family Burkholderiaceae_C; genus Pelomonas. Next base: position 11,125 of record CBHWBD010000011.1, on the reverse strand, counting down.
GCCGCGGAGCTGGCCGCGCGCGAAGCGGCCCAGTCCGCCAACGCCGCCAAGAGCGCCTTCCTGGCCACCGTCAGCCACGAGATCCGCACGCCCATGAACGGCGTCATCGGCATGAGCGGCCTGCTGCTCAGTTCGCCGCTGACGGAGGACCAGCGCGACCATGCCCAGACCATCCGCGAGTCGGCCGAGGCGCTGCTGACCATCATCAACGACGTGCTGGACTTCTCCAAGATCGAGGCCGGCCGGCTGGAGCTGGAGAACCAGCCCTTCGACCTGCGCGAGTGCGTGCGCCTGTGCCTGGACCTGGTGGGCGTGCGGGCAGCGCACAAGGGCCTGCAGCTGAGCTGCCATTTCGACGCCGAGGTGCCGGCGGCCGTCGTGGGCGACGCGGCGCACCTGCGCCAGATACTGCTCAACCTGCTCGGCAATGCGGTCAAGTTCACCGAGCGCGGCGAGGTGGCACTCAGGGTGTCCATGCCGGCCGAGGGGCGCCTGGCCTTCGAGGTGCGTGACACCGGCATCGGCCTGAGCGCGGAGGGCAGGGCCCGGCTGTTCCAGCGCTTCAGCCAGGCGGACAGCAGCATCGCCAGCCGCTACGGCGGCACCGGCCTGGGCCTGGCCATCAGCAGGCAGCTGGCCGAACTGATGGGCGGCAGCATGGACGTGGAGAGCGCCGGGCCGGGGCAGGGCAGCTGCTTCCGCTTCGAGATTGCTGCGCCTGCCGTGGCGCTGGACCTGCTGCCCCAGCGCGCAGCACCGACCCACGTGGAGCTGGACCCGCAGATGGCCGCGCGCCACCCACTGCGCATCCTGCTGGCCGAGGACAACGGCGTGAACCAGAAGCTGGCGCTGCGTCTGCTGGAGCAGATGGGCTACCGGGCCGACCTGGCCAGCAACGGCCGCGAGGCGGTGGAAAGCGTGGCGCGCCAGGCCTACGACCTGTTGCTGATGGACGTGCGCATGCCCGACATGGACGGCCTGGAAGCCACGCGCCAGATCGTGTCGCGCTGGCCGGTCGGCCAACGCCCGCGTATCGTGGCCATGACCGCCAACGCCTTGCACGGCGACCGCCCGCAATGCCTGGCCGCGGGCATGGACGAGCATCTGAGCAAGCCGCTGCGCGTGGAGGCGATGATTGCCGAGCTGATGGCGACCCCTGCGCGAACCGACGCCTGAACCATGAAGCTGCCCCGCATCGACGCCCACACCTTCGAGGCCTTGCAGGCCAACGCGGGGGCGGACTTTGTCATCACCCTCATCGATGCCTTCGCCGAAGAGGCGCCGCGCCTGCTGGCCGACTTGCGGGCGGCGCTGGCCGCAGCAGACGGCGAGCGTTTCGTGACTGCGGCGCACACGCTGAAGAGCAATGGCGTCGCCTTCGGCGCCACGCGACTGGCGGAGATGGCGCGGCGCATCGAGTGGCAAGGGCTGGAGGCGCCCGCACCCGACGTCGACGCGCTGGCCGCCGAGCTGGACGCCACCTTGACGGCGCTGCACGCCCTGGCACGGCAATGAGCGCGCCACCCACCGCGCTCGTCTTCGGCGCCGTCGAGCTGCGGCTGGCCGAGCGGCTGCTGCTGGTGGACGGCCAGCCGGTGAGCCTGGGCAGCCGCGGCTTCGACCTGCTGAGGGCCTTGGTGGCCAGGCGCGACCGCGTCGTCAGCAAGGATGAGCTGCTGGACGAAGTCTGGCCCGGCCTCGTCGTCGAGGAGAACAACCTGCAGGTGCAGATCTCCGGCCTGCGCCGCGTGCTCGGGGCCCGTGCCATCGCCACCGTGGCGGGACTGGGCTACCGCTTCACGCTGCCGGCCGGGCCGGCCCAGGGCACGGCGTCGCCATTGCCGCCGCCGTTCAGCGCGCAACCGGGCGCGCGCGTGCTGGTGGCCGACGACAACAAGGTCAACCGCCTGCTGCTGTGCCGCTCCCTGGAGCTGATGGGCCACAGCGTCAGCAGCGCCGAGAACGGTCGGCAGGCGCTGGAGCTGCTGAAGCGGCAGCCCTTCGAGCTGCTGCTGCTGGACCTGGCCATGCCGGAGCTGGACGGCTTCGGCCTGCTGCAGGCCCGCGCCACGGATGCGGCGCTGCGCGAGGTGGCCGTCATCGTCACCAGTGCGCTGGGCGGCGTGGCGCCGGTGGCGCGCTGCATCGAGCTGGGCGCCGACGACTTCCTGCACAAGCCGGTGGACCCCTGGCTGCTGCAGGCGCGGGTCGAGTCCAGCCTGGCGCGCAAGCAGCAGCGGGACCAGCAGGGGGCCGCGCTGCGCCGCTGGATGCCGGGCGGCCCGGCCGAGGCCAGCCGGCTGGCCGAGGCCTGCGTGCTGGTGGCGCGGTTGCACCGGCCCGAGCTGCGGGCCGAGTCGCCGCAGGCGCGGATGGAGCTGCTGAGCCCCTGGAGCACGCGGATGCTCGGTGAATCCCGAGCCAGGGGGCACCGGTTGGAGCACGCTGATGTTCGACGCCGTCGAGGGCCGCGGCGGCGAGGTGGCCCAGTTCGGCGGCGACGGTCTGTTGGCGTTGTTCGCCGAGCCGTTGTCGGCGGTGCAGGCGGGGCAGGACATGGCCGAGGTGGCGGGCCTCTTCAACGCGGAACGCGGTGCAGCTGCGCAGCCGCCCATTGCCATGGGTATCGGCATCAGCCGTGGCGAGCTGGTCGTCGGCTCGGCGGCCACGGCGCGGCGCGCGGCCCATGCCTGCGTCGGCGTACCGGCCTTGCAGGCCGCACGGCTCGCCGAGGCCGCCGCGCCGGGCCTGCTGATCGACGAGACCACCCGCGCCGGCCTGCCGGTCGATCTGCGCACCGAGGCCGTGAACGACGTGGCCGGGGGCCGGGTCTTCCGCCTGCTCTAGCGTTCGCGGCTCAGAGGCGTTGCCACCTCAATTGCAGGGCTCGACGCGGAACTCGACGCGCCGGTCCAGGGCATCCACCGCGTTGTCGGTGCCGCTGCCCACCAGGTTCTCGCGCCAGCCCATGCCGCTGGCCTTGATGCGCGAGCTCAGCGGCGGCGCCTCGCCGGTCAGGCGCTGCTGGATGAAGGCGGCGCGCTGCAGCGACAGGGCGTCGTTGGTCTGCTCCGAGCCGGTGTGGCTGGTGTGGCCGACGATGACCATGCAGACCCGGGTGCTGTTGCTCTCCTTGGCGATCTGCCGCAGCCACATCGGATAGGCGCCGCTGACCTTGGCGTCGGACCAGAACTCCGTGCTGCCCGGGTTGAACAGGAACTTCACGTCCAGCTTGTTGGAGCGCAGGCCGTAGGCCACGATCTGGCCGAAGGCCCATTCGGCTTCGGCGGTACGGCCGAGCTTGACGTTGTTCAGGTAGATGCCGTTCAAGGTGCGCAGCTGGTCGCCGCCGGCCTGGCTGCGGGCTTCCTGGTACTTGGCCAGCGACTCCGGATAGCGCTCGGCGTTGTAGAGGGAGCCGGCTTCGTTGATGACGCTGGCCACCGCCACGCGTTCCATATAGGTGCCGTTGGCCGCACCGCCGGGGGCCGTCAGGGCCGTGCTGATATAGCCTTCCACCACCCGGTCCTTCACCAGCACCGGGCTGTCCTGGTAGATGGCCAGCGGCGTGTGGTTGAGGCCGTCGTCGCGGGCCAGGGCCGAGGCCTGGGCCACCACCTGGCCGGTCTTGATCTCCACCAGGGCCAGGTTGATCTGCAGCGACTTCTTGCCCGGCACGCCGAGCAGCCGGGTCAGGGTGCCGGTCAGCAGGTACTGGACCTTGGACAGGTTCTCGGTCTTGAAGGGCAGCAGATCGAAGCCGCCTTCCTTGCGCGCCGCCAGGCGTTCGCCGATGCGGCGCTCGAGCAGCTGCGTGGTCTGGGTCTGCTGGCCGCTGGTGGCGTCGATCATCGGGTCGACGACGACGTTCTTGCGGACGATCTTGGATTCCATCTTGGCCAGGAAGGCCGGCAGCTTCTGGGTCTGGCCGACCAGGCCGTCGGTGGCGACGACGATGGCCTCGCTGAAGGACAGCTCGTTGGTCGAGACCGTCGGCGCCTTGGGCGCTGTTTCCAGACAGCCGGCCAGCACGGCCAGGCAACCCAGCATGGCGGCACGCGCCAGCTGCACTGAAAAACTGATGCGATTCGTGTGGCCAGGGCGACTCATCGGCATTCCCTCTTCAGGTAGGCGGCTTCACTCGCGGTCAGGGGTTCCAGTGACGCCTTTTGCAGAATATCACTGCACCTTGCACCTTTTGTGGCCACCGGAACAGGGGACGGTGCGCTCGCGCGGGGCTTGGTCGTTGCGGGCGCGGTGGGTGTCGGGGCCGAAACCGCGGGGGCCGGTGTCGGCGCGGGAGCGGCGGCGGGTGGCGGCGGCACTGGAGCCGTGGAGGCTGGCACGTCCGGCGCGGAGGCTGCAGTGGCTGTGGAGGCTGCCGCGGCGGGTGCTGACGCAGCCTGAACGATGGCCGGCGCCGGTGCGGCTGCGGGCGGCAACGACGAGGGCGAGGGCGCCGGCGCAGACAGCATGCGATAGCCGCCCAGGGCCAGTGCGGCCAGACCCGCTCCGCCCACCAGGCCCAGCACGAGACCGCGGCGCGGCGGGGGCGCGGCGGGCGCTTGCACGGGCGCCGGAGCAGGTGGCGGCGGCGGGGGCAACACCGGCGGAGGCGGCGCCGCGGGCGGCAGCACCGGGGCGGGGGCGGTCCGCTGGGGGCGCGTGACGGGCAAAGGCGCCTGGGTCTTGGGCCGCGCCGGTTCGGTGCGGGGCGGCACGGTGCCGCCCGGCGCCACCTGGGTCGGATCGAAGTCCGGCAGCAGCACCGTCCTGTCGTCGTCGGGCATGCCGCCCAGTTCGAGCAGGTCCAGCACCTGGGTGTCGTCGGCGGTCAGCAGGGTGCGGAACTCGGCAATGGATTGCGGGCGGTCCTTGGGGTGGATGGCCAGCGCACGGTCGATGGCCGCGAGAAAGGCATTGCCGCAGCGACCCGCTGCCACGGTGGCCAGCGGTTGCAGCTGGTCGTTGAGCAGGCGCTCGACGGAGGCCACGGTGCGGCGGCCGCTGATGGCCGCGTAGAGCACGCTGGCCAGCGCGAAGATGTCGGTCCAGGGCCCTTGGGTCACGCCGGGCATGTCGCCGTATTGCTCGATGGGCGCGAAGCCCGGCTTGAGCATGGCGGTCAGCGCGTGCGTCAGGTCGCCGATGACGCGGCGCGCGGCACCGAAGTCCAGCAGCAGCGGCCCGTGGTCGGTCAGCAGGATGTTGTCGGGCGCGATGTCGCGGTGATAGCAGTGCTCGTTGTGCAGCACTTCCAGCGCATCCAGCAGCGGCATCAACCAGGCGCGCACTTCCTTCTCGGTCGGCTGGCGGCCGAGCTTGCCCAGGGCCTGCTTCAGCGTCTGTCCCTGGTAGTAGGGCATGGCCATGTAGGCGGTGCCGTTCTGCTCCCAGAACTGGTGCACCTTGAGCAGGGCCGGGTGGTCGAAGCGGGCCAGCAGCTTGGCCTCGTTGACGAAGCTCCTCAGCCCGATGGCGAAGGTCTCGGTGTGCTCCGCCGACTTGACCAGCACGGTCAGCGACTGGCCGGCGCGTGCCGCCATCGACGAGGGCAGGTATTCCTTGACGGCGACCTGGCGTTCCAGCACGACGTCGGTGGCGAGATAGACGATGCCGAAGCCGCCCTCGCCCAGCACCCGGTCGATGCGGTAGTCGTGGATGCGCGTGCCGGGCGGCAGGGTGTGGCCCGGCGTCAGCGGCGGGCCCATCTTGACGGTGGGCTCGACCGGGTCTTCCGGCTTGTCGCGCCCCGATGGATCGCCATCTGCGTCGCTCATTGCTTCACGGGACGCGGCTGGGGGAGGGCGGGCATCGGCATCGGCGCTCGGCTGAGGGGGCGACAGGGGCTAAAACGATTATCAGTGCGATATTCCCGCGACTTCGTAGGGGGCGCCGCTAGTATGGGCCGCATGTCGCTCCCGCAGGACCGCCCTTGAAAGCCGTCGCGCCGCCCGGCGCCGATGCCATGCTGCTGCATCTCGTCGAGTCGCTGGAGATGGAGGGCGGACGCTGGCGGGCGCGCCAGGGCGACTGGCAGCTGGACAGCCATTTCCAGCCCGTGTTCAGCTTTCCGCACCGGCGCGCCGTCGGCTACGAGGCGTTGCTGCGGGTGTCTGACCCGGCCGGCAATGCCGTCTCGCCGATCAAGTTCTTCGAGCAGCTGCGCAGCTTCGAGCAGCAATGGGCGGCCGACCGCCTGTGCCGGCTGCTGCACGTGCACAACTTCGTGCAGCAGACCGGCAGAGGCGAGGATGGGGGCTGGCTCTTCCTCAATATTCATCCCGCGGTCTTCGTGCATGGCGCCCAGCAGATGCAGGCGCTGGAGTCGTCGGTGCGCACCATGCAGGCCCTGGGCCTGCCCATGCACCGCGTCGTGCTGGAGGTGACCGAGGACGTCATGGCCCAGGAGGCCGACTTCGAGCGCGCCGTGGCCAACGTGCGCCAGACCGGTTGCCTGCTCGCCCTGGACGATTTCGGCGCGGGTCATTCCAACTTCGACCGCATCTGGCATATCCACCCCGAGATCGTGAAGCTGGACCGCAGCCTGCTGCGCCGTGCCTGCGGCTCGCCGCGCATCGCGCGCGTGCTGGCCCAGATGGTGTCGCTGCTGCACGAGTGCGGGTCGCTGGTGCTGCTGGAGGGCGTGGAGACGCGCGACGAGGCCTTGCTGGCCCTCGACGTCGACGTCGACATGGTGCAGGGCTTCGTCTTCGGCCGGCCGGTGCCCGGCATGCTGGGGCCCCAGGGCGTGTCGGACGAGATCGAGGAGATCTGGGAGCTGCTGGACGGTCGCCATGCCGACACGCGGCGTGTGCATGCGGCCCAGATGGCGCCCTACCGCGAGGCGCTCCGGCGAGCCCAGGAAAGCCTGGCGGGTCAGGCCTTGGCCGAGGCCTGTGCGGAGCTGCTGGCGCTGCCGGGCGTGCAGGTCTGCTTCCTGCTGGACGAGCAGGGCCGCCACGTGGCCGAACCCCTGGTGCCGCCGGGCGTCAAGGATCTGTCCCGGGACCCTCGCTTCAGGCCCCTGGGCCTGGCCGGCGAGGCGCGCTGGGCGCGCCGGCCCTATTTCCGCCGTGCACTGGAGGAGCCGGGCGTCATGCAGATGACGCGGCCCTATCTGAGCCTGCACGGCGCGCAGATGTGCGTGACCCTGTCCGTGGCCTGCCGCACGCCGGACGGGCTGCGCGTGCTGTGCACGGACATCGACTGGATGGGCTAGGGAGCACGCCCGTACAACTCGCCGAAGAAGTCTCCGGGCAGCCAGCGCGGCCGCTCGGGCTGTTGGGCGACCTCCTTCACCAGCTCCCACTGCAGCTGCGCAAAGCGCTGCGCGGCCGTCCAGTGGAAGGGCTGGCTCAGGTCGTCGCCGGGCTGGTGGTAGCGCTGGCGGCGGAAGTCGCGGATCAGCGCATCGCCGTCTTCGCCGGCCTGGAACGAGGCACCGCCCGGCCCGAGGATGAGGGCCGGGATGCCACGGCGCACGAAGCTGTACTGGTCGGAGCGCGTGAAGCGGCTCTGCTCGGGCATGGGGTCGGGCGAGGTCTGCAGGCCCAGCCTGCGCGCGGCGCGCTCGACGGCCGCGCCCAGCGTCGAATGTTCTGCCCCCAGGGCGACGACGTCCTTGAAGTCGTGCAGCAGCACGGGCATGTCGATGTTGATGGCCGCCGCGATCGCCTCGGCCGGCACGGTCGGGTGGCGAGCGAAATAGGAGGAGCCGGACTGGGCCTTCTCTTCGCCCGTCAATGCGATGACGAGGACGGAGCGGTCCAGCATGCCCGGGCTCTGGGCCAGCAGCCGGGCCGTCTCCAGCAGCATGGCCACGCCCATGGCGTTGTCCATGGCGCCGGGGTAGATCACGTCGCCCTTGCGGCCGAGGTGATCGAGGTGGGCGCTCAGCACGATGAACTCGTGCTTGCGTCGCCCGCCCTCGATGCCGCCGATGACGTTGTGGCTGCGCGCCTGACTGTGCACGCTGTCGCGCACGAGGCGGGCTCTCAGGCCCAGCTCGCCGCGCGGCAGGGGCTGGCCGGCCTCGGCGTCGGCCACCAGGCGCTCGTAGTCGCTCGCGACGCGAGCCAGCAGGCGAGGCGCGGCCTGCGCACTGACCGAGGCTCCGCCCTGGATGCCGCGGACGTCGTTGCCGCCGCCGCCTTCGGGCGTCTGCCAGTCCATGTAGGCGGCATCGGCGTACTGGCGATTCAACTGGAAGGGCGCGACGCGGTCGCTGCGCGGCGTGGTCAGCGTGATGAGGCCGATGGCGCCATGGCGAGCGGCCGCCTCCTGCTTGGTGCGGCCATTGCCGAAGTGGGCGCCTTCCTCGGAGGGCAGCCGTGGCGGCCGGCCGGACAGGGCGACGACGATCTTGCCCCTGACCTCCAGCCCTGCATAGTCATCCAGGCCGAAGGCCGGCGCCTCGATGCCGTAGCCGGCGAAGACGAGGTCCCCCTGCATCTCGGCATGCGCTGAAGCCATGTCGGGGCGGGTGCTGAATTCATCGAGATAGCGCAGGCGTTCGCAGGTCTCGCCGCGGCAGAGCTCCAGCGTCGGTGCGGTGGCGGCGAGGCGCGCACTCTTCAGCGGCACGGCCTGGGCATAGCCGCCGGCGTCGCCCAGGGGCTTGAGACCCAGTTGCGCGAACTGGCTGGCCACATAGGCGGCCGCCAGGTCGAAGCCGCGCGTGCCGGCCTCGCGGCCTTCCAGCAGCGGGTCGGCCAGGAAGCGCAGATGGGCCTGCAGGCGCCGCGCGTCGGCCTGTGCTGCGGCGGCCAGGGCCAGGCCGGGCAGGGCGGCCGCCAGCGCGCTCAGCAGGGCGCGGCGCTGCATCAGCGCGCCGGCTGATGCCGGGCCAGCCAGCCGAAGAACTCGCCGTACCAGAGGCGGCTGTTGCGCGGCTTCAGCACCCAGTGGTTCTCGTCCGGGAACCACACCAGGCGCGAGGGCACGCCCAGCGACTTCAGCGTGTTGTAGTAGGCCAGGCCCTGGGCGTCGGGCACGCGGTAGTCCAGGGCGCCGTGGATGACCAGGGTGGGCGTCTTGAAGGCCTTGGCGAAGCTGTGCGGGCTTTGCGCCGCGACGCGGGCCGGGTCGTCCCAGTAGGCCGCGCCGAGTTCCTTGCGGTGCCAGTTGTAGGCGTCGTCGGCATACATGGCCTGCCAGTCGTAGCAGCCGGCATGGCAGACATAGGCCTGGTAGCGGCCGGCTTTCACATGGCCGTTCATCCAGGCCACCATATAGCCGCCATAGCTGCCGCCGGTGGCGACGATGCGCTTCCTGTCCACCCAGGACTTCTTCAGCAGCCAGTCGGTGCCGGCCTCGACGTCCTGCAGTTCGTACTCGCCCCAGTGGCCGGTGATGCTGTCCAGGAACTCGAAGCCGAAGCTGGACGAGCCGTGGTAGTTCACGCAGGCCACCACATAGCCCTGGGCGGCGAAGGCCTGGTGGTTCCAGCGCCAGTGCCAGCTGTCGCCGAAGGCCGTGTGCGGGCCACCGTGGATGACGTGCATGACGGGCCACTTCTTCTTGGCATCGAAGCCCGGCGGGTAGACCAGCCACATCTGCACGTCGTCGCCGCGTGCGCCTTGGATCGTCACTTCCTCGTGGCGACCGAAGCGGTGCGAGGCGAGGCGTTCGTCGTTCAGCGCCTCGATGCGGCGCAGGCCGTCATCGGCCAGCACCGACAGCCGCGGCGGGAACTGCACGCCGTCGTGGTTGATGACGACGAAGTCCTGGGCCAGCGTGAAGCTGCCGACATGGCCGCCCTCGAAGATGGGTTCGGCCAGGCGCTCGCCCAGCATGAACTGCCAGAGGTGGCGGCGGCCGCGGTCCTCGGCGGCGAACAGCAGGCTCTGGTCGTCGGCCGTCCAGCGCAGCGGCGCACTGACCTCATGGTCCCAGTCCTCGCTGAAGACGGCCCACTGGCCCTGCTGGTCCAGCACGGCGAGCTGGTTGGGGCGGTTGTGGCCCAGGGCCTGGTGGCTGGCCAGGAAGGCCAGATGGCCGCCGCCATGGCTGTAGCGCGGCGCTGCGAAGTCCCAGTCAGCGTCGTGCAGCAGGGTCTCGACGTGGCGCGTGCGCACGTCGATCTCGCCCAGCGCGAAGCGGCCGTCGAGCTGCTTCTCGGGCGCGGGGTCGAAGGCGAAGGCGATGCGCTTGCCGTCGGGCGCGACGTCGAAGCTGTTGGCATCGGGTTCCGCACGGCTGAGTTCCCAGTCCGTCCCTTCGAACAGGTCGCGGGCCTTGCCGGTCTCGACGTCCATCACATGCAGATGCGGCACGCGGCCCATGGGCACATGGTGGTCCCAGAAGCGGTACAGGGCCTCGTCGGTGACGTAGGCGCTTTCCTTGCGGGACTTGAAGTCGCGCAGCGCCTGGGCCTGGGCGGCGGCTTTCAGGCCGGGCCAGACCCAGGAGACGAAGGCGATGCGCCGGCCGTCCGGGAACCACTTGAAGGACTCCACGCCGGTGGGCACGTGGCCGACTCGGCGCGCCTCGCCGCCGTCCGGCGGGATGACGTAGAGCTGGGTTTCCTCATCACGCTGGCCGGCCTGTTCCCGCTTGGCCGTGAAGGCGATCAGGTCGCCGCGCGGGCTCCATTGCGGGTTGCCGTCCTTCTCGCCGGCTTCGGTCAGGCGGCGCGGCTCACCGCCCAGCGTCGAGAACAGCCACAGGCTGCTCTGCGCCCGGTTGGTCTCCATCGAGTAGCGGGTGACGCCGGCGGCGGCCTGGGCGCCATCGGGGCTGAGGCTGGGTTCGCCGATGCGATCCAAGGCCCAGAGTGCATCAATGTCGAAGGCCTTGGACTTGTGCTTCATGGTCTCTGTCGGGTCAGTTGCCAATTCAGATGGGCCTTGACCTCGGGCCATTCGCCCGCGGTCAGGCTGTACATGACGGTGTCGCGGACCGTGCCGTCACGTCGCAGCGCGTGGTGGCGGATCACGCCGTCGCGCTTCGCCCCCAGGCGTTCGATGGCGCGCTGCGAGGCATGGTTGAAGTTGTCGGTGCGCCAGCCAACGAGCCTGGCGCCCAGGGTCTCGAAGGCATGGGTCAACAGCAGCAGCTTGGCCGTCGTGTTGACGGCGCTGCGCTGCACGCGCTGCGCATACCAGGTGTAGCCGATCTCGAC
>CBHWBD010000010.1:0-57228 GCA_966111775.1 uncultured Comamonadaceae bacterium | reverse complement strand
GGCAGCTGACGCTGATCGAGCCGCCGACGCGCGGCTCGCTGAAGATCCGCGGCACGGACGCCGCGATGGCCGATGCCGCGACGCTGAAGGCCCTGCGCCGCGACGTGCAGATGGTGTTCCAGAACCCCTTCGCCTCGCTGAACCCGCGCAAGACCGTCGAGACGACGTTGGCCGAGCCGCTGCTGATCAACACGCCCATGACTGCGCCCGAGCGCAAGGAGCGCGTCGCCGCTCTCGCCGCCAAGGTGGGCCTGCGGCCCGAGCATCTGCGCCGTTATCCGCACATGTTCTCGGGCGGCCAGCGCCAGCGCATCGCCATCGCGCGGGCCATGATCCTGAATCCCGGCATCGTCGTCGCCGATGAACCGGTCAGCGCGCTGGACGTGTCCATCCAGGCCCAGATCCTGAACCTCTTCATGGACCTGCAGGACGAGTTCGGCACGGGCTATGTGTTCATCTCGCACAACCTGTCGGTGGTCGAGCATGTGGCCGACGAGGTCATGGTGATGTACCTCGGCGCGGCTGTCGAGGTCGGACCGAAGGCGACGCTGTTCGCCCGCCCGCTGCATCCCTACACCCGAGCGCTGATGAGCGCGACACCGGCCCTGCGCAAGGCCGACCGGCGCGAGCGCATCGTCATCCGCGGCGAGCTGCCCAGCCCGCTGAACCCGCCCACGGGCTGCGCCTTCCACAAGCGCTGCCCGCTGGCCGTGGCGCGCTGCGCGGAAGAGGTGCCGCTGCTGCGCGAGGTCGATGGCCGCCGCGTGGCCTGCCACGTCGTCGGATGAGATGCCGCGCGGGGCATAACCGCCGTACATGCCCCGCGCTCATTCCGTGATACGCGGAGTGTTGCTGCGGTGCCGATTCCGCGGGCTTGGCCCCTCATGCGGCGTGAACGGGGCGCCAAGAATCTTTGCGTTCAGCAACGCAAGGAAAAGACCATGAGATTCCAGCCCACCCCCGTCGCCTGCGGCCTGGCCGTCCTGTTGCTGAGCCTGCAGGGCGCGGCCCTGGGCCAGGAAGCCGCCCCCGAGGCCGCCAAGCCCAAGGCCGATGCGCAGGCACTGGAAAAGGTCGTCATCACCGGCATCCGGGCCTCCAACGAGCGCTCGCTGCTGATCAAGCGCGACGCGTCGGCCAACGTCGACGTCATCACCGCGGTGGACGTGGGCAAGATGCCCGACAAGAACCTGGCCGACTCGCTGCAGCGCATCGTCGGCGTGGCGGTGCGCACCGACTACGACGAGGCCGAGAAGGTGGCCATGCGCGGCACCAACCCGGACATGAGCCTGATCCTGTTCAACGGCCACACCGTCAGCGGCGGCGACTGGTATCTGGCGGACCAGAGCAGCAGCAGCCGCAGCACGTCGCTGAGCCTGATGCCCTCGTCGGTGCTGAACGCCGCCACGGTCTACAAGACCTCGCAGGCCAATATCGCCGACGGCGGCCTGGCGGGCACCATCAATGTGACCACGCGCAAGCCGCTGGACGAGCCGGCGCGCCTGGGCGGCCTCATCAGCGTCGGCGGCGTCTATGCCGACCTGCCCGACAAGACCAGCCCGCAGCTCAATGCCAGCATGAACTGGAAGAACGAAGCCAACACCTTCGGACTCATCGGCCAGCTCTTCTCCGAGAAGCGCTATGTGCGCCGCGACTCGGCGTCGCGCCTGGCCTATGGCGCCAACTCGGGCTGGGACCAGATCAACACCAGCACCATGCTGGGCGTCACCGACCCCTCGCTGAACGGCGTGCGCCTGCCGGGTTCGATGGCCACCGAGTTCGTGGAAGGCGTGCGCGACCGCAAGGGTGGCATGTTCTCCGCCGAGCTGCGCCCGACCAGCAACACCGATGTCGGCCTGACCGGCTTCTACTCCAAGATGCGCGCCGCCAACTTCGGCCGCGCCACCATGGGCGCCATCTACCAGATGCTGTCGGGCCAGACCGGGCCGCTGGGCGCCACCACCGCCACCAGCGTCAACGGCCAGCGCGTCTATGCGCAGCTCAAGAATCCGGTGGTCGCCGAGGAGACGACCATCTACGGCGACAAGCTGCGCGTGCTGCGCTCCGCCGACATCGTCTACGCCAATGGCACGCCGCCCCAGTACGTCGGTGAATCCGAGGGCTTCTACCGCAGCGGCGCCTACGCCAGCAGCGGCTTCCTGGACCTGGACGGCAAGTGGGTCGTCAACGACCGCCTGACGCTCAAGGGCCTGCTGAGCACCACCAAGGGCGTGGGCCACACCGAGAACGACCGCGGCCTGACCTACACCCGCTATGGCCAGGGTGTCTCCTATGCCTTCAACGCGGTGGACGAGGCGCCGAGCTTCCACTGGATCAATGCCGGCAACGGCGCCTCGCCGACGGTGGACGCCAACGGGGCCGGCTACAAGCTGACCTCGCGCAGCGGCGTGAACCGCTACAACACGGTGGACAGCGAGAAGAGCATCGCCATCGACGGCGAATACAAGCAGGACGGCGGCATCTTCGAATCGATGAACTTCGGCTTGCGCAATGCCGACCACCGCCGCCGCTACGGCCTGGCCACCGTGGCCCTGAAGGCGGCGTTCACCCCCGCCACCGGCACGCCCGACCCGGCCCTGGCCGTGGGCTACCCGGCCGACTTCGGCCAGGACCTGGGCGGCAACTTCGACAACAGCGGCTTCTACTTCCCCCGCGATGTGCTGACCAGCTATTTCAGCGGCCTGACCAAGGACACCACGCCCGCCTTCGAACGCCGCGTCGCCAACGAGATCGACCTGCGTGAAGTGCAGAGCGCCGTCTACCTGATGCAGAACCTGGAGGGCAACAAGTGGTCGGGCAATGTCGGCCTGCGCTACACGCGCACCCGCGTGACGTCGAGAAACCCGGTGCCGCTGCCGGCCGGCAGCTGCCTGCGCATCGAGCCCGGCAAGCCCTATGTGCCCTGCGCCAGGTTCCCGGACGCCATCGTCGACGCCGGCGAAGGCACGACCTACTACGACGGCGCCGTCTGGAATGCCGCCGCCGGCACGATCTATCGCAAGGAGGCGGTCGTCCGCACCTTCGACGACATCCTGCCAAGCATGAACCTGCGCGTGGAACTGGCTCCCGACCTGATCGGCCGCCTGGGCCTGTCCAAGACCATCGGTCGCCAGAACTACAACCTCTACGGCGCCACCTACGGCACGCCCACCTGCACCTCGAGCGGCTGCACGGTCACGGGCCCCAACCCCAACCTGGTGCCGCTGACCGCGCGCAACCTCGACCTGTCGGTGGCCTGGTTCTATGCCAAGCGCGCCCTGCTGTCGTTGAGCGCCTTCGATTCCCTGATCGACGGCTACGCCAAGACGGGCTCGGTGCAGGCGGGTGCCACCGTGGACCTGCTGGATCCGAACACCAACACGGTCAAGACCTATCTGATCAGCACCTCCACCCAGCAGAAGGCCCGCATCCGCGGCCTCGAGCTGTCGTGGGAGCAGCCCATCGCCTGGGGCTTCGGCTTCCAGGCCAACGCCAGCTACACCGAGACCCGCGTGGCGGACGGCCGCCCGATGACGGGCGCCTCCAGGAAGGCCGGCAATCTGGGCGCGTACTGGGAGAACGACGTGTTCAATGCCCGCCTGGTCTACAACTACCGCGGCGCCTACGTGTCGAGCACGACGGCGCCGTCGCCCACGGCCAACAGCCAGGGCCTGTCGGTGATCGGCGGCGTGACCATGCCTTCGGCCCCCACCATCGCCGCCCCGGTCAGCAACGTGGCCTTCTCGGCCAGCTACAACTTCACGCCGGAGCTGCAGCTGTCCTTCAACGCGACCAATCTGACCAACCCGGCCCGCGCGCAATACCGCTACAGCGAGATGGAGCCGCAGAAGGTGGACGTCAGCGGCCGCCAGTACTACCTGGAGGCGCGGTACAAGTTCTAAGTCGAGAGGCCGGCGTCAGCCGGCCTCTTGCTTCGCGTCGCCGCACTCAGCGGTCGCGCTTCTTGGCGACTTCGTTGCCCACGACGCCACCGGCGGCGGCACCGAGGGCAGCACCGGTGGTCGTGCCGGTCACCACGCCGCCGACAACGGCACCTGCCGTCGCGCCGACGATGGTGCTGGTCTCGCGGTGGGACATCCCGGCACAGGCCGTCAGGGCCAGGGTCGCAGCGGCGGCGACGGAGATCACGCTGACGCGCCAGTAGGCGGTCATGGGAGCGGTGGTCAGATCAGTGTTGCTCATGGTTTGCTCCTTTGGGGTGGCAATCACGTGAGCCAACTTTCGGCGCTGCGGCCCCCGGGCGGAACCGGAAACCCCGCCGACTGGACGTCGGACCTGGCCTACCGAGCCAAGAAAAAAGCCACCCGGAGGTGGCTTTCGTCCTACAGGGCCCGTCAGCCCATCACTTGGGTGCCGAGGCGGCCGCGTCGGCCATGCACTTCTTGATATGGCTCTTGGCGGCTGCACCGTGCAGCTTCTTGTCGGCGGCGGACTTGTCGCAGGCAGCCGTGGAAGGCGCTGCGGCGGCCGGCGCAGCGGCAGCACCGCCGGACAGGCACTCCTTCATGAAGGCCTTGCGATCGTCGCCCGTCTTGCCGTTGGTCTTGGCTTCGGCATTGCAGGACTTCATCTTGTCCTGCTGCGGCGTGGCCTGGGCCCCGAAGGCGATGGCGGTACAGGCGAGCAGGATGGCGATTCGTTTCATGGAGAACTCCTTCCTCAAGAGTGGGGGTGGCGAGTCAATTCAAGCATGCGCCCATGACGCTGCCAAGCCGTGTTTCATCGGCGTCACAAAATTCGCCGCGGATGGTGCAGGGCCTCGTGGGCGGCGTGCAGGCGGCGCACCAGCACGCGGATGAAGCCGCGGTCGAAACGGTGCTGGCACTCGGGGCTCAATTGACCCACGGACTCCGGCGTGAAGCAGATCGTCGTGCACTCCTGGCTGACGCGGATCTCGGCGCTGTGGCGGCGCAGGTCGGGGTTGGGCGCCAGATAGGCCATCTCGCCCACCGAGGTGCCCTGGCCCAGCGAGGCCACCAGCCGGCCCTCGCGAAAGACCTGCACCTCGCCCTGGGCAATGATGTGGAAGCTGTTGCCCTCCTGGCCGCGCCTGAACAGGGCATGGCCTTGCGGGTAGCGCTTCCAGCGCGCGCGCCTCACCACCTCCCACAGCTGCACGTCGCCGAAGTCGGCAAAGAACTCCAGCGAACGCAACAGATTGAAACGCTCGGAGTCGCGCACCTCGCCGAGGCGGTTCAGCGGCACCTGCTGGCTGGCCACCAGGGCCGACAGGGCCTGGGCAAAACTCTCCCAATCGGCAAAGCGCGCGTGCGGGTCCTTGGACAGGGCGCGCATCACGACGGCATCCAGGCCGTCGGTGACACCGGCGCGCTGGCCCATCAGCGGCAGCGGCGGCTGATGGTAGATCTGGTGCATCAGCGCCATCTGGTGCGGCGCATCGAAGGGCGGCCGGCCGCTGATGAGGTGATACAGCACGGCACCCAGCGCGTAGATGTCGGCGCGGCAATCCACGTCGCCGCCCTCGATCTGCTCGGGCGGCATATAGGCCAGCGAGCCGACGCGGTGGATCTGGGTCGAATCGGCCAGCAGGTTCAGGGCCGAGCCGAAGTCGCTGACCTTGACGTCGACGACCTGGCCGCCGGGGTCCAGCACGGCCAGCAGATTGGCCGGCTTCACGTCGCGGTGGATGACGCCTTGGCGATAGACATAGCTCAGGGCCATCGCGCACTTGAAGCCCAGTTCGACGATCTGGTCCAGCGGCAGCAGGCGGTCGGTGCGGCAGAAGTGCTTCAGCGTGACGCCGGGCACGTACTCCATGACCAGATAGGGCGAGGCCTCCTCGGACACGGCGTCCAGGATGGCGACCACGTTCGGGTGGTGCAGCCGCCCGGCCAGGGCCGCCTCGGCACTGAAGAAGCGGTTGCTGAAGTCGCTGCCCGGCGCATCGGCCGGCGCGGCCCAGGAGCGCATGCGCTTGATGGCCACTTCCTTGTCCTGGAAGGGGTCGCGGGCCAGGAAGACGTCGCTGGTCGCGCCTTCGCCCAGGCGCTTCAGCACCTGGTAGCGGCCGATATGCGGAGGCAGGTCTTCAGCGAGGGCGCTCATCGCGGGGCATGATACGGGCCGGTTTCGGAGGTGAGCCCCCTTGTTCTCCCACGTATTTCTCGGCATTCGCGACTTTGAGCGCGCCCTGGCCTTCTATCGGCCGCTGCTGGCGGGCCTCGGCATCGCCGAGCGCTTCTGCGACCCCGACGGCTGGGCCGGCTGGCAGAGCACGCCGGGGCCGCGCCCCCTGCTCGTCATCGGCAGGCCTTTCGAGGGCGAGCATGAGCCGGGCAACGGCCAGATGGTGGCGCTGCTGGCCTCGAGCCGCGCCCAGGTGGACGCCGCCCACGCCACCGCCCTGGCCCATGGCGGACGCTGCGAAGGCCCGCCCGGGCCGCGCCCGCACTACCACCCGAACTACTACGGCGCCTATTTCCGCGACCCGGACGGCAACAAGCTCTGCGTCGCCTGTCACGACGCCCCTTCCGACTGAGTCAGCCGGGCGGCCCGGCCATGCGTTCTGGCTGGACGAGGCCCGCCTCCTAAAATCGCCCCCCATGATCCAAGCCAAGCAGGCGCTGCTCGCCGCACTCGCCGACTCTCTCCAGGAAATCGCCCCCGGCTCGAATGCCGCGGTGGCCTTCGAATCCCCCAAGCAGGCCGCCCATGGCGATTTCGCCTGCACGGCCGCCATGCAGCTGGCCAAGCCGCTGAAGGCCAACCCCCGAGAGCTGGCCACCCGCCTGATCGCCGCCCTGCAGGCCAAGCCGGCCTTCCAGGCCTGGGTGCAGGCCCTGGAAATCGCCGGCCCCGGCTTCATCAACATCCGCCTCAAGCCCGAGGCCAAGCAGGCCGTGGTCGGCGAGGTGCTGGCCGCCGGCGCCAGGTTCGGCCACCGCCCGGCCACGGACAAGCACGTGATGATCGAGTTCGTGTCGGCCAACCCGACCGGGCCGCTGCACGTCGGCCATGCCCGCCAGGCGGCCCTGGGCGACTCGCTGTGCTCGGTGTTCCAGAGCCAGGGCCACCAGGTCACCCGCGAGTTCTATTACAACGACGCCGGTGTGCAGATCGCCACCCTGGCCAAGTCCACGCAGATGCGCCTGCAGGGCTTCAAGCCCGGTGACGCCGTCTGGCCGACCGATCCGGACAACCCGGAGAGCAAGAAGTTCTACAACGGCGACTACATCCAGGACATCGCCGACGCCTTCCTGCGCAAGGAGACCGTCAAGGCCGACGACCGCGAGTTCACGGCCTCGGGCGACATCGCCGACCTGGACAGCATCCGCCAGTTCGCCGTGGCCTATCTGCGCCACGAGCAGGACCTGGACCTGCAGGCCTTTGGCCTGAAGTTCGACAACTACTTCCTCGAGACCAGCGTCTACAAGGGCGGCCAGCTCGACGCGGCCGTGCAGCGCATGGTCGACAGCGGCAAGACCTACGAGAAGGACGGCGCGCTGTGGTTCAGGTCCACCGACTACGGTGACGACCAGGACCGCGTGATGCGCAAGTCCGAGGGCGGCTACACCTATTTCGTGCCCGACGTGGCCTACCACGTCAACAAGTTCGAGCGCGGCTACACCCAGTGCATCAACATCCAGGGCACCGACCACCACGGCACCATCGCCCGCGTGCGCGGCGGCCTGCAGGCGCAGAACCTGGGCATCCCCCAGGGCTTCCCCGACTACGTGCTGCACAAGATGGTCACGGTCATGAAGAACGGCGAGGAGGTCAAGATCTCCAAGCGCGCCGGCTCGTATGTGACGCTGCGCGACCTGATCGACTGGACCAGCCGCGACGCGGTGCGCTTCTTCCTGATCAGCCGCAAGGCCGACACCGAATTCATCTTCGACGTCGACCTGGCCCTGAAGGCCAATGACGAGAACCCGGTGTTCTATGTGCAGTATGCGCATGCACGCATCTGCTCGGTCATCCGCAAATGGGCTGCCGAAATGGGCGGCGACGTCGCGGCCATCGCCGGCGCCGACCTCAGCCTGCTGACGGCACCGACCGAGGAGGCGCTGATGCTCAAGCTCGCCGCCTATCCCGACATGCTGACCGGCGCCGCCAGCGGCATCGCGCCGCACGACGTCGCCTTCTACGCCCGCGACCTGGCCGGCGCCTACCACTCCTACTACGCCGCCGAGCGCGTGATGGACCAGGCCCCCGAGCTGAGCCGCGCCCGCGTCGCCCTGCTGGCCGCCACCCGCCAGGTGCTGGCCAATGCCCTCGGCATGCTGGGCGTCAGCGCGCCTGAGCAGATGAGCCGCGACACTGCGGCTGAAACCTCGGAAACCCCGGAGAACGAATGACTGCTGCCTCCAAACCCGCCGGCCAGAAGAACCAGAAAGGCGGCTTCGTCCTCGGCCTAATCGTGGGCCTGCTGGTGGGCCTGGCCGTCGCCCTCGGCGTGGCCTTGTACATCACCAAGGTGCCCATCCCCTTCGTGAACAAGGTGCCCCAGCGCACCGCCGAGCAGGACGCACAGGAAGCCGAGCGCAACAAGAACTGGGACCCGAACGCCCCGCTGGCCGGCAAGGCCGCGCGCAGCGCCAGCGGCGTCGTCAATGCGCCCGTCGCCGCCGCGCCGCCGCCGCCCAGCACCACGGCCAGCGCCGCGGCCGCCACGGCCAGTGCCGCTGCCACTGCTGCCCTGCCGACGCCCAAGCCGGCCGCGCCCAAGGCCGAAGCGCCGGCCGCGGCCTCCGCGCCCGCCGCGACGGCCGGTGCCGACGCCTATGTCTACTTCGTCCAGGCCGGCGCCTTCACCCGCCCCGAGGAGGCCGAGGCCCAGAAGGCCAAGCTGGCCATCCAGGGCTTCACCGCCAAGGTCATGGAGCGCGAGCAGAACGGCCGCACCGTCTTCCGCGTGCGCCTGGGGCCCAACGACACCCGCGAGGCGGCCGAGGAGCTGCAGCGCAAGATTGAGGCTGCCGGCTTCGAGGCCAATCTCGTTCGTGTACAACGCTGACCGCACTACCGCCTGAAGGATGACTGCCGCCATGAAGCGCCGCGATTTCTCCGCCCTGCTCGCCGCCGCCCCCGCCCTGGGTGCCGCCGGCAACGCCCTCGCCCAGGGTGGCCCCATCGAGGGCCGCCAGTACATGGTCATCAACCCGCCGCTGGGCACGCCGCCGGGCAAGATCGAGGTGATCGAGTTCTTCTGGTACGGCTGCCCGCACTGCTACGCCTTCGAGCCCTTCATCGAGTCCTGGACCAAGCAGCTGCCGAGCGACGTCGCCTTCCGCAAGGTGCACGTGGCCTTCCGCGCCAACGTCAAGATCCACCAGCGCATGTTCTATGCGCTGGAATCCATGGGCAAGGAAGCTGCGGCGCGCCCCGCCATCTTCAATGCCATGCACCAGCAGGGCATGGCCCTGGACGACGCCAAGAGCCAGGCCAAGTTCCTCGCCCCCCTGGGCATCGACCCGACCAAATACCAGGAGGCCTACAACTCCTTCGGCGTGGTCAGCAAATGCACCCAGGCGGAGAAGCTGTCCGAGGCCTACCGCATCGACGGCGTGCCCAGCATCGGCGTCGCCGGCCGCTTCCTGACCTCGCCCAGTGACGCCAGCAAGGGCTCGCCGCAGCGTCTGTCCGAGCAGGAGCTGGGCCAGAAGGCCCTGCAGATCACCGAATTCCTGATCCAGCGCGCGAGGAACAAGGCATGAAGCGCCGCACCGCCACGGCGGCCCTGATTGGCGCCAGCTTCGCCCCCGCCGTGTTCGCCCAGGGCGGCCCGATCGAAGGCAAGCACTACGCACGCCTGGGCCAGGCCATGCCCGGCACGCCCGGCAAGATCGAGGTCATCGAGTTCTTCTTCTACAAGTGCCCGCACTGCAACGCCTTCGACCCGCTGCTGGAGGCCTGGGTGCACCAGCTGCCGGCCGACGTCAGCTTCCGCCGCGTGCCGGTGGGCCAGCAGGCCGTCCTGAAGCTGCACCAGCGCATGTACTACGCGCTGGAGGCCATGGGCGCGATGACCCCGGCCGTGCACAGCGGCATCTTCAATGCCTTCCACCGCGCCGGCGTCGAAGCCAATGACGAAGACGGCGTCGTGGCCCTCGTCAGCCGCCTGGGCGTTGACGGTGCCAAGTTCAAGCAGGCCTTCAACTCCTTCGGCATCCAGGCCAAGCTGCAGCAGGGCCTGAAGCTGGCCGAACAGGCAGGCGCCAACGAAGTGCCGACCCTGGTCATCGCCGGCCGCTGGCGCACCAGCCCCGGCCAGGCCGGCACGCCGGGCCAGAGCGAAGCGGCCCAGGGCCAGCAAGCCCTGGCCGTGGCGGACTTCCTTGTCAAGATGGCACGCAGCGGCAAAGTTTCCTGACGCAGTTGCCGCGCGGGAAAGGCTGGCGACGGTAGCGGGCCCCTAGAATGGCCTGCAACTTCCGTGCCGCCATGTTCCGCCACCTGATCCCGCTCGCTCTCGTGCTTGCCTTCTCCGCCGCCCAGGCCGAGAAGGCCGACCGGCTCAAGCCCATGGTCTTCACGGCCGACAAAGAGGGCCGGATCGACAGCGTCAACCAGCGCACCGAGCTGTTTGGCAACGTCATCATCACCAAGGGCAGCCTGATGCTGAACGCCGAGAAGGTGGATGTGCGCGAGACCCGCGACGGCTACTGGCAGGCCTATGCCAGCGGCGCGACGAGCAAGCCGGTCAGCTTCCGCCAGGCCCGTGACGTCCCCGGCGAGGCGATCGAGGGCCTGGCCGACCAGCTCGAATACGACACCAAGACGGAGACGGTGCGCTTCATCGGCAACGCCAAGGTGCGCCGCACGCGCGGTGCGACGGTGGCCGACGAGGTGACCGGCGCCGTCATCGTCTACGACAGCCGCACCGAGGTCTTCGCGCTGGAGGGCGGCAACGCCTCGCCCAACCCCAACGGCCGCGTGCGCATGGTTCTGATGCCGCGCGCCCAACCCGACGCCGCGGCCTCGGCACCGGCGGCCGCGCTGCCCCTGCAGCCGTCCACGACGATCACGCCGCCGAAGAAGGCTCAATGACCACGGTCGAACCCGTCACCGGCCGCGCCGCCGCGGACTGCGGCAGCCGCCTCGAGGCCGAGGCCCTGGCCAAGACCTATGGCGTGCGCAAGGTCGTCAAGGACGTCCATGTGCGCGTGGACTGCGGCGAGGTCGTCGGCCTG
The DNA here is from genome assembly GCA_966111775.1 of uncultured Comamonadaceae bacterium. Classification (GTDB taxonomy): domain Bacteria; phylum Pseudomonadota; class Gammaproteobacteria; order Burkholderiales; family Burkholderiaceae_C; genus Pelomonas. Next base: position 46,054 of record CBHWBD010000010.1, on the reverse strand, counting down.
CTGGGCCCCAACGGCGCGGGCAAGACGACCAGCTTCTACATGATCGTCGGCCTGGTGCGCTCCGACGCCGGCGTCATCCGCATCGACGGCGCCGAGGTGCAGCGCCTGCCCATCCATGAGCGCGCCCGCCTGGGCCTGAGCTATCTGCCGCAGGAAGCGTCGATCTTCCGCAAGCTGACCGTCGAACAGAACATCCGCGCCGTGCTGGAGCTGCAGCAGGACGAGCGCGGCAAGGCCCTGTCCAAGGCCCGCATCGACGAGCTGCTGAACGGCCTGCTGCACGACCTCTCCATCGAGGGCCTGCGCGACAGCCCGGCGCCGGCCTTGTCGGGCGGCGAGCGCCGCCGCGTCGAGATCGCCCGCGCCCTGGCCACCCAGCCGCGCTTCATCCTGCTGGACGAGCCCTTCGCCGGCGTCGACCCCATCGCGGTGCTGGAGATCCAGCGCATCATCAGCTTCCTGAAGGCGCGCGGCATCGGCGTGCTGATCACGGACCACAACGTCCGCGAGACCCTGGGCATCTGCGACCGGGCCTACATCATCAGCGAGGGCGCCGTGCTCGCCGAAGGCACGCCCGACGAGATCGTGGCCAATGCCGACGTGCGCAAGGTCTACCTCGGCGAAAACTTCAGGATGTGAGCATGGTTAGCCCCTCGCCCATCCTCGCGTCGCTGAACGCGAGCGAGTCTGGTCGGTCCCCCGAGGGGACGGCGATGCTTGCGGCATCGAGCCGCAAGCACATCGCCACGGCGGGCCGGCTCGGGAGCGGCCCAGCGCTCGGCCCGAAATACGGCGGTCTCCTGGGATGAAGCAAACGCTCCAGGTCAGGCTCAGTCAGCATCTCGCGCTGACGCCCCAGCTGCAGCAATCCATCCGCCTGCTGCAGCTGTCGACGCTGGAGCTGCATCAGGAAGTCGAGCAGATGCTGGCCAGCAACCCGCTGCTCGAGACCGAAGAGGAATTCACCGTCAGCACGCCCGAGCTGGCTGCGAACGCGCCGGCCGAGTCGTCCGCCGAGAGCGGCAATGACAGCGGTGGCGAGGCCGACGCCGCCGAGGCGCCCGAGCTCAGTGGCGAGGACTTCGGCGGCACCGAGCGCGAGGACTGGGAGAACGGCACCGAGGGCGACGACTTCGACGGCATCCGCGAGCTGCCCAGCAGCGCCGGCAGCGGCAGCGACGACGGCGAGCGCGAGAGCCAGGAGTCGGCCGAAACGACGCTGGCCGAGCACCTGGGCCAGCAACTGGCCGGCCACCATCTGTCGGCCGAGGACCGCGCCGCCCTGCACGTGCTCATCGAGTCGCTGAACGAGGACGGCTATCTCGAGGACGCGCTGGAAGAAATCGCGGCGGCCTTCACCGAAGACGCCGAAGAACTGGAAGAGCTGCTGGACCGGCTGCGCATTGCGCTGCGCCTGCTGCAGAGCCTGGAGCCGGTCGGCATCGCGGCACGCAACCTGTCCGAATGCCTGACGCTGCAACTGCGTGCACTGCCCAAGAGCCCAGCGCAGGTCATCGCCATACTCATCTGCAAGGGTCATCTGGAATTGCTGGCCAAGCGCGACATGCGCCGCCTGATGAGCGAGACCGGCGCTGACGAGACCCTGCTGCGCGAGGCCCAGGTGCTGATCACCCAGCTCGAGCCCAAGCCCGGCCGCCGCTTCGCGCAAGGCGCCGCCGCGGCCATCGTGCCCGACGTCATCGTGCGCAAGAGCGGCCGCGAGTTCCGCGTCATGCTGAATCCCGAGGTGGCGCCCAAGCTGCGCATCAACGAGCTCTACGCCAATGCGCTGCGCGCCACGCGCGGCGGCATCAGCAACTCGCCGCTGGGCGGCCAGCTGCAGGAGGCACGCTGGTTCATCAAGAACATCCAGCAGCGCTTCGACACCATCCTGCGCGTCAGCCAGGCCATCGTCGAGCGCCAGCGCGGCTTCTTCACCCATGGCGAGCTGGCCATGAAGCCCCTGGTGCTGCGCGAAATCGCCGACGAGCTGAGCCTGCACGAGTCCACCATCTCGCGCGTGACGACGGCCAAGTACATGGCCACCAGCTGGGGCACCTTCGAGCTGAAGTACTTCTTCGGCTCGGGCCTTTCCACCGAAGCCGGCGGCGAGGCCTCCAGCACGGCGGTGCGCGCCCTCATCAAGCAGTTCGTCGCTGCCGAGGACATCAAGAAGCCGCTGTCCGACAGTGCGCTGGCGGCCATGCTCGAGGAGCAGGGCATCCAGTGCGCACGGCGCACGGTGGCCAAGTACCGCGAGGCGATGAAGATCGCGCCGGCGAATCTGCGCAAGGCGCTGTGAGCTCGGATGCGTCGTCGTCTGTTCTTGTGCTGGCGCTGCTGAGTGTCGAAAGCAGTTACCTGACCAACATCGAGCGGCCATCGACCGGGGTCGAAGACACGATCCAGTTCTGGCTCGGAGCAACAGGTGCATGGCGTATCCGCACTTATGCCATCGATCACGACATCCACGTTCACTCTTTGGGCGCCATGGACCGGGAGCTGGCGCAGACGCTGATCGCCAAGCGCTACGCCGATGTGCTCAAGCAGCAGCATGTGTTCACGCTCAGCAATCCCGCCGATGCAGCCGAGGTGCAACGCCTCTTGCAAACCCATGGACTGAGCGGCACCCTGGAAGTCACGCCCGATTTCGCGTTCTACAACCCGGACGACGGGGCCTACTCCACACAGTCGACTCCGTCCTAGTCCCGCGTCAGCCCGGCAGCAACTCCGCCTTGCGCCACTCCCTCGGCGACTGCCCCGTATGCGCGCGGAAGGCGCGTGACAGCGCCGCCTCGCCGCCATAGCCCACATCCGCGGCGATGTGCTTGAGGGCCCGGCCCTCGCGCAGCCCCTTCTGCGCCAGGGCTATGCGCCAGCGCTGCAGATAGACGCCCGGCGTGCAGCCCACCACGTCGCGGAAGCTGTTGGCGAACACGGTGCGCGACATGCCCGCCGCCCCCGCCAGCTCCTCCAGCGGCCACTCGCGCTGCGGCGTGTCGTGCATCGCCACCAGCGCGCCGCGCAGCCGGGGATGGGACAGGCCGGCCAGCATGCCCGAGTCGACCCGGCCCTGGGCCATCAGCTCGCGCAGCACCCAGATCATCAGCACCTCGAACAAGCGGTTCAGCATCAGCTGGCGGCCGCAGTGCGTGGCCTCGGCCTCGGCGAACAGCTGGGTCAGCACCGGCGCGCAGCCCGGCACCGCCGACAGCGGCAGGCAGATCCACGCCGGCAGGGCGGCCGCGATGGGGTGACTGGCGCCGCCCTCGAAGGCCATGTGGGCGCACAGGAACTGCGCGCCGCAACTCGGGTCGGTCACGAAGCGGTGCGGCAGCGGGCGTGGGTAGAGCAGCAGGCTGGGCTCCTCGATGCGCAGCGGCTCGGGCGTGCCGTGGTGCACCTCCACGCCGCCCTCGCGGATCAGGTGCAGCTGGCCACGCCCCGCCTGAGGCTCCAGGCTGTTGACGCCGCACAGCGGGCCGATCTGGAAGGTCTCGGCACGCACCGCGAAATGGGCAAACAAGGCGGCAAGTCGGTCGGCCATGGTTTTCAGTACTAAATGCAAAGTCAAACGTACTTTATGGCATTTTCAGTACACCCATCGCCGGCAAAGTTCATCCCGTCGCAAGACATCCCCACCCACCGACAGGAGCTCACCATGAACGCCCTCACCCGCCTCGCCCTTGCCACCACCATCGCCCTCGGCGGATTCGCCGTCCAGACCCAGGCTGTGGCTGCGCCTACCGCTGCAGCCGCGGTCGCCAGCCAATACGTGGCCGCCAACGACGGCACGCCCCTCTACGTGAAGGACTGGGGCCCGAAGAGCGGTCCTGTCGTCGTCTTCAGCCACGGCTGGCCTCTGAACGCCGACAGCTGGGAGTCGCAGATGCAGTTCCTGGCCGAGCATGGCTACCGCGTCATCGCCCATGACCGCCGCGGCCACGGCCGTTCGGGCCAGCCCTGGACCGGCAACAACATGGACCAGTACGCCGACGACCTCGACGCCGTGCTGCGCGCCCTGGACGTCAAGCACGCCACGCTGGTGGGCTTCTCCACCGGCGGCGGCGAGGTGGCCCGCTACATCGGCCGCCACGGCACGGCGCGTGTCGCCAAGGCCGTGCTGGTGAGCGCCGTCACGCCCATCATGGGCCAGTCGCCCAGCCATCCCGAAGGCCTGCCCACGGCGGTGTTCGATGGCCTGCGCAAGGCCTCGCTGGACAACCGTGCCCAGCTCTACAAGGACATCGCGGGCGGGCCCTTCTTCGGCTTCAACCGCCCGGGTGCCAAGCCCTCGGCCGGCCTGGTGGACAGCTTCTTCGCCCAGGGCATGCAGGCCGGCGCCAAGGCCACCTACGACAGCATCGACGCCTTCTTCAACTCCGACTTCCGCGGCGACCTGAAGAAGTTCGACATCCCGACCCTGGTCATCCACGGTGACGACGACCAGATCGTGCCCATCCAGACCACCGGCCGCGCCACGGTCAAACTGGTCAAGGGTGCGCGCCTGATCGAGTACGCCGGCGGCCCGCACGGCATCACCGACACGCACAAGGACCGCCTCAACCAGGACCTGCTGGACTTCATCCGCCAGTAAGCAGCCAGAGGGCTCATGCCAACCGGCTTGCATGCCGGTTGTCCTTCGTCACGCGTCGGACAGGCCGCAGGGCCTGTCCTCGGTCGTGACTCAGTCCCGGGACGGGCCCTTCTCCGGCGCCAGCGGCTCGAAGACGAAGCGCATGCCGCGCGTGTAACTCTCGGCCTTGGTGCCGGCATGCCGCTCGCCGTCGATGGTGCGGTTCTCGAACACCAGGCCGGGGTGCTTGAGCTCCGGCAGCAGGGCCTGGTAGCGCTTGATGCCGGCCAGAAAGCCCGGCCATTCGTTCTCGGCCCCTGTCACGTACAGACGCGCCTTGATGGGCTTGCCCGTCGCGGCATAGGCCTTGGCCTGGCCGATGATCCAGTCGCCGCCCACCACCACGGCCGGGCTGGCCGCGATATAGCCCTTGAAGAGATCGGGCTTGGCATACATCGCATGCAGGGTGAACAGGCCGCCCAGCGAACTGCCGGCCAGATAGCGCTGGGCCGGGTCACCCCGGTAGTCGCGCTCGACCAGCGGGAAGATGTCCTTCTCCAGCGCGGCGATGAATTGGTCCGCATGGCCGGTGCCCAAGGCCAGCGGGCTCACGCGCACCGGCGACAACTCCCAGTTGCGCAGCTCGCCGTAGTCCAGGTTGTCGCCTGCATAGCCCAGGCCGACGATGATGAACTCCGGCACGACCTTGTCGTAGTTCAGGTTGTTGTAGGAGGCCACGACGGTGGCGAAGTCCCAGTAGCCGTCGGTCACGTAGAGCACCGGGTAGCGGCGCTTGGGGTCCTTGGCGAAAGAGCCCGGCAGGTGGACGTGCAGCTGGTAGGTGCGGCCGTCGGCGTTCTTGGGCAGGGCGCGCTGCTGGGTGTTGGGAATCGTGTGCGGCGGGTAGGCCGCCTGGGCCTGCGCCTGCAGGGCGGTGAACAGGAAGGCGAGAGTCAGGACGAATCGCTTCATGACGGGCAGCAGGGATGGCAACGCTGTCAGTTTAGAGGGCGGCGACAATGCCGCCCGTGAGCCTGCCCAACAAACTTTCCCTGTTCGTGTCCTGTGCCGGTGGTGTCGAGCCGCTGCTGGAGGAGGAGCTCAAGCGCTTCCTGCCACCCGGCGTGCGCAGCAAGGTCGAGGTGCTGCGCGGCGGCTGCGGTGTGCTGGGCACGGCCGAGGACGTGCTGCGCATCAATCTCGAAAGCCGGCTCGCGCAACGCGTGCTCGTCGAGCTGATCGAAGGCCCCTACCGCCACGAGGAAGATCTCTATGCCCTGGCTCGCCGCGTCGACTGGCGCGACTGGATCACGCCGCGGCACACCCTCCGCGTCGACACCGTCGCCCAGCGCTCGCCGCTGAAGAGCCTGAACTTCACGACGCTACGCATCAAGGACGCGATCTGCGACCAGCTGCGCGAGCACACCGGCGAGCGCCCCAGCGTGGACACCCATTCGCCCGACCTGCCCGTGCTGCTGCACGTCGGCCCCGAAAGGGCGGCGATCTATGTCGACACCTCCGGCGAGCCCCTCTTCAAGCGCGGCTGGCGCGTCGACAAGGGCGATGCGCCGCTGAAGGAGACGCTGGCCGCCGCCATGCTGGCCGCCGCCGGCTGGCGCGGTGAGTCGGCCCTGCACGACCCCTGCTGCGGCTCCGGCACCATTCCCATCGAAGCCGCGCTGATCGCCTGCGATTCGGCGCCGGGCCTGCTGCGCCGCTTCGCCTTCGAGCGCCAGATCCCGTTCTCGACGCCGGCGCTGAAGGCCGCGTGGGGCGAGATGGCCCAGGCCGCGCGCGCCCGCATCCATGCGCCCGCCGTGCCCATCTACGCCAGCGACGTGGCCTTCCGCATGGTTGACTTCGCGCGCCGCAATGCCGAGCGAGCCGGCGTCGCCCAGTACATCCAGTTCAACGGCGGCGACGCGCTGGAGCGCCCCGCGCCGCAACTGCCCGAGGGCATGGCCGGCGCCATCGTCATGAACCCGCCCTACGGCGAGCGCATCGAGGTGCGCGGCAAGGCGGCCATGACGCGCGATGCCGGCGGCAGCGAGGAGCGCGATGCGGGGGATGACTTCTTCCCCCGCCTGGCCGCACACTGGAAGCGCCAGTACACCGAGAACCCGGCCGGCTGGACGGCCTGGATGCTCAGCCCCGACATGAAGCTGCCCAACAAGATGCGGTTGAAGGAATCACGTCGCGTGCCGATGTGGAACGGCCCCATCGAATGCCGGCTGTTCCGCTTCGACCTCGTCAAGGGCTCGGCGCGCAAGCCGGCTGAAGGCGATGCAGCCGCGTGAGCTGATCGCTGCGACGCTGCTGGCGCTGGCCGCCGCCGCCGCGCCCGCCGCACCCTGCACCCTGGTCTTCGGCCAGGGACGCAATCCACCCAGCGAGAGCGGCCCGGACTGGGACGCGCTGAACCAGAACTTCAACACCGCCGTCGCCAACGCCCTCGATGTCGACGACCGGCGCATCGTCTCGATGGCGATGCCGGCCGTGCAGGCGGATCCGGCGGCGGCCGGCGCCGCCCTGCTCGAACAGGCCGACAACCTGGGCTGCAACACGCTCATCGAAACGGCCCTCTTCCAGGACGAAGCCGGCACGCTGGTGCTGCGCCTGCGCGTCTACCCGCTGCTGCCCACGCTGGGCGACGGCGGCGTCATCAACGGCCTGCGCATCGGCACGCCGCTGTTCGTGACCCAGCGCGACCTGGACATCAAGTCACTGCCGCGCCTGAAGCCGGACCTCGTCGGCCAACAAATGGCCGCCGAATACCTTCAGCACGATCGGCGCTGAAGCAGCGCCAGCGCGGCCAGCGCCGCCGCGCACAGCGCGATGGGCACCAGGCTGGCCCAGTTCATCCACTGCCAGCCGCCCGTCGTGACCAGGGCGCCCGACGAGAACGAAGTCAGCGTCATGGTCGCGTAGACGCCGGTGTCCAGCAGCCCCTGGGCGCGCGTCTTCTCCTCGGGGCGATAGGCCTGGGTGAACAGCGTCGTGCCGCCGATGTAGAGGAAGTTCCAGCCGATGCCCAGCAGCAGCAGGGCGCCGAGGAAATGATCCAGGTCCTGGCCCGACAGCGCAAAAGCCACGCAGCCCAGGTTGAGCAAGACGCCGACCGACATGACGGGCAGCACGCCGACGCGCTTGATCAGCGGCCCGGTGAAGAAACTGGGCACGAACATGCCCAGCACATGCCACTGCAGCACCGTCGTGGCGTCTGCGAAGGGCAGGCCGCACTGGCCCATGGCGATGGGCGTGGCGGCCATCAGCAGGTTCATGACGCCATAACCGAGCGCACTCGCGGCCAGCGCGACCAGGAAGATGGGCTGTCGCGCCAGCTCGGCGCTGGAGCGGCCACCGGCACCGGGCGCGGGCTGGGCCAGAGGTGGGAAGTCGATCAGCGAGATCAACAGGAAGCCGACGACGGCGACGACTATCAGCAGCAGATAGGCGCCGGCAAAGGGCGCCACCAGCAGGTTCTTGCTTTCGCGCGCCAGGACCGGTCCGACGATGGCGCCCAGGCAGCCCCCGCCCAGCACCCAGGAGATGGCGGCCTCGCGCTTCTCGGGCGCGACGATCTCGGTGGCGGCGAAGCGGTAGAGGGCCGCGTTGGACGTGTAGTAGCCCGCCGCCAGCGTCGCGAGCACGACGCCCCAGAACTGCGAGTGCAGCACGCTCCACAGCGCGACGGCGCAGCACAGCATGGCGACGACGAGACCGATCTGGAAGGCACGCCGGCGGCCGAAACGCAGCTGGTGTCGGCCCACCATGCGCGCCATCAGCGCGCCGCCGGCCACGTAGGCGCAGATGGGCAAGGTGGCCATCCACGGCCGCGGCGCCAGCGCCAGACCGACGAGGCCATTGATGGCCATGAAGCAGATGTTGTTGGTCAGGAACAGGCCCTGGACCAGGACCAGCAGGGCGAGCTTGCGGTTCAAGACAGGGCGAGCCAGGAGAGCACGGCCAGCGGCGCGGTGTCGGCACGCAGGATGCGCGGGCCCAGCGTGATGGCCACGAAGCCACGGGCGCGGGCGGCCTCCTCTTCGGCGTCGCTGAGGCCGCCCTCGGGGCCGCTGAGGAAGAGGGCACGCTGCTGGGGAAAGCCGGCCAGCGGCGCGGCGGCGCGCGGGCTCAGCAGGCCGCGCCATTCATCGTCGCGAGGTGGCAGCGAAGCGAGCCAATTCGCCAAGGGCAGAACGGGCTCGACGCGCAGCGGCACGGTGCGGCCGCATTGCTCGGCCGCGGCGACGGCCACGCCCTGCCAGTGGCTGCGCTTCTTGTCGGCGCGTTCGCCGTTCAGGCGCAGCACCGAGCGCTCGCCCATCAGCGGCTGCAGGGCCGCGGCGCCGAGTTCCGAGGCCTTCTCGACCAGGAAGTCCATGCGGTCATTGGCCGGCATGACGACGGCCAGCGTGATGTGCAGTGCCAGTTCGCGCTGCGGCTGCTCGGCAGCAATCAGCTTCACCCTGACCTCGCTGCGGCCCATGGCCGTCACCTCGGCCTGCCATTCCGGGCCGCTGCCGTCGAACACGGTCAACGCATCACCGGGCTGCAGACGCAGCACCTGCACATGGCGGGCGGCGCCGGGCGGCAGGGCGATGTCGCCATCGGTCGCGGCGAGCGGGGTGTCGACAAAGAAGCGGGGCAAGGCGGACTCTGCAGGCGGTAGGCCCGCGAGTGTCCCTCAGCGCAGGCCGAGGGCGTCGCGCACGGCCTGGGCGGCGTCTTCGCCCTTGGCCTTCTGCACGCGCTCGACGAGTTGCAGGGCCAGGCCCTGCAGGGTGGCGAGACTGTCGGCGCGTTCGACCTCGAGGGCGAAGGCATAGCCCTTGAACGGGCCGAGCAGCTTGGTCGCCTCGCCGCTCAGATAGGTGTACAGGGCCGCGCGGTCCAGCAGCGGCGAGTGACCTGCCGCCGCCGGGGCCGGCGCCGCGGGAGCCAGCGGCGCAGGTGCCGTCGCCACGGGGGCCGGCGCTGCCGCCGGCGGTTGGGTCGCCATGGGTTGGCCGGCAGCGTTCTGGGCCGCGATCAGGCCATGCTGGCGCAGGGTCTCGAAATCGGCCTCGCTCGCACCGGCGACGAGGCGCACCCACTCGCTGCCCGGCTTGCTTGCGTCCAGCACAAGCAGCAGGTTGCGCGCGGTGCGCGACAGCGGCAGGGTCCGCGCGCGGATCTCGGCGCGGCCAGCATCGGTTTTTGAATACAGCAGATCGAGCACGTTATCGAACCTCGCCTGCGGGCGGGTTCACCACCCGCGGGCCATGGGAAAGCATCAGCTCTTGTCCCGCAATTCCCTGCGCAGGATCTTGCCGACCGGCGTCTTGGGCAGTTCGGTACGGAACTCCACGATCTTCGGACGTTTGTAGCCCGTCAGGTTGGCTTCGCAATAGGCGCGAACGTCAGCTTCCGTGACATTCGGGTCTTTCTTCACGATGACGACCTTCACCGCCTCGCCCGCCTTGCTGTCCGGCACGCCCACGGCGGCGCATTCCAGCACGCCGGGCATCTGGGTGATGACGTCCTCGACTTCGTTCGGATACACATTGAAGCCGCTGACCAGGATCATGTCCTTCTTGCGGTCGACGATCTTGAAATAACCGCGTTCGTCGACGGTGCCGATGTCGCCGGTGCGGAAATAGCCGTTGGCCGTCATGACCTTGGCGGTCTCGTCCGGACGCTGCCAGTAGCCGGCCATGACCTGCGGGCCCTTGATGGCGATCTCGCCCGGCTGGCCCATGGGCACTTCGTTGCCGTCGTCGTCCAGCAGCTGCAGGTCGGTCAGCGGCATGGGCAGGCCGATGGTGCCGCTGTAGGCGGTGCTGTCGGTCGGATTGCAGCTGGCCGACGGCGAGGTCTCGGACAGGCCATAGCCCTCGACGATGGGGCAGCCGGTCTTCTCCAGCCACAGCTTGGCCGTGGCCTGCTGCACGGCCATGCCGCCGCCCACCGAGATGACGAGGCGGCTCCAGTCCACCGTGCCGAAGTCGGCATGGTTGGCCATGGCCATGAACAGCGTGTTGACGGCCGGGAAGCTGTGGAAGCGGTGGTTGGCCAGTTCCTTGAACACCGCCGGCAGGTCGCGCGGATTCGGAATCAGCACATTGGCGCCGCCCATGTGCATGGACAGCATCATGTTCGTGTTGAAACCGAAGATGTGATACAGCGGCAGCGCGCAGATGGTCGTGACCTGCTCGCCGGCGGGAATCTTCTTCAGCGCGGGCTGGTACCAGGCCTCGCTTTGCAGGATGTTGGCGACCAGGTTGCGGTGCAGCAGCACGGCGCCCTTGGACACGCCGGTCGTGCCGCCGGTGTACTGCAGCACGGCGATGTCGTCGGGGCCCAGCTTGGGCGCCTTGTAGGTCAGGCTGCGGCCCTTGGACAGCGCGTCGTTGAACTTGATGGCGCCCGGCAGCTCGAAGGCCGGCACCATCTTCTTGACCTTGCGCACCACGTAGTTGACGAGCAGGCCCTTGAGGCCAAGCATGTCGCCCATGGACGCCAGGATGATGTGCTTGGTGGGCACGTTGCGCACCACCTGCTGCAGCACCGAGGCGAAGTTCTCGATGATGATGATGGCCTTGGCGCCCGAGTCCTTGAGCTGGTGCTCCAGCTCGCGCGGCGTGTACAGCGGGTTGACGTTGACGACCACATAGCCCGCCCTCAGCACGGCGGCCACGGCCACCGGGTACTGGAAGAGGTTGGGCATCATGAGGGCGACGCGGTCGCCCTTCTCCAGGCCCAGGCTCTGCAGATAGGCGGCCATCGCACGCGAGGCCTCGTCCACCTGCGCAAAGCTGACGCTCTTGCCCATCATCAGATAGGCGGGCTTGGCGGCGTTCTTCTTGAACGAGGTGTCCAGCAGGTCGACCAGGCTGGGGTAGAGCGACACGTTGACGTCGCGCGGCACAGCGGCCGGGTAATGCTTCAGCCAGATCGGCTCCATGCCTTGTCTCCTTCTTTGTTGCGGCGATTCTGACCGAAGGCTGACAGCCCACGGGTCAGGGGATTCGATAGCGCTCTCTAGGGAGCGCTTTCCGCAGGGCTATTCGACGGCCTTGAGCATGTCCTCCACGATCTTCTTGGCGTCGCCGAAGACCATCATGGTCTTGTCCATGTAGAAGAGTTCGTTGTCCAGCCCCGCATAGCCGGCCGCCATCGAGCGCTTGTTGACGATGATGGTCTTGGCCTTGTAGGCCTCCAGTATGGGCATGCCGTAGATGGCGCTGCCCTTGACGTGGGCCGCCGGGTTCACGACGTCGTTGGCGCCCAGGATGATGGCCACGTCGACCTGGCCGAACTCGCCGTTGATGTCTTCCATCTCGAAGACCTGGTCATAGGGCACCTCGGCCTCGGCCAGCAGCACGTTCATGTGGCCCGGCATGCGGCCGGCCACCGGGTGGATGGCGTATTTAACGGTGATGCCCTTCTCGGTGAGCTTGGCGGCCAGTTCCTTCACCGCATGCTGGGCGCGCGCCACGGCCAGGCCGTAGCCCGGCACGATGACGACGCTTTCGGCATTGCCGAGCACGAAGGCCGCGTCGTCGGCACTGCCGCTCTTCACGTTGCGCTGCTGGGCCGCACCCGCCGCCGGGCCGCCGACCTCGCCGCCGAAGCCGCCCAGGATGACGTTGAAGAAGCTGCGGTTCATCGCCTTGCACATGATGTAGCTCAGGATCGCGCCGGAGCTGCCCACCAGTGAGCCGGAGATGATCAGCATGCTGTTGTTCAGCGAGAAGCCGATGCCCGCCGCCGCCCAGCCGGAATAGCTGTTCAGCATGGACACGACGACCGGCATGTCGGCGCCGCCGATGGGAATGATCAGCGTCACGCCCAGCACGAAGCCCAGCGCGATGACCAGGCCGAAGTCCATGGCGCTCTGGCTGTGCCAGAAACCGAAGATGAAGAAGGCCGCCGCCAGGCCCAGCACCGCGTTCAGCGCATGCTGGCCCTTGAAGACCACCGGCGCGCCCTGGAACAAGCGGAACTTGCTGCCGCCCGACAGCTTGCCCCAGGCGATGACCGAGCCGGTGAAGGTGATGGCGCCGATGAAGGCACCCAGGGCCAGCTCGATGCGGTTGCCGCCCGGAATGGGCGCCAGCGTGCGCGGAGCGACACCGTCTTCCGGCGCGATGGCCGCCAGCGCGGCGTCCATGGCCGGCGTGATGCCGAAGGCCGCCGGCTCGGCGACGGCCGCGACCGCGATGGCCACGGCGGCCAAGCCGATCATGCTGTGGAAGAAGGCCACCAGTTCGGGCATCTTGGTCATTTCGACCGTCTTGGCCCGCCAGGCGCCGTAGCCGCCACCGACCACGAGGCCGAGCAGCACCCACGCCAGGCCCAGACCCGAGCCGGCGAGCTTGACGATGAGGGCGCCCGTCGTCAGCACGGCGATGCTCATGCCGACCATGCCGAAGAGATTGCCGCGGATGGACGTCGTCGGATGCGACAGACCCTTGAGCGCCTGGATGAAGCAGACGCTGGCGATCAGATAGAGCAGCGTGACGAGATTCATGCTCATGGCTTGCCCTCCGCGACCGGTGCCTTCTTTTCCTTCTTTTTGAACATCTCCAGCATGCGCCTCGTGACGAGGAAGCCGCCGAAGATGTTGACCGCGGCCAGGGCCACGGCCAGCACGCCCATGCCCTTGGCGAAGGGCGTCTCGGTCATGGCCGCGGCCAGCATGGCGCCGACGATGACGATGGCCGAGATGGCGTTGGTGACGGCCATCAGCGGCGTGTGCAGGGCCGGCGTGACCGTCCAGACCACGTGGTAGCCCACGTAGATGGCCAGCACGAAGATGATCAGGTTGATGAGGGTGTGGTCGACGACATCCATGCTCAGCTCCGGGTCACTTGACCGTCTTGGGTCACGCGGCAGGCCGCGACGATGTCGTCATCCAGCGGCACGTTGAACGTGCCCTCCTTGGTGATGACGAGCTTCAGGAAGTCCAGCACATTGCGGGCGTACAGCGCCGACGCATCGGCCGCGACGAGCGCCGGCAGATTGGTCTCGCCGACGATGACGACGCCGTGCTTGGTGACAATCTTGCCGGCCTCGGTCAGCGGGCAGTTGCCACCGGCGGGGGCCGCGATGTCGACGATGACCGAGCCGGGCTTCATGGCCTTGACCATGTCCTCGGTGACCAGCACCGGCGCGGCGCGACCGGGGATCAGGGCCGTCGTGATGACGACGTCGGCCGCCGCGACGCGCTTGGCGACCTCGGCCTTCTGGCGGTCCAGCCAGCTCTGCGGCATGGGGCGGGCATAGCCGCCGACGCCTTCCGCTGCTTCCTTCTCCTCGGCCGTCTCGTAGGGCACGTCGATGAACTTGCCGCCGAGGGACTCGACCTGCTCCTTCACCGACGGCCGCACATCGCTGGCCTCGATGACGGCGCCCAGGCGCTTGGCCGTGGCAATCGCCTGCAGGCCCGCGACGCCGACGCCCAGGATGACGACGCGCGCCGCCTTCACGGTGCCGGCCGCCGTCATCAGCATGGGGAAGAAGCGCTGGTAGCGGTCGGCCGCGATCATGACGGCCTTGTAGCCCGCGATATTGGCCTGGCTGGACAGCACGTCCATGCTCTGGGCCCGCGTCGTGCGCGGCGCGGCTTCGAGGGCGAAGCTCGTCAGGCCCGCACCGGCCATGGCGGTGAGCCCGTCGCGGTCGAAGGGATTGAGCATGCCGACCAGGGCGGCGCCCGATTTCATCAGCGGCAGCTCGTCGGCGCCAGGTGCGCGCACCTTCAGCACCAGCTCGCTGCCGAGGGCGGCGGCCTGGTCGACGATCTCGCAGCCCACGGCCTCGTAGGCGGCATCGGTGACGCTGGCCGCAACGCCGGCGCCCGATTCGATGCGCAGCGTGTGGCCGGCGGCCTTCAGCTTCTTGGCCGTCTCGGGCGTGACGGCCACGCGGGTCTCTCCGGCCGCGCGTTCGCGCGGTACGCCGATCTGCATGGAAGCTCCTGTCGGGGGCAAGGGGTGCGCGGCAGCTTACACAATGGATGGGCCAGTCCCGTGCGGGATTTCGATGGGAGGTTTCATGACTGCCACAGACCGGTTTCGCCCCAGCGTGACTGTCGCCGCCGTGATTGCACGGGAAGACCACTACTTATTGGTCGAAGAAGACACACCCGAGGGCCTGAGGCTGAACAACCCCGCGGGACATCTGGAGCAGGCCGAAAGCCCGATTCAGGCCGTCGTGCGCGAGACGCTGGAGGAGACCATGCGGGCCTTCCAGCCCGATGCCTTCCTCGGCGTCTACCTGGCCCGCTTCGTCCGCCCGGCACGTTTAGAGGATGTGACCTATGTTCGACTGGCCTTCAGTGGTGCAGTGGGCGAGGAAATCGCCGGCCGCACCCTGGACCAGGGCATACGCCGCACGCTGTGGCTGAGCCTGGACGAGATCCGCGCCTGCGCCGACCGCCACCGCAGCCCGCTGGTGCTGGCCTGTGTGGAGGACCACGCGGCCGGCCGCCGGCTGCCGCTGGATACTGTCTTCGCCCATCCCTCGCTGACCCAGCCCTGGGTCAACGCCTGACACCGGATCTCCCATGCCCCATCTGCTGCTGCGCTGCCTGCTGACTGCCCTGCTGTCCCTCGCCGCCCTCGGCGCCTCGGCCCTCGACTTCAGCGGCGCCCGCCAGCCACTGGTCATCGGCGACACGCTGATGCTGGAGTCCCGCGTGCTGGGCGAGACGCGGCGCATCAACGTCTACGCGCCGCCGGGCTACGCCGAGAGCACGACGACTCGCCTGCCGGTGCTGGTGATGCCCGACGGCGGAATCGCCGAGGACTTTCTGCACGTGGCCGGTTTGCTGCAGGTCGGCTTCGCCAACGGCACCGTGCGGCCCTTCCTGCTGGTGGGCATCGAGAACACCCAGCGCCGCCGCGACCTGACCGGCCCGACCACGCAGGACAGCGACCGCAAGATTGCGCCGCGCGTCGGCGGCTCGGCGGCCTTTCGCGCCTTCATCCGCGACGAACTGCTGCCGGCCGTGGCCGCGCGCTACCGCGTGACCGACGAACGCGTGCTGATGGGCGAGTCCCTCGCCGGCCTCTTCACCGTCGAGACCTGGGTGCTGGAGCCCGAGCTCTTCAGCACCTATGTCGCCTTCGACCCCAGCCTGTGGTGGAACGCCGCCGGCCTGACGGCGCCGGCCCAGGCCGCACTGCGCCAGCGCAAGGGCGTGGCGCCGCGTCTCTTCATCGCCACCAGCTCCGAGCCCAGCCTGGTGGCACCGGCGCAGGCCTTCGTCGACATGCTCAAGCGCGAGCTGGCCCCCGGCAGCGCCTGGCAGGTGCTGAACCTGCCGCAGGAGACTCACGGGACGATCTATCACCCGGCCGCCCTGCTGGCGCTGCGCCAGCTTTTCAAGCCGGCGCCCTAGGCAACGTGAATTTCGACGCTCGGCGGGCCGCGGCGCGTGGTCGGGGCTGAAGGGCGGGCGTCACAATTCTTGGCCCCCCGCCCAACATGCCCGACACGCCGTCCTGCTCCCACCGCCTGCGCCTCGCCGCCTG
Organism: uncultured Comamonadaceae bacterium; assembly: GCA_966111775.1. Lineage (GTDB taxonomy): Bacteria > Pseudomonadota > Gammaproteobacteria > Burkholderiales > Burkholderiaceae_C > Pelomonas. The sequence continues at coordinate 29,956 of CBHWBD010000010.1, read as the reverse complement.
CGTCGCCCTGCCCCTGGGCCTGGCCTTGCGTGCCACCGCCCAGCCGCAGCCGCCGGTGCAGATCGCAAGCTGGGACCGCACGACCAATCCCCTGATCGGCGTCAGCGAAGCCGTGCTGACGCGGCTCTATGCCGACATCGGTCAGCCCCTGCAGTTTCTCGACCTGCCGGCCCGCCGCGCCGGCCTGCAGCTGGCCAGCGGTGAAGTCGACGCCAACACCCACCGGGCCCGCGACTACATCGAAGCCAACCCAGGCGTCGTCGCCGTCGCCACGCCGCTGGGCCAGGTCGCGCTGCGCGCCTACACGCGCGACCCCACGCTGCGCATCGGCAGTTGGGCCGACCTGACGCGCTGGCGCGTTGCCCACCTGCGCGGCGTCGTGCGTGTCGAGCAATTGATGCCGCCCGGCACGCACCGCGTCGAGGCCGGCAGCCTGCGCGAGCTGTGGCGGCTGCTCGCCACGGATGCGGCCGATGTGGCCGTGCTCAGCGAGCTGGCCGGCAGCCCGGCGCAGAAGCCCGCGGGCGTGCCAGGCCTGCAGCGCCTGGACATCGTGCTGGACGAGCACACCGTCCACCATGTGCTGGCCGGCCGCCACGCCGCCCTGGCCCTGAAGCTCAACGCCGCCCTGCTGCGGCTGCAGGCCAGCGGCGAGCTGGAGGCCCTGCGCCAGTCGACGTTGCAGGCCCTGCTGAAGCGCCAGGTCGGCGGCTGACAATGCCGACATGACACCCTCTGCCGACTTCATCGAGGTCTACGACGGCGCGCTGAGCCCCGAGGCCTGCCGCGCTCTGGTCGAGCGTTTCCAGGCCAGCAACCGCCTGCAGCGCGGCGAAACCGGCAGCGGCGTCGACGTGACGATGAAAGACAGCTGGGACATCGCCATCAGCCGCCATCCCGAATGGGCGGACGCCTGCCAGCAGCTCGACAACGCCGTCATCGCCGGCTTCAAGCACTATCTGCGCCGCTATGCCCATCTGGCCCTGGCGCCGCTGAAGCTGCAGATGCAGAAGGCCGATGGCACCATGGCTGCGCTGGATGCCGAGGCCGTGGCCGGGCTGAACGACGAGATGCTGATGGGCCTGATCGCCAAGGTCTTCCGCCCCGGCGCCATCAATCTGCAGCGCTACACGGCCGGCCAGGGCGGCTACCCCTACTGGCATTGCGAGCAGTACCCGCGGCTGGACCAGGGTGAGGCCCTGCACCGGGCGGTGCTGTGGACCCTCTATCTGAACGACGACTTCGCCGAGGGCGAGACGGAGTTCCTCTACCAAGGCCGCAAGATAGTTCCTCGCACCGGCAGCCTCTTGATCGCGCCCGGCGGCTTCACCCACACCCACCGCGGCAACCGACCCCAGGGCGGCGACAAGTTCATCGCCACGAGCTGGGTGCTCTACCAGCGTGCGGAAAGCCTGTTTCCAAAAGGCTAAAGGGCCGTTTGGGACAATCGGGGCATGAGTTCCGCTGAGAAAAAGCATCGAGTCGTCGTCGGCCTGTCCGGCGGCGTGGACTCGGCCGTGACCGCCCACCTGCTGAAACAGCAGGGGCATGAGGTCGTCGGCATCTTCATGAAGAACTGGGAAGACGACGACGACGACGAGTACTGCTCGACGCGCCAGGACTTCCTGGACGCCGCCTCGGTGGCCGACGTGCTGGGCATCGACATCGAGCACGTCAACTTCGCCGCCGAGTACAAGGATCGCGTCTTCGAGAGCTTTCTGCAGGAATACCAGGCCGGCCGCACGCCCAACCCCGACGTGCTGTGCAACGCCGAGATCAAGTTCAAGGCCTTTCTCGACCATGCCATGCGCCTGGGTGCCGAGAAGATCGCCACCGGCCACTACGCTCGCGTCCGTGAAGTGAACGGCGAGTTCCAGCTGCTCAAGGGCCTGGACCCGCTGAAGGACCAGAGCTATTTCCTGCACCGCCTCAGCCAGGCGCAGATCAGCAAAGCCATGTTCCCGGTCGGCCACCTGCCCAAGACCGAGGTGAGACGCATCGCCGCCGAGATCGGCCTGCCCAATGCGAAGAAGAAGGACTCGACCGGCATCTGCTTCATCGGCGAGCGGCCCTTCCGCGAGTTCCTGAACAAATACCTGTCGCACCAGCCCGGCCCCATCAAGGACGAGCGCGGCCGCAAGCTGGGCGAGCACGTGGGCCTGAGCTTCTACACCCTGGGCCAGCGCCAGGGCCTGGGCATAGGCGGCGTGAAGGAGAAGGGCAGCCCGCGTGGTGGTGGTGAGCACGAGCCCTGGTTCGTCGCGGCCAAGGACATCCCGAACAACACGCTGATCGTCGTGCAGGGTCACGACCACCCGCTGCTGCAAAGCCCGGCCCTGGTCGCCGACGACCTGAGCTGGGTCTCCGGCCGGGCGCCGACCACTGGCGAGGCCGCCGCCAAGACGCGCTATCGCCAGGCCGACGCCCCCTGCAGCGTCGGCTTCGACGCCAGCGGCCATCTGCAGCTGCGCTTCCCCGACCCGCAATGGGCCGTGACGCCTGGCCAGAGCGCCGTGCTCTATGACGGCGAGGTCTGCCTGGGCGGCGGCGTCATTTCAGCCGCCTTGGCCGAATGACGAAGTTCGACCGCCTGCTCGCCCGCCTCGCCGAACCCGGTGTGGTGCTGCGGCTGGCGGCCCTGGTCGTTTGCGTGATGGAGCTGGTCAGCGCCGGCGCGGCGCTGCTGGGCGCCCGCACCGAGCCCTATGACGGCCTGGTCGCCTGGGTCTGGCGCGCGGCCGGCGGTGGCGCCAACGACCGCGGCCTGCTGCTGCTGTGCGTGGGCCTGCTGCTGGCCTTCGTCGCGCTGATGTGGCGCCTGGCCAGCCAGGGTGGCGGCGTCGTCGCCGTGAACCGCCGCCTGGCCTGGCTGCTGCTCGTCGACCTGCTGGCCTTCGGCGTCACACCCGGCCTGCCCTTCCTGGTCACGGCGCTTGCGGCCGTGCTGCTGCCGGCGCGGCTGGCCCTGGGCTTCGGCTTCGCCCAGGTGCTGCTGAACACCGGCATCTATGCGGCTCCGCAGGCGACGGCCTGGCTGGACCAGTTCGGCCTGCTGTCCTCCATGCTGGCCCTGCACGGTCTGGCCTTCGGCCTGGGTCGCATGGCCGCGGCCGAGGCCGAGAAGCGCCGCTGGCTGCAGGCCGTGCTGGCCGAGCAGATGGCCGGCGAGCACCTGCTGGCCGAGCAGATGCGCTACAACGAACGCATGCAGATCGCCCGTGAGCTGCACGACCTGATGGGTCACCACCTGACGGCGCTGAACCTGCAGCTGCAGCTCGGCGGTGCCCTGCTGGTGCGCCAGGACACCTCGGGCGCCGGCCAGGCCATGGGGCGCGCCGAGGGGGTGGCGGCCCAGTTGCTGGCCGATGTGCGTGAAGCCGTCTCCCAGCAGCGCAGCTCGCAGCGCATCGACCTGTCGGCCGCCCTGCAGGCCCTGGCCGAAGGCATTGCCAGCACCCGCATCGAGCTGGCCCTGGACGATGCCGCCCGCGACCTCGGGCCGCGCGCCGCCCACGCCCTGCTGCGCTGTGTACAGGAAGGCGTGACCAACAGCGTTCGTCATGCCGGGGCGCGTCGCGTCCAGGTCGAACTCAGGGGTGATGGGGATGAGGTCGCCGTCAGCATCGACGATGATGGGCGGGGAGCGCCGGGCTGGCGCGAGGGCCGCGCCGAGGGCTTTGGCAACGGTCTCTCGGGCATGACCGAACGCATGGCCGAGCTGGGCGGGCAGATGTGCGTGACCCGCACCAGCCCGGGATTTCGAATCGAGCTGAGATGTCCGCGATGGGTGTGATCAAGATCCTGCTGGTCGAAGACCAACAACTGGTGCGGGAAGGCCTCAAGGGCCTGCTCGCGCTGCATGACGAACTGCAGGTCGTCGGCGAGGCCAGCGACGGCGCCGAGGCGCTGGAATGGCTGTCTGCCGCTGCGGCAGACGACATGCCCGACGTCATCCTGTCCGACATGCGCATGCCGCGCCTGGACGGCATCGGCCTGATCCGCGCGCTGGCCGCGCGTGCCCTGCGCCTGCCGGTCATCCTGCTGACCACCTTCGACGACACCGCCGCCTTCGACGAGGCGGTGCGCGCCGGCGCCCGCGGCTTCCTGCTCAAGGCCATCAGCCCCGAGACCCTGGCCCAGGCCCTGCGCGACGTACACGGCGGCGGCACGGCGCTGCGGCCATCGCTCACCACGCGCATGGAAGCCAAGGGCGGCGAGCGCGCCTTCACGGCGGCCGACCATCCCGACCCGCTGAGCCCGAAGGAGCTGCAGGTACTGCGCCTGGTCGCCAGTGGCCGCAGCAACACCGAGATCGCCGGCCTGCTGGGCAACAGCGAAGGCGTCATCAAGAACCACTGCTCGGCCATCTTCTCCAAGATGGGCGTGCGCGACCGCACGCAGGCCGTTCTGCGCGCCATCGATCTCGGCTGGATTTAGCGGGCCGAGCGCCGGGCCGCTCCCTTGCCGGCCCGCCTTGGGCGATGTGCATGCGGCTCAATGCCGCATGCATCGGCGTCCCCTCGGGGGACCGGCCAAGGTACTCCTTGGACGAGGGGCTTCATTTTTTTGTGGGGGCCGCCATGTGCAGCACCCAGTAGCGCTGCAGCCTGCCTGAGCCCACCGCACAGGCCAGGCCGAATTCCTGGAAGTCCGGCGCCATCAGGTTCTCGCAATGCGCCGGGCTGGCCAGCCACTGGGCCATGGCCTCGTCCAGGGTCTCCGGGCCGCCGGCCAGGTTCTCGCCGGCCGACTTCATCAGATAACCGGCCTCGCGCACCCGCGTTCGCAGCGAGGTGCCGCCTGCGCCGACATGCTCGAGGCGGTCGCGCCTGGACAGCTCCAGGGCATAGCGGCGGGCCGATTCGGCCAGCAAGGGATTGGCGTGCAGCGGCGCCACCGCCGGCCAGGCGCGCTCGCCACAGGCTTGGGGCTGGGCACGAAAGGCGTTCAAGGCCGCCAGTACGGCGGCCTCGCTGGGCTGGCAGCTCTCCTGGGCCCTGGCTGGCGCCAGGGCGGCAAGGCCAAGCAACAGGCATGACAAGGCTCGCATGCCGGCATCCTAGTTGTTGCCAAGGACCCGCACGGGGCCCAACATGGGGGCATGAAAACCCATAGCTTGCTCGCCGCCCTGCTCGCCGCCGCCGCCCTGGCCAGTTGCGCACAGACACCGCCGCCGGCACCGGCCCCTGCGCCGGCAGCCGCCGAAACCGAGTCCGTGCGGCTCGGGCGCGAGCTGCGCGCCCTCGTCGGCCCCGCCGCCTGCACCGCCGACTCGCAATGCCGCACCATCGCCGTGGGCGCCAAGGCCTGCGGTGGACCCGCCAGCTATCTGGCCTGGTCCACCCAGGGCACCGATGCCCAGAGGCTGGCGGCGCTGGCCGCACGCCAGGCCGACGCGGAGCGGCGCGAAACCGACGCCGGCGGCCTGCGCTCCAACTGCATGTTCGTGGCCGATCCCGGCGCGGCCTGCGTCGCGGGTCGCTGCGAGCTCGCCGGCCCCAACAGCGCCCGCTAGCCAAGAAAAAGGCCGCACACCTCGCGGCATGCGGCCCGATGGCGCCAGGGCGAAGGCCCTGGCGAGATGGCTTGGCTTACTCGCCGGTGGTGGCTTCGACCAGCTTGCTCGGCATGTTGGTCGGCACGTTCTGCACCGGCACGCTGCCGTCGGTCGAGACACGCAGGATGGTGGTGGCCTGCACCTTGCCGGAGGCATCCAGCCATTGCGCGCCACCCACGGTGCGCTTGCCTGCAGCCAGGCCCGACCAACTCAGGCCGACCGTGGCCGTGCTGCCGGCGTAGACCGAGCTCGGCACCAGGGCGTTCAGGCCAGCGGCGTCGCCAGGCATGACGATCCAGCTCGACAGCTTGTGCTTCATCGGCGCGACACCCGCGTAGGCCAGCACGCAGGCGCGGTAGGTGGCGGCTGCCGGCGAGGCGATCTGCACGACTTCATCCGACCCGTCGTTGCCCGAGTAGCCGGCGACGGTGGCGGCGGTCATGTTGATGACGACCATGTCGTGGTCATCAACCGCGGTGCCCACATCGGCCTGGCGCAGGGCCCAACGAGCCACGATGGCACCCGCCGGCACGGTGAAGTTGTACTTGGCGATCGACGCGTAGTTGTTGCTGCTGTAGCAGCGGTTGGCCAGCGTCGTCGAGCCGGTCGCCAGCGGCGACAGCGACGTCTCCGCGCCCATCGTCACGTCCTTCAGGCCACCCTTGATCACGCCCATGCGGCCGGCGAAACCGGTGCGCACCGTGAACAGCTTGCTGCCCGAGGCCTTGGTGTCGGTGAACTCGGCGGGTGCCGAGATTGCCTTGCCGGCCTTGACCTGGATCGGGGCGCGCACGCTGTGGCCGGCGCCGTCGTTCCAGACCAGCTGACCGAATTGCCAGACGCCTTCGGCGGCGCCGGCAGCGGCGATGGTGACGGTGAAGGACTTGGTCTCACCCGGGGCCAGCGTCAGCGTCGACGGCGACACCGTCGTCGTGAAGCCGGCCGGCGTCGTGACCGCGGCCGTGTAGGTCGCGGCCGAGGCGCCGACGTTGGTGACGTTGCGGGCGACGATGGTGCTGCCCGTCACCGTGCTGACCGTGATGGACGGCAGGTTCAGGTTGTAGGTTTCGTCCAGGGTGCCGATGTTGGTGCAATCGCTGGCCGGCTGGACAGCAGACTTGTTCACCTTGCACTGGTACTTGACCCAGTCGTTCTTGCCGGCGTTGTAGACCAGGCCGGGATCGTTGGCCTTGTTCGGGTCGATGTGGCCTGCGCCCTGCGACCAGGGCAGCAGGCCGTTGGAGGCACCGGCCACGCCGTCGTTCAGCGTCGAATAGGCCGTGGTCATCAGGGCCGACTTGATGGCGCCCGGGCCCCAGGTCGGGTGAGCCTGCTTCAGCAGCAGCGCCACGCCAGCCACGTGCGGGCTGGACATCGACGTGCCCTGGTAGGAGGCCCAATCGGGCGGGGGGACCAGGGTGCCGGCAACGACGGCATTGCGGTCGGCCTGGCTCAGGGCCGGGGTGACCTGGGCAATGATGTCCACGCCGGGGGCGGTCAGGTCGGGCTTGAGGATGTTGCCGTCACCGCCGTTCGGGCCGCGCGACGAGAAGTTCGCCATGATCGGCGCCGGGGCGGTGCCGATGTAGAACTTGGTCATGTCGGCGCTGGCACCGGCAGTCTGGGCGTAGGTCTTGATGGCGGCACCGTCGGCCGTGGTCACGTGGACCGTCGGCACCGAGTGGGCCTCGGCCACCAGGCCGGAACCGTTGTCCATCATGACCATGCCGACACCGCCGGCGTTCAGCACGGCCAGGCTCTTGTCGACGCGGGCGTTGTTGCCGCGCGTGCAGACGACGATCTTGCCGGCCACCTTGGCGGGATCCAGCTCGAGCGGGTTGCTGAAGCACAGCGGCAGGTTGGCGCTGGCGCCGGCGATGCCGGCATCCTCGGCGCGGATGATGGACTTGCCCGTCAGCGCGGTCAGGCTGTTCAGCGAAGCCCCGGTGTACTTCACGCCGTTGCCCAGCGTGACGTCGCCCGAGAAGGCGCGGTCATGCGTGGACGCGGCCACCGTCGTCAGCCAGGGGCTGATGTGGGCGACCGCCTGGCCGGGGCCGCTGTTGCCGGCCGAAGCGGCCACGAAGACGCCGGCCAACGAGGCGCGGTAGAAGGCCTGCTCGACCGGATCGTTGACCGTGGTCTGCGAGCCGCTGATCGAGTAGTTGATGACGTTGACGCCGTCGGCCACTGCCTTGTCGATGGCGGCCACCGAGTCGGAGTTGAAGCAGCTGTTCTGGCTGCCGGTGCCGTCGGTCGCGGCGGCGTTCACATAGGTGTAGCAGACCTTGTAGGCCGCGACGCGGGCGCGCGGCGCCATGCCGGAGGCCTGGCCCAGGGCGATGCCGTTGACGATGGCGGTGACGTTGGCGTTGCCTGCCGCGGTGGACGCGGTGTGGTCACCGTGGCCGCCATGGCCGGTGGCGCCGCCCAGGTCGTCACGACCCGAGGCGAACGAGGTCCAGTGCGGGGTGTTGCCGGAAGCGATGAAGCCGGCGTTGAAGTGCTGGATGCCGATCAGCTTGTTGTTGCAATGCTTGGCCGGGTCGATGCCCTCGCCAGCCACGCAGCCGCCCAGATAGGTGGCGGGCTTGGGGCCGTAGACCTGCGCGTCGGCCGGGTTGTTGCTCGGCACGCCGTTGGCGTCCACGCGGTCGAAGAAAGCGGGGTTCTCGGGCCAGATGCCCAGGTCGACCACGCCGATCACCATGTTCTCACCCTTGAGGGCCGCGCCACCCACGGTCTGAGACCACAGGCCGCCCGCGGCCGTCAGGCCCAGGAACTTGCTGGTGGAGATGGTGTCGACCTGGCGGGCTTCGTCCTGCCACAGGCCGACGACCTGGGTGTTGGCGGCCAGCGTGCGGGCCTCGTCATCCGTCAGCCGGGCGGCGAAGCCGTTGAACACGGTGTTGTAGGTCGCCAGGACGGGCGCATTGCCGACCGAGGAGATCACGGTGTTCTGCTGCTGGCCCAAGTAGTTGACGTAGGCCTGCACGGCAGCGCTGCCGTACCTGAAGGTTTCGCCGGCTGCCGGTTGCGTGGCGGCCAGGCCCGACACCGTGCCTTGGTAGGAGGCAGCGGGTTCGTCCTTGAGCTGGACGATGTAGGTCTTGCGGTCCTGTGCAAAGGAGCTCGTGGCCAAACCAGAGAGCAGGACCAGCGTCGCCAGTGCGGCGGGCTTGAGTTTCATCTTCATTGAATGATCCTTTCGGCGGGGGGCGTTCAGACAGCGCGACGACGACGGGCACCCAGGGCCGCCAGACCGGCGGCACCCAGCAGGGCCAGGCTGGCCGGCTCGGGCACGTGCTCGATGGTGATGTCGTCAAGGGCGAACTGGGCGCGGTTGGTCGAGAACGCCGAGCAGCTCACGTTGGCGCAGGCATAGCCGTAGGCATAGACGACAGCGAACTCGTAGTCGCCGAAGGCGCCCGTGTCGATGGCGCCGAAGTTCAGGTGGCCATTGGCATCGACGCCGCTCAGCGCGTAGTAGGCGGTCAGGGACATGCCGCCAGCCGTCACGCCCTGAAGAGCGAGATAGCCGGGCGTCGCATCAAGCGGGTCGCCGGAGCCGATGAAACTGGCGTTCAGGCTCTTCACGGAGAAAGTGAAGTTGCCGGTCGAACCGAAAGCCAGGAAGGCGTCGTCGACCAGGCCGACATAGTTCGTCGCGTTGTTGATCGGGCACATCAGATCGGCGCAAGCGCCGTTGAGGATGGCGCCGGTGAGGTCGCCAAGTTGGGCACCCTGAGCGTTCGACGCCGGGTCGAGCCACATCGTGCGACCGCCCAGCCCGGCCTGGTAGAACTCATCACCGTTGACCAGCAGAGGCGGGAAGAACAGCCCCGACGTGTCCACCGGATCAAAGGTCATCGTCGTGCGCAGCACGCCCGCCTGGGCGCCGACCGAAGCGGCAAGGGCCACCGCTGCAAAAGCGATCGACGTCAAAGTCTTCTTCATCTAACTACCCACTTTCTATGCAAAGTTGATCAATGCTGCGCAGGGCCGCGGTGCATAAGCACTGCCACCACCCCAACCGCCAAGGTCTGACGACCAGAGTGCCTGCGCGTAGATAGGCCACCAGGCCCAACTAGGCGGCCGATTCTGTTTGAGCAAAATTCCACGACCATCCCAAGTTCCCCGGCATCCAAGCAAGGGGGGAAGGGGTATTCCCCGAGTCCGCAGACTTGACTAGGTCGACAGAAATCACCCCGTGGAAATCACCTTGACGCCGCACTGGCCGCCGAGGCAGCGGAAGCGGGGTCGGCCGGCAGCTGCGCACCGGCCGTCGCATTGCGCGCGGAGAAGAGCAGGTCGCGCGCGACGCGCACCTGGACACCGTCCGGGCCGACGTCGCGCAGCAGCAGATGCTCCGAGCGGCTGCGTACCGCGCTGAAGGCGCCGGGCTGGCCGGCTTCGGGCACCAGCTCCCAGTCCGGCTTGCCGGTGAACGGGTCTTCGTAGGCGCGACGCAGATGGCGTCGCGGCTTCACGCCGCGGTTGTCCGCGACGAGATCGTCCAGGCTCTTGGGATATTGCTCGGGCGGGGGCGTGGTCTTGGCATAGGCCGCGATGGCCCGCGCAATCTCGCCGCCACGAAACAGCAGCTCCTTCTCACGCTCGCGTTCGGCCGCCGTGCTCCAGGCCTGGCCCAGGGCCGCCAGGCCAGCCGCGGTCAATGCGACGAGGAAGAGGACGGCCAGATAGCTGAAGCCGCGCTGCGGACGCGCCATCACCGGCTACCAGTCGGCGTAGAGACGGCCATCGGCGCTGCGCCCGGCCGCACCGCTGCGCACATCCCAGACCCGGCCATTGGCCTGCATCTCGGTGGGCGGCGGCAGCTCGACCCAGGTCTCGCGGCTGGACGTCAGCGGGTCCTCGGGCACGTCGCGGATGTAGCGCGCCGCGGCCAGCTCCTGCAGGGAATCGGGATAACGGCCCTTGTCAGCGGCGTACTGGTCGATGGCATCGCGCATCGTCGTCAACGACTGCAGCAGGGCCGTCTCCTTGCTCTTGTGCAGGGACGCGAAATAGCGCGGCGCGACGATGGACGCGAGCAGGGCCACGATGGCCATCACGACGATGAGCTCGATGAGGGTGAAGCCCTGAGCCGGGCGCCGGGCCGCCCCTAGGCCGGCTCGCGTCCCCTCGGGGGGCCGACCGCGTACTCGCGAGCGGGGGGCTGGCATTTCGGGCTTCATCACCAGTCCTTCAGCTTGGAACCGTCCAGCGCCTTGCGCTCCGAGCGCGAGTAGACGTCGAAGACGTCCTTGCCCGCGCGCGGGTCGTCGGGCGGGCTGTCGTAGGCCCGCAGACCCCAGGTCTCGGCGGCGCCCTGCTCGCTCGGCGCAAACGGATCGCGCGGCAGGCGGCGCAGGAAATAGATCTTGCGGCCATTGGGTGACTTCACGTCGACCACGCCGTCGACGAGCAAGGTCAGCTTCTGCGGATAGCCGCTGTCCTCGGGGCTCAGCGCGATGCTGCCGACCTCGGTGGCGTGCTTGTAGGCATCCAGGGCCTCGCGCAGCGTGCGCAGGGCCTGGCGCAGCTCGTGTTCGCGGCTGCGCTGCACCGACAGCTCGAGCAGGGGCCGGGCCGCGGACGCGAGCACGCCCAGCATGGCCAGCACGACCAGCATCTCGATCAGCGTGAACCCACGGGAGCGCATGGCCGGTTCTTACTTCACCGGTTCGACCGTCAGCAGGCCGGAGCCTTCCAGGCGCACCGCCGCCGACTCGCCGTTGAGGCCCGTCGCGGAGAGCGCGCTGACGCTGATGTTGAGCACCTGGCCGGCCGCCGGCGGCAGCGCGCGGAAGGCGACGACGCGGTCGCTGCGCGGCGCCAGCTCGACGGGGTAGCGCCCCGGCACCGCGCCTTGCAGCGGCTGGGCCGGCGTCAGGCGGCTGGCGTCGTATTCCAGCTCGCCCTTGATCTGCAGGGCGCTGTCGTTCTTCAGCGCGACGGAGACAGTGCCGCCGGGGGGAATCTGCGGCGTGACGTCCAGCTTCAGCAGGGCCTCGGCGGGCGGCGCCGCGGCGGGCTGGGGCTGGGCCACAGGTGCGGCAGCGCCGGCGCTGCTGCTCGGCGCCACGCCGACCTTGGCGTCGCGGCGCAGCAGGCTGCTGAAGGCACCGGGGCTGGCGTCGGTGCCGCTGGCCAGGCGCGTCAACGACGCATCGGGCACGGCCAGGTTGCGCACCACGCGCGGCGTGATCAGCAGCACCACCTCGGTCTTGTTGCGCGTGTCCGTCGTCGTGCCGAACAGGCGGCCCAGCACCGGGATGGTGGACAGGCCGGGGATGCCGGTCGCAGCCTTGCGGTCCTCGTCGTTGATGAGGCCGGCCAGCACCTGCGTCTCGCCATCGGCCAGGCGCAGCACGGTGGAGGTGTTGCGGGTGCCGATCTCGTAGGCCGTCGTGCCGCCGGGGCCGGTGACTTGGCGGATCAGGTTGCTGACCTCCAGGCCCACCTTGATGACGACGTCGTTGTCGAGCTGGATGGTGGGCTCGACGTCGAGCTTGAGGCCGATGTCGAGATAGCTGACCGAGGCCGCCACCGAGGTCGAGCCGGTGAAGTTGGTCGTCGTCGTGAACACCGGCAGCTTCTGGCCGATGTGGACCTTGGCCTTGTCGCGGTTGCGCACGCGGATCTTGGGATTGGCCAGGATGTTGGAGTTGCCGGCGGTGCCGCGCAGCGTCGCGACGACGGCGGGGTTGGCGATGCTGGCGCGGAAGTTGATCGGGTTCTTGCCGCCGACGAAGACCGATGCCGGGATGTTGCCGGCCGCGTCGCTGATGCCCAGCGAGGCCTGCTCGGGCCATTTCAGGCCGAGCTCGTCGACGCGGTCGGTGGCCAGCTCCATGACCTCGACTTCCAGCATGACCTCGGGCTCGGGCAGGTCGACGGAGGCGATCAGCTTCTCGACGAGGCGCAGCACCTCGGGCGTGTCGCGCACGACGAGCAGGTTCAGGCGCTCGTCGATGAAGACGTCGCGCACCTTGGCGATGGTGCGCACCATGGCCTGCACCTGCTTCACGTCGGCATTGGTCAGGTAGAGGGTGCGGGTGATCAGCTCCTGGTGCTCGCGCTGCTTGGCGGCGGTGTTGGGGAAGACCAGCACCGAGGTCTCGTTGAGCATCTTGCGGTCCAGCTGCTGGGTGCCGAGGATGACGCGCATGGCCTCGTCCATCGTCACGTTGCGCAGGAAGACCGTCACGCGCGCATCGGCGCGCACGTCCTTGTCGAAGACGAAGTTGACGCCGCTGCTGCGCGACAGCGCCTCGAAGACCTGGCGCAGCGGCGCCTCGCGGAATTCCAGCGTGACCGGCTTCTGGAAGGCGACCCCGAGCTCGCCGACCGTCGTCTCCAGCGGCCGCGCCTGGGCGACCTGGCTGGCCAGCAGGCGGGCGCCCGGATGCTGGGGCGACTCGGCCAGGATGTCACGCGCCACGGCTTCGGCACGCTCCAGCCGCCCTTCCTTCAGCGCCGCGCGGCCGGTGGCGAGCTGGGCGTCCTGACGGCGGCTGCGTTCGACCTCGGTCGTCAGCGCGGCCAGGCGCGGATGCCGGGCATCGGCCAGGGCCAACTGGCTCAACAGCGCCGAAGCCTCGTCCCAGCGGCTTTGCGCTCGCAGGGCTTCGATCTGCAGGATGAGGCGGGCCGACGCCTGCTCGCGGGCGCGCACCTGGGCGGCACGCAGCTGCGGATCGGTCGGATCCTTGGCGACCGCGTCGTCCAGCACGCGCAGGGCCGCGGGCCACTGGTTGCTGCGGCCGAGGTCTTCGGCCTGGCGCAAGGCCGGGTTGGCGCAGCCTGCGAGAAGCAGCGTGACGCCGAAAAGAAGGAGGAGCTGCTTCATGGCACAGCCTTGAAAACGATGTTCTGGGGAAGCTGGCCGGGCAGCCAGGTCAGGCGCACGCCGCTGTCGGAGACCTGCTCGACGCGCCACTGGCCGTCGATGACGTCACCGGCCTTGGCGCTGAGGACCTTGTTGGGGCCGGTCAGCAGGGCGACATCGACGGCCTTGGCGCCCTCGCCTTCGACGACGCGACCGATCATCTGGTAGGGCGCCGGCGGCGCGACGGGCGGGGGTGGCGGCGGCGCCACCAGGGGTGGCGGTGCCGGCGGAGGGGGCGGCGGTGGAGGCGGCTGCCAGGCGGCGAGTTGAGACTCGGTCACTTCGGCCCTGGCCTCACGCGCCGTGGTCGTCGGCGCCGCTGCGAGGACCGCGGAAGCCGCTGGGGCCGACGAATCCGCGCGGCGCGCCGGCGCGGCCACGACGGCAGCCGTGTCGTCGTCGGGACGGGTGGCCACCCAGGCGGTGGCGGCCAGCGTCGCGGCCAGGGCGCCGCCGAGGGCCAGCTGACGCGGCGTCATGGCGCGGCCCTTCCGTGCAGCGACCATTGCAGCTCGGCGTCAACGCTGGCGCTCACGGGACTGACGCGACGCAGCTTGATGCCGTCCAGGCTCAGCGCCGGGTCGTGCTCCAGCGCCGCGCCGACGAAACGGCGCACCTGGGCATAGCTGCCCGTCACCGGCATGGTCACGCGCAGCCTCTCCAGGCCTTCGCTGCTGGACAGGCGGTGCTCGGTGCGAGCGCCGCTCAGGTCGAGGCGGATGCTGAGTTCCAGCAGGTCGGCGAGTCGCTGCTGGCGGCTGCTCGACGGCGGCAGCGAGGCCTGCCATTGCTGCACGCTGATCGGCGCGGAGGCGGCCGCAACTGCCGGCCGCGCCTGGGTGCGCAGCTCGCGAGCCTCGGCCTGCAGCTTGGTGGCCTGCACGTCCCAGCGCTGGCCGAGCACGACGGCGACGATGGCGAGTGCGAGGGCCGCGATGCCCAGCAGGCCGGGCCAGCCCAATGTTTTGACGAGCGCCTTGACGAAGGCGGGGCGCTTCACGAGCCGCCTCCCGTCGTCACGCGGGCATTGATCTCGAAGCGCTGGCCGACCAGGCCGGTCTCGGCGGTCGAGAAGCGCGACAGCACGACCTGGCGCCAACCGGGCGTCGTGCCCAATTGCTCGGCCAGTTGCAGGGCGAGCAGCTTGTCGGGCGTCAGGCCTTCCAGGCGAAGCTCGCCGCGGCCGGCGCTGGCGTCCAGGCCCAGCCAGGCGATGGTCTTGGCCTCGGCGCCGGCAACTTCGACACGAGTCAGCAGAGGCTCCCAGGGCATGGCCAGCAGGGCCCGGGCTTCGATGGCGGCGCGGTTCTCGGCCGGCTCGGCGCGCGTGCTGCGCGCAGCCGGCTTGGGTGCCGCCGCGGGGCGCAGCGTGGCGACGCGGTCGCGCGCGGCCTGGGCGACGTCCAGCGCGCGATGGCTGTCAAAGGCGCTCCACGCCGCCGTGGCCAGCACCAGGGCGCCGGTCAGGGCCAGCGGCCAGGCCAGATTCGAGCGACCGCTGCGCGGCAGGAAGTCGGGCTGCGGCGTGGCGGGGCCGGGCTGCGGAACGAGTTCATCGGCCGGGGTGCCGACGGCCAGCGGCCCTTCATCGCCCAGGCCGCCGAGGTCGGCCAGGCTCCGCACGCGGCGCGACTGCAGGCCGGTGACGCGGCCGCGGTCGAGCTGGATGACGACGGCCGTCTTTTCCCCATCAGCGCCCTCATGCCACACCACGCGGCCCGAGCCGGCGCGCGTGGCGGCCGGCAACGAGGCCAGCCAGGCGGCCCAGGCGGGACGCACCGCATGCAGGCGCACGTTCGCGGCCTCGGCCTGGCTGCGCAGCGCGGCCAGGTCCAGCCCATGCAGGGCAGACGCCCCCGACGCCTCGCCGAGCTTCCACGGCGCAATGGCAAAGCGCTGCGCGGAGGCGCCGAAATAGTGGGCGAACTGCTGCTGGGCATAGGCCTGCACGGCGTCGAGGTCAGCCAGCGGCAGGCCGGGCTCGACGACCAGCTCGTGCAGGGCACGGGCGCTGATCACCAGTTCGACGGCCGTGCCGGGCAGGTCCTTGCACCAGGCCGCGAACTCGTCGCCGCCGGGCGTGACGAAGACGCGCCGCGGCTTGGCCAGCCGCGCGCTCAATTGCCGGCGCAGGCGCTCACTCATCGAGGGTGACACGTTCCAGCTCCTCGAAGGTGGTGTCGCCGCGGCAGACGGCGGCCAGGGCCATCTCGCGCAGCGACTTCATGCCGCGCGCCTTGGCCGCGGCCTTGATCTCGGACATGGGCGCGCGCGCCGCGATCAGGTCGCGCAGGCCGTCGTCGAGCTTGAGCAGCTCGGCCACGGCGCGGCGGCCCTTGTAGCCGGTGCCGCGGCAATGGCCGCAGCCCTCACCCTTCATGAAGTGGCCATTGACGACGCCGTGTCGGGCCAGCGTGGCCGCATCGGGCGTGAAGGGCCGGGCGCAGTGCTTGCACGTCAGCCGCACCAGGCGCTGGGCCAGCACGGCATTCAGGGCCGAGACGACGTTGTAGAGGTCCAGGCCCATGTGCATGAAGCGGCCGATGACGTCGAAGGCGTTGTTCGCGTGCACCGTGCTGAACACCAGGTGGCCGGTCAGCGCGGCCTGCACGGCGATCTGCGCCGTCTCGGCATCGCGGATCTCGCCCACCATGACGCGGTCGGGGTCGTGGCGCAGGATGGAGCGCAGGCCGCGCGAGAAGGTCAGGCCCTTCTTCTCGTTGACGGGGATCTGCACCACGCCGCTGAGCTGGTACTCGACGGGATCTTCGATGGTGATGATCTTGTCGGCGCCGGTGTGGATCTCGGCCAGGGTCGCGTACAGCGTCGTCGTCTTGCCCGAGCCGGTCGGGCCGGTCACCAGCAGCATGCCGTGGGGCTGGCGGGCCTGGTGGCGGATGGCGGCGCGCTCCTCGTCGTCGAAGCCCAGGGCATCCAGCGTCAGCGTGCCGGCGCGGGCGATGGCCGCGCGGTCCAGGATACGGATGACGGCGTCCTCGCCGAAGACGCTGGGCATGACGCTGAGGCGGAAGTCGATATCGCGGCCCTGCACACGCAGCTTGAAGCGGCCGTCCTGGGGCAGGCGGCGCTCGCCGATGTCGAGCTCGGCCATGACCTTGAGTCGCGACACCAGCTGCTCGGCAACCTGCGGACTCTCGACCTGGCGCACCACGGCCATGACCCCGTCGACGCGGAAGCGGATGGTGGCGCCGCGGGCCGTGCATTCGATATGGATGTCGGAGGCGGTGTCCTGCAGCGCGTCGTAGAGAGTGGCGTTGAGCAGGCGAACGACGGGGCTGGCCTGTTCGCTCAAGGCCAGGGCCGACAGCTCCTCGGTGTGGTCCTCGACGGCGGTCAGCGCATCCTCGACGTCAGACAGGGCGCGGAAGTCGGCCTCGCCGGCGCCGAGGAAATGGGTCACCGCCTCGGGCGTGCAGCGCTGCCAGCCGACGGGCGCGTTCAGGCGCGACTCGGCGCTCTGCAGCAGCATGGCGTCCTCGTCGCGCTCGGCCAGCAGCACGCGCCTGTTGCCCGCGCCCACGGCCAGCACGGCGCGCCAGCGCTGGGCCTGGGCCTGAGGCCACTGCTCGAAGTCGAGATGCCAGGGGCCTTGCTCGGCGGGCAGCCAGTCGGTGAGCGAGATCGCGCTCATTGCACCTGCTCCACCAATTGGAAGATCGGCAGATACATCAGCACGATGATCCCGCCGATCAAGACCCCCATGATCAGCATCAGCGCCGGGTTGACGAGGCGCGACAGCAGATCGGTCAGGCGCGCGGCCTCTTCGTCGTGGAAGGCGGCGGCGCGCTCCAGCATGGCCGCGACCTCGCCGCTGCGCTCACCCACGCGCAGCATGCGGCGCGCCACCGGCGTGGCCAGATCCTGGGTGTCGAAAGCGGCCGACAGGCGCTCGCCGCGCTCGATCTGCGCGGCCGCGGCCTGCACGGCGGCGCGCCAGGGCGCGGCGACCACGTCGACGACGATCTTCAAGGCGGCCAGGGCCGGCACGCCGGAAGCCAGCAGCATGGCCAGCGAGCGGTACAGCCGCGCCAGCGCCAGCACGCGCAGCCGCGGGCCCAGGCCCGGCAGGGTCCACAGCGCCGCCTGGGCGCGCTGGCGCACGATGGGCTGACGCAGCAGCGCGTAGACGGCAAAGCCGAGGGCCGCGAGGCCGCCGATGACCAGGCCCGGATGCGCGCCGGCCGTCTGGCCGAACTCGATCAGCACGCGCGAGGCCCAGGGCAGGTCGGCACTGGTCTGCTCCAGGATGCCGGCAAAGCGCGGCAGCACATAGAGCAGCAGGAAGAGGATGACGGCGCCGCCGACGCCCAGCAGCATCAGCGGATAGACCAGGGCCGCGACCAGGCGGGAGCGCAGCGCATCGACCCAGGCCAGATAACGCGCATGCTGGGCCAGGGCCGTGGACAGCTGGCCGGTCTTTTCGTTGGCGGCGACGATGGCGCAGATCAGCTCGTCAAAGGCCTGCGGCTGCTGGCGCAGCGCGACCGACAGGGGCTGGCCCTGCTCGATCTGGCCGATGACGGCGTCCAGGGCCGCGCGCACGCCGGGCTGGCCTTCCTTCTCGCGCAGGGTGTTCAGGGCTTCCAGCAGCGCGATGCCGGCGTCCAGCAGCACCGCCAATTCCTGGCTGAAGAGCTGCAGTGGAAATTTGCTGTTGCGGCGCCACGGACGGACGGCTTCGGTGCTCGCGACTTCGCTCACCTCCAGCACATGCTGGGGCGGCACGCCGAGCACGGCGGCCACGGCGGCGCGGTCGGGCGCCTCGACGCGCTCCGCAACGACGGCGCCCGCGCGCAGCACGCGAGTCTGGAACTGGGGCACGGTCAGGTCACCAGCTGGTGAGGTCGGCGTCTTCGCCCTCGCCGCCGGGGCGACCGTCCTTGCCGAAGCTCAGCAGGTCGTATTCGCCATGCTCGCCGGGGCTGCGGTATTGGTAGTCATTGCCCCAGGGGTCCTTGGGCACGGCCTTGGACAGGTAGGGGCCGGCCCATTTGGGCTCGTCGGCCGGCTTGGTGACCAGCACGGCCAGGCCCTGGTCGGTGCTGGGGTAGCGGCCGACGTCCAGGCGGTACTGGTCCAGCGACTTGGTCAGCGCGTCGATCTGGGCGCGCGCGGCCTTGACCTCGCTCTTGCCGATCTGGCCGAAGAACTTGGGGCCGACGTAACCGGCCAGCAGGCCGATGATGACCATGACGACCAGCAGTTCAAGCAGGGTGAAGCCGCGGGCGCGGGCGGCGAGGCGAGGTCGGAACATGGGGAGCGAGGGTACAGCGGGAGGGCGACTGTTCTACGACAGGCGCCGCGGGGCAATCGGGATTTGACCGACCCGCGTTCTCAGGGGGCGCGACGCCGTGAACGATCCAGCCGTTGGGGCTTGAAGGGCTCTACTGTTGGCGCCTGCATGACGGGCAGCGATGCACAAGGGGTTTACAGGCGAGCGAGCGGGTTTGGATTCAAGACCCACCTGGTATTCCGGGTTGCGGGATTTCATCCAATCAGAAGCATCGATGCGTCTGATTAGAAATCACGATCGCGGCAATCAATGCGGCTACAAAAAAAACCAGCATAAAGAGCCGTGCACGCAACCTATTTCCCGCGACCAGGATTGCGGCATCTCGCACTTTCGAGTAGTCCTTTAAAAGCAACTCATAGAATTTTTCAACAGAGTACTCATTTTCACCGACATCGTTATATCCGTCAGTTGACTCCTCTTCGTCAATCCTTCCCTCATACTCTGCGAAACTTCTGCAGTAGCGGCGAAAACCCACCTGCCACGCAAACGAGTAAGCAACAATCAAAAGCCCGAACACTAGCAGCAGTGGGACAATAACTTCACAACTCATATGCTTCGGCGATTTCAGCCTACTTTTTATCCGCACTATCGCTGTGCGCAAATGTCCACCCAAAAGACGGGCTAGGGGGTGCGAAACCAATTGAAAAATCTTTGCTCGATTTGACCATGCCAATCGCTGCTTTGGCCCCGAAAGCTGATGCCTCGGCACTCATAGAAATTCCCTGTTTTCCCATTCCAGCGGCTGTAGAGAATTTAACCGTCGGGCCGCTCACAGTACCAACCTTCGCTTGGGCTTCTGTCGTGTTTTGGATTTGCAAACCAGGAGCACGAATGCCAACATAGGTAGAGGAGTCACCTCCACTCTTTAGAGTGTGAGAAACCTCGAATGGACCAATTACAGCTGCGGTTTTATTTGCACCGCCAATAGACACGGGGTTCGCGGGGGCCGCAGGCAGCGTCGCGTTCTTTGCACCTTCGACGATATCCCTGAGTACGGTAACGATTGGATGTTCCACCGGCCTCATGCAAATTCGGGTGCCCGTGGGCGCCTCACAAGTCCCATCCGGATCCACTTTTGCATATGGATTGTTATCGACGTAGGTATATAGACCAAAGCCTTTGCCAGTATTGGAGTCCGTAACGATTGGATCAACCGAGAGGAATCTTCCCGCCAAAGGATCGTAATAACGCTGCTGCATATACACCATATCTGTCTCAGCATCCTGCTGATGCCCAGTGAATCCGATGACACTGGTATTCAGACTCGGCTTCGTCCCCGCAAACGGATAGCCATAAGCCTCATAGCGAGTCCGGTTCAGCAGCGCGCCAGCCGCACTGGTATGCGCCACCGGGCTGCCCAGTGCATCCGTATGCACGTACTGCGTCGTCCCGTTGTTGACCTCGGCAATCTGCTTGCCGGCCAGGTAGACATAAGCCACGTTGGTAGCGCCGCCACCTACACAGCTGCTGCCCGACAGCGTGCCACCACCAGGGCAGCCATATTGGGGAGTGGCCGGGGTGCTGGTCGTGGACGTGCAACTGGTACCGGACAGCGTGCCGCCGTTCGGACAGCTATAGCCCGACACCGTGGCCGGCTTGCTGACGGGCGTGCTGGTGACGCAATTGCTGCCGCTCACGGTGCCGCCGTTGGGGCAGGAGTAGCTGACGCTCGGCGCCTGACTGCTGCTGGTGTTGCAGTTGCTGCCGTTGAGAGTGCCGCCGCTGGGGCAGGAGTAGGTGACCGAAGCCGCCTGGTTCACCGGAACGTTGATACAGCTGCTGCCGCTCAGCGTACCGTTCGCACACGAATACGTGACCGTGGCGGGTTGATTCACCGGAATATTGACGCAGCTGCTGCCACTCAGCGTGCCGCTCGAGCAGCTGTAATTGGGAGTGGCTGCCACGCTGATGGGCGTGGAGCAGGTGCTGCCCGACAAGGTGGAACCATTGGGGCAGCTGTAGGTCACCGTGGCAGCGCTGCTGGTGGTGTTCAAGCAGTTGCTGCCCGACAGCGTGCCGGACGTGCAGCTGTAGCCATTGACGGTGGCGGGCTGGCTGACCGGCTTGACGCAGGAGCCATTCGACAAGCTGCTGCCAGGCGGGCAGCTCTGGGTCATCACGGGGCCCAGCCGGCAGAAGAAGCCCGGACCGCCGGGGTAGTAACCCTCGAGCAGCAGGCCCCTGCGGCTGGCTTCGCTGATGCACATCTGCTCGGCGGCGTCGGCCTCGCTGGCCGCCACGCCCTGCATGCCGCACATATAGCCCGTCGAGGACGTCGCGTCGGCATAAGGCGTGCCCCAGCCCTTGCAGTCGGGCACCGAGGTGGGACTGGTCGTGGTGGTGCCATTGCAGGTGCTGCCACTGAGGGTCATGCCCCCCGGGCAACCGTAGACGGGGTTGGCCGGCGTGCTGGTCGTCGTATTGCAGCTGCTGCCGCTGAGCGTTCCTCCACCAGGGCAGGAGTAGTTGGGCGTTGCGGCACTGGTGGACGTGCCGTTGCAGGTGCTGCCGGACAGCGTCATGCCGTTCGGGCAGCTGTAGCTGACCGCGGCAGGTGCGCTGGTGGTGCCGGAACAGGTGGTGCTGGACAGCGTCATGCCATTTGGGCAGCTGTAGGTGACGGTGGCAGCCACGGTGGTGGTGCCATAGCAGGTGCCGCTCGACAAGGTCCAGCCGTTCGGGCAGCTGTAGTTGGGCGTGGCCGCATACGAGCCGCTGCCGACGCAGTTGCCGTTGGACAGGCTCATGCCGTTCGGGCAGGTATAGGCCGGCGTCGCCGGCACGGAGCTGGTGCTGGTACCGGAGCAGGTGCTGCCGGACAGGGTGTAGCCATCCGGGCAGGAATAGCTCGGCGTGGCGCCCACGGACGTGGATGTCAGGCAGTTGCTGCCGGACAAGGTGCCCGAAGCGCAGGTATAGCCCACCACCGTCGCCGGCACGCTGCCTGGACCTGTTGATGACGCCCACATCAGCTGGCCGGCCTGGCTGTAGGCCTGCAGGCGGGTGCTGCCGCCGACGACCGTCTTGAAGCGGCGGCCATGGCCGTCGTAGGCGTAGCCCCCGCCCAGGCTGGATGTCGCCAGCCGGTTGCCCAGGTCAAAGCCAAAGGTCTGCGATCCCTTGCTGCTCAGATTGCCGCGCGGGTCGTAGTTGTAGGGCGTGCTGACACCGCCCGTGACGGCAGAAGTCAGCTGGTTGTTGGAGCCATAGACAAACGTCGTGGTCCGCGTACCCACCACGGCCGCGCGCAGGTTGTCGACGGCGTCGTAGGCGTAGGTGGCGTTGCCCCAGGTCGAAGGGCTGTTGGCACTGGTGAGACGGTCCAGGCCGTCATAACCCATGCTGCGGTTGAAGATGTTCTCTTGCTGGTCGGCGATGCCGGTCACATTGCCATTGGCGTCGTAGCTGTAGACGTCCTGCATCACGCCGGCGTCCTTGTTCATCAACGGCAGGCCGCGGACGTTCTGGGTGAGGCTGTGCGTGATGCCGTTGGCGAGCTGGTAACTCGCGACCGCACCGTTGGGGTGATAGGTCACGTTCGACACGAATCCGGTGATGCCGGTGACCTCGCCCAGGGCGTTCGGGCTATAGCTGAGGCTGGGGCCGCTCGGGTTGATCAAGCTGATCGGGTTGCCCAGGTTGTTGTAGCCGCGCCCGAAGTTGTAGGTCTGGCCACCCGTGCTCAAGGCCTCGCCCGTAAGCAGGCGGCGGGCGTTGTAGGTGTAGTTCCAAGCGGAGCTGGAGTTGCCGCCGGTGCTCAGGTTCTTGAGCAGGCCGTCGTCGTAATAAGTCCGGGTGACGCTCGGGCTGCCGTCGCCAAAGGTCGTGCTGATGAGGCGGTTGCGCGCGTCATAGCCGTGGCTGATCTTGCTGGCAACCGCAACGCTGGCTTGATCGCAACTGGTGGTGCTGGGCAGGTTCAGACCCGGAGCGCGCCAGGCCAGGTTGCCGGCGTTGTCGTAGTCCTGCACGGTGGCACCCACCTCGGGTTCGAGGGTCTTGCACAGGCGCTCGTAGACGTCATAGACATAGCGCCGCGTGACGTTGACACCCGCGCCCATGCGCGTGATGGAAGTGGTCTTGCCGAAGTTGTCGCGAACGAATTGCACCTGCACGTTTTCGGGCGCGCTGATCAGGACCGGGTGCTCTTCACTGGGTTGGTCAAAAGCCTGGAACGAGGTGGTGGTCGCGAGATTGCGAGGGTTGGTGACCCGGCGCTGGAAGCCGTCCAGGTATTCGGTCACCTCGCGCAGGCCACCCTGCTCGCTATCCGCGGTCTTGACCGTGACGCGGTTGATGTCGTCATAGGTGTAGGCCGTGCCGGCAAGGGGGCCATCGACGGCACTGAAAGTGCGCGTCGGATAACTCACGAAAGCCTTACGGCCGCCGCCGTCATAGCGAGTCTCGACAAAGCGGCTGGTGCCATTCATGTCGCCGGCGTCATAGCGCTGCTCCAGGCGAACCCGCCACATCGCGTCGAACCAGCGGATGGTGATGGCGTTGCCTGTGGCGATGATCTGGCGCCAGTGGCCAGCAGGCAGGCCATATTCGCTGGTGGTGATCTGCGTGAAAGACTGGCTCGTCGGCAGATAGCTGACGGGGTCGCCGCTTGGGTAATTGATATTGGAGACCCGTCCCATCGCATCGAAGCCGTAGCTGATACTGGAACTGACTTCGTTCGTGAAAGACGCGACGTTGCCGAGGTTGTTGACGACGGCGCTGGCGAAGGTCTGGTCCGCAAACACGGCGCGCTGTGGCTTGCCGCGCATGAAGTTCTGGAAGGTGGTCGGCTTGCTGGCAGCGTCATACAACGTCTGCAGCGTGCCGTCGGCGTAATAAGTGAAGGAGTTGGACGTCCAACCGAAGTTCGCCGTCGAAGACAGCAGCGCGGTCGTGGGCGTGTAGACGTGGGCTTCGATGGCCTTGCCGGTGTCAAGATCGACCACTCGCTCGGTCTGGCCGAGCACCCAGAGATTGAGGAAGTCCTTGTAGTCGACCAGTTCAGTGCGCGAGTAGCCCAAGCTGCTGTGCTTGGTCACGCGCTTGGGGCGGGCATAGGCATCAAAACCAGAACTGCCCGCATCGACGTCCCAGGCAAAGCTGGCGCCCTGCTGCGTGATGACCCGGCTGGCCTGCGGACGGTTTCGTGAGGACAGGTAGTCGCTCGTGAAATAGGTGCTGTCGCCCCAGGCGTCTAGATAGGCTTGACCCACCGCGTCGCGATAGCCGTACTCGGTCGTCTTGAGGGCCGTGCTGCCGTTCCAGCCTTCCTCGACCTTCAGCAACTGCCCTTCATTGACATGCCACTTGATGCCGAAGGTGTGGCGAGTCCTGGCGCCGCTGGGCTCCGTCACGGTGACGGTCTTGCGATCCAGGCAGTTGTTGCAGGGCGCCCATTCGCCATAAGGTGAGTTCTCGTCGCCACCATAGAGCCAGGTCATGGTGGGCATGCCCGGGCCGCTGATCTGCTTGCTGACGAGGGCCTGGTTGATGGTGGTCTTGGGCCACATATTGCCCGTGGTCCAGTTGGCACCAAGGTTCGGGTCGTTCGTGCAGGCGCGAGTGACGTTGGTACGCCCATGCGGGAGAAACGACGAATTGAAGGTTCCTACGGCGCCGGAGGGATGGGTCATGGTCCCGATCAGGCCCGTCGCTCCGCCCATGGTGGTGTTGTCGCAGTCCGTGTAGTCCTCGTTGACCATGCTCTGCGGGTCGACAAGCCCCCGCAGGCTGAACTGCCAGCGGCTGGAGTCGGGCAACACCACCGAACCCAGGTCACCGTTGCTGTCGTAGTTGTAGGTCCAGGTGCGCGTGCCGTCAGAGGCGGAGGCGAGTCGATTGCCGTTGTAGGTGAGCGTGGCGACGCGCCCATCATTCGATTCGATGCGCGTCAGGTTGAGGGGGTTGGCGGGGTCATAGGTGTACTTCACCCAGTTGCCGAAGCGATCAGTGACCTGGGTGGCCATCAAATACATGTCCTGCCTGGGCAGGATGGTGCCTTTTTGCAAGAAGGCGACCGGACGGGAAGCCATCCAGTCGAAGCGATAGCGCACGCCCTCCGGTGACAGCGCGACAAAGCCCTGCCCCGCACCGTTCTGGATGCTCGGCAGGCAACCGATCTGCCAATTCTTGGCAGTTACCAGCGGATAGGAATTGCCGTCACTCGGCGCCTGGGTGTTGCCCGAATTCCTCTTCAAAATTTCTTGGCTTCCAGCGCCGGCAATCATCAGGTTCACGCCGTTGCCGTATTCCCAAGGAAAGAAGTCAGTGTTGGTGGAGGTGCCGCTGTTCGGGTCATGACTTGTGACCGTCACAGTGGGCGGCGCATCAAAACCGCTGCACCGGTTGGCCGCGGAGCCGTAATTTGGGATCCAGCCCTTCTCCTGCGAGAAGGTGCCCTCGATACGCGGCGTGTTCAGGTCCCAGTCGGCCAGCACGCCCCGAGTAGCCCATGGACGCGGCGAGTAACTGCGCACCAACGCCACCGGCAATGCGTTGTTGCCCGGCAAGCTGAAATCGGTCTGCTCAAAGCTGAAGGAGCCGTTGAACAGGTTGATGTTGTCGCCAAAGAGATTGGGACCCAGCGTCGTGATGGCATCCGGCGCCACCGGCGCCTTGCCTTTCATGAAGGCGACGCTCACCGCATCGGTTTGGGCTTGAACACCGCCACTGCCAGCCAGCAAAAGACCAAACGCGACCAGCCACGCCGCACGGCGCCGAATGAAATGAGGCGTCATCCCTCTCTCCCTGAGTCTCTGTGATCAGCAGCAGTCGCCGCCTGCCAGATGGCATAACGCCACCATGGCTGAAATATCGTTGTTGAGGCGAACGGCGCTTTATCCGCAACGTCGCCTCGATGCGCGCGCAGCGTAAGGGCGATCCAGACGCATGGCGTCCCTCGATTCAGTGACGGTCAAGCACTGATTGAGATCGTCATCCCGCCGTCACATTCCTAACGGCTTTCATGGACGGCTCCGCAACGACTCAGTCCCCGACGATGGCGCCCTCGCTGAGGAAGACCAGCCGGCCGGCCGGCGTGACGGTGATGGCCGTGGGCTGGTTGATGTTGCCGCCCGGCCCCGGCTGCAGGGCCGACACCAGGCTGTTGCTGGCGATCACGGTACTGACCTGGCCGCCGGGAGTGATGCGCCGGATGGCGTTGTTGCCGGTGTCGGCCACATAGAGGTTGCCGCGGGCGTCGAACGCGAGGCCGCTGGGGTTGCTGAAGCGGGCGAAGGCGCCGATGTCGTCGATGAGGGCGGCGGAATAGGGTGCCCCCGCCACGGTGCTGACCTCGCCATTGGGCGCCAGCTTGCGCACGGTCTGGAAGCCGTCGGTGAAATAGACGTTGTCCGCCTTGTCGATGGCCAGATACCTCACGGCACCGAGCCGGACCTCGCCGCCCACCCCGTTGACATAGCCGTATTCGCCGGACTTGCCGGCCAGGGTGGTCACCGTTCCGTCGGGCGTGACGCGCCGCAGCACGTAATAGCTCTGCTCCGCGACGATGAGATTGCCCTTGCTGTCCACCACCATGCCGGCGGGCACGCTGAAGCGCGCGGCGGAACCGACACCGTCCACGCAGCCCCAGTCCCAGGTCTTGCCGGCGATGGCGGTCACCGTGCCGCCGCGGCTGATGCGGCGGATCTGGCCGCCGTCGGAGACATAGAGATTGCCCGCCGCGTCATAGGCCAGGCCGATGGGATAGGCGAAGGTAGCCGAGGCGGCGGGGCCATCGTCGCCGCCATAGGTCCCGATGCCGGCCAGGGTGTCCAGCAAGCGGGTCTCCAGGGAGAAGCGCCGGATGCGGTGATTCGTGGTGTCGGCCAGGGTCAGCGAGCCGTTCGGTGCGACGACCAGCGCGCTCGGATGGCCGGAGTAGGAGGCATACCGGGCCGCGCTGCCGACGCCGTCGGCGAAGCCCCCCGTGCGCCCTCCGCCCGCCAGCGTCGCCACGGTGGCGTCGACGGTCAGCGTGCGCACGGCATAGGCCGAACTGTCGAAGAAGGCGACGCCCCCGTTGGGAAGGCTGGCCAGCACCGTGGGATAGCCGGCCGACGCGGTGGCGCCCGGTCCATCGACGCTGGTCGGGTAGCCATCGCTGGTCATGCCGCTGCCGACGGCAGTCACGAGATTGCCGATGGTGGAGATGCGGGCAATGCGCTGGCTGTCGCCGACGAAGAGATTGCCACGTCCATCGAAGGCCAGTCCCTGGATGTAGCCGAGGCGGGCCGAGGTGCGGTAGCCCTCGGTCTGGCCATAGCTGTCGGGGGCGCCGGCGTAGTAGCTGACCTCGCCGGCCGGCGAGATCTGGCGGATGGCGTTGCCGTCGGCCACGAAGACGTTCTTGTTGGCGTCGACCACCAGCCTGCCGATGCTGGAGAAGCGCGCGGCAGGGCCGGTGCCATCGGTCTTGCCGCTCTCCGTGGGGCTGCCCGCCAGCGTGCTCACCACACCTGCCGCCGTGATCTTGCGCACCAACTGGCCGTTGCTGTTGGTGCGCTCGGAGAAGTAGAGCGTGCCATCGGCATCGAAGGCCATGCCCATGACCTGGGTCACGCTCGCCTGGCTGAGGGCGCCGTCCCGGGTGTTGCAACCGTCGGCGCCCAGGAAGGTGGACACCACGCCCGCGGCAATGCGGCGGATGTCGCAGTACTCGGCCACGTAGATGGCTCCGGCCCGGTCCACCGCGATTTCCGACGGGTAGTAGAAGCGCGCATCCGCCAGGGGGCCGTCGACGCGGGCCGGCGTCTTGGTCTGGCCACCAAACAGCTTGACGGTGCCGTCGGGACTGATGCGCCGGATCACGCTGTTGCTGTTGTCGGCCACATAGAGGTTGCCGCTGGCGTCGGCGCTGAAGCCGCTGGCCCAATTGAAGCGTGCCAGGTTGCCCTTGCCGTCGGCATAGCCGCTGCCCCCGGTGTTGCCGGCCAGGATGCGCACCAGCGGCGTGACCTCCACGCGGGCGGCATTGCTGTTCAGCGTTGCCGCCGCATTGCTGACGGCCACCCGCACCCGGGTGTGCGTATCGGCCAGCGTGACGCTGCCGATGGAATAGGCGGAGGACGTGGCGCCGGGGATATCGCTCCAGCTCAGGCCCTCGTCCTGGCTCAGCTGCCACTGGTAGCGCAGCGGCGCGGTGCCGATGGCGGAAACGCGGAAGGTGACGCCTTCGCCGTTGAAGAGCAGGGTGGCATCGAACGGGTGCTGGGTGATGGCCGGCGCCGCGGCATTCACGGTGGCGACGGCCGCATCGCTGAGGACGTAGCCGGCGCCATTGCCGACACGCACGGCGAAGCGGTCACCGCTGCCGGCGATGGCCAGGGTGGTGGTGTAGCTCGCGTCGGTGGCGCCGACGATGGTGTTGCCGTTGCGCAGCCACTGGTAGGTCAGGGGCGCGCTGCCCGCGGCCGTGACCTTGAAGGTGACCGAGGCGCCGTCGCTGGTGGTGACCGACTCGGGCGCCGTGACGACGCGCGGAGCGACCGCCGTCACCGTGAGCCTGGCTTCCTGACTGGTGACGGCGCCGGCCGGGTTGGTGACGACGACCTTGAAGACCGCAGCGCTGTCGGCCAGCACCAGGGCCGGCGTCGTGTAGGTCGACTTGTCGGCACCGGCGATGACGACGCCATTGCGTTGCCACTGGTACTGGATGGGCTCGCTGCCGGTGGCGGCGACGTCGAAGGACACCACGTCGCCGTCCTTGGCCGTCTGGGCCTGCGGCTGGGCCGTGAGGCTGAGGGCGATGGGCGTGACGGTCAGCGTGACGGCGCTGCTGGTCACCGAGGCATTCGGGCCACTGACCACCACCTGGTATTTGCCGCCGTTGTCGGCCATGTGCAGGACCGGCGTGGTGTAGCTGGCGCCGGTGGCGCCGGCGATGTTCTGGCCATCGCGCTGCCACTGGTAGCTCAGGCTGGAGCCGCTGGCCGTGACGCTGAAGGTGGTGGTGGCGCCGTCGCCGACCTTGGCGTCCGACGGCTGGGTGCTGATGCTGGGCGCGACGATGGCGGGGGTGACGGGCGGCGTCGGCGTGGGACTGTCGGAGCCACCCCCACCACCGCCACCGCAGGCGGTCAGCACGAGGCCCGCACACAGGCCCAGGATCAGCGCGCGCAGTCGTTGAGTTCCCGCCTGCGGTGCCACGCTTTCGATTCTTGTCATCACAATCCCCAGCTCTTGCATTCCAGCCGGGGCATGCGTGCAGGCCGCGGCCAGCCCGCGGGCCGTCCGTCCTGCTGTTGCGCGCCTCCCCAGCGCCAGCCCATCTTGGGGCCCTGTCGCGATGGCGCCGGGCAAACGGCCGCCTCGCGACGGCGCCACGATAGAGGCGGCGCGGCGCGAGTGTCCACGGCAAGAATTCCCTGCCGGGCCCGGCCACCCCCGCGTTCGGGCGAGCGCCGGCCCTGGTGCAAACCCTGGCTGTGCCTGCCGGGGCCCGGCGGTTGGCGGCGGCGTCCGGGCAAGGGCCGACCCCCGGCGGATCTGCGAGGCGGCCGGCGAAGTCCACGCGCCGCTCGTGCCGACGTGGTGTTCCAGGCTGTGGCAGGGCATCGATGTCGGATTTATGCAACGCGACGTCCGCAGCGCCGAGAGCCTTCGCGGGGCTGCCTCAGCCCCGGCTCAGCACGCGCTCAGCGTCACCGGCGACCAGGGCAGCCACGGGCGGATCGACAGGCTCACGCGAGCATTCTTGCAGCGCAGGCGACTCGTTAGCGAGGCACAACTTTGGTGCAGCCTGCACCTTTCGCACCCAGCGAACCCGGGCTTACCCCAGTGTCATGCACCTTGGCGGGGCAATAGAGTCTCGTCACTCGACGCGGTTCCGGGCTCCGGTTCAGGACCGCCGGGCGGGTTGTGAGGAGACAAATCAAGCGCCAAGCGCACAAGGTTGCTTCGTAACCCCGAAGACAATCCCACCGGCCACCAAGGCACCCCTTGGTGGCCGTTTTCTTTGTGCCCCTCGCCCAGCAGACCGCGCTGAACGCGGGTCTGTCTGGTCGGGACCGCGCTGCGGCTTGCGCCGCAGCCCTTCGGCAGGCACAAGACGCCCACTGGGCGTCTTGTGTCCGGCCTCAGCCCCCGAGGGGACGGCGATTGACCCGGCAACGAGCCCCGGCAACAACGCCACACCGGGCCGGCTAGGGA
This sequence comes from uncultured Comamonadaceae bacterium, assembly GCA_966111775.1. Taxonomy (GTDB): domain Bacteria; phylum Pseudomonadota; class Gammaproteobacteria; order Burkholderiales; family Burkholderiaceae_C; genus Pelomonas. Next base: position 43 of record CBHWBD010000010.1, on the reverse strand, counting down.
ACTGGAGTCGGGCCCAAACACTCCCCACCGCCAGCGAGTGGCA
>CBHWBD010000009.1:0-62951 GCA_966111775.1 uncultured Comamonadaceae bacterium | reverse complement strand
GGCTCCTCGATCTCGTCGCCCAGGGCGTCCAGGCCGAAGAAGGTGTAGGCCACGATGGCGACGACCAAGGGCGTCACCAGCCCCAGCGTGTCGACGAGGCCGAAGGGCAGCAGGAAGCAGTAGAGATAGGCCGTGCGGTGCAGCAGCAAGGTGTAGGAGAAAGGCAGCGGCGTGTTCTTGATGCGCTCGCAGCTGGCTGCAGCGGCCGTCATGGCAGACAGCGTCGAATCGATCTGCACGGCGCGCTGGCTGTCGAGCAGGCCGTCGCGGCGGCACCGGGCCAGGTCGGCGCCCTGGCTCATCATCAGGGCGGCGGGCCGATTGCGTGCGCTGCCCAAGGCCTGGCGTTCGGCCGGAAGCAGCAGGCCATCCAGCCCGTCATCGGGCTGGTCGCGCAGCAGGCCTTTCAAGGTGACGCTGAAGGCCACGGCGCGCAGCAGCAGGCGCACGCGCGCATCGCCCAGGTCGCGCGAGTCGGCCAGCGGCGCGGGCCAATCGACGAGGTGCAGCACCTGGCGCGCCAGATTGCGCGAGCGCAGCAGCAATTCGCCCCAGAGCTTGCGCGCCTCCCAGTAGCGGTCATAGCAGGCGCCGTTGCGAAAGCCCAGGAAGATGGCCAGGGGCAGGCCCATCAGCGTGAAAGGGATGGTGGAGACGAGGACGGCGCGGTGATCGACCAGGGCGCGATGGGTGGCCGTCACGACGATGGCCAGCAGCACATTGGCCAGCAGGGTGCCGCGGATGCGCGCCAGGATGGAGCCACGCAGCACGAAGAAGAGCTTCAGGCCCGAGGGCCGCTCGCGAAGAATCATGCCGGCATTGTCGCCAGCGCATGCTGCACCGCGGCCAGCACCGCCTGCGGCGCTTCGACCTGCGGGTAGTGGCCCACGCGCGGCAGCTCGACAATGCTGGCCGGGATTTGAAGCTCGCGCAGCCTTGCGATCATGTGGGCGCCCGAGATGGGATCGGCACTGCCGTTGATGACGGTCAGCGGCACGGGGCAGCGCTGCAGGGCGCCGACCCAGCGCTCGCGGTTCTCGCGGCGCTCGACCATGTAGCGGATGAGCCCGGGCAGCGCCAGGCGCCCGTCGTCGCGGCTCATCAATTGCCACATGGCGTCCAGCTCGGCGGCCGTCGGCTTCACGTCGCCGGCAATCGCCGTCAGATTCGCCCCCAGCTTGGCGCGACTGGACAGGCGGGCGATCAGCGGGCCCAGCGGCGACAGCAAGAGCTTTTGCAGCAGCACCGGCCGGTGCGTCTCCGGAAAGAGCCCCCCATTGAGCAGGATGACGCTGCGCAGCTTGACCGGCAGGCGACCGGCCATGGCACGGGCGATCAGCTCCTGGGCGACGGTGTCGCCAAGGTCATGGGCCAGGATGGCGCACTCGCCGACGCCGGCCTCGGCCAGGGCCGCAAGAAACAGATCGGCCTGCTCCGCCACCGTGTAGCGATGCCCGTGCGGCTTGGCCGAGAAGCCCAGGCCCAGCATGTCGGCGGCGACGAGGCGATGCGTCTGGGCCAGGTCGGGCCAGAGCTTGCACCAGTCCCAGCTCGCGGTCGGGAAGCCGTGGATGAGCAGCAGGGCCGGTGCGCCGGCCGGGCCGTCGGTGCGCAGGAAGACGCGCTGGCCCTTGAACTGGAAGCAGCGCCCCTGCTCCCGCCAGGTCTCGATGTCGGGCGTCACGCGTCGTGCCCGGGGTTCTGGCGCGCCAGGCGGCGCAGCAGGCCGGGCCAGGCCAGCTCGGCACCCGAGCCGCGCATGACCTTGTCGCTCTGGGCGCGGATGCCGGCCAGGATCTGCTGCGGAATGCGGATCAGCTCGCCACCGCCAGCCTGGGCCGCGATCTGGATCTCGCAGGCGCGCTGCAGCATGAACATCTTCAGGAAGGTGTCGGCGGCGCTGTGGCCCAGGGTCAGCAGGCCATGGTTGCGCAGCATCATCAGCGAGGTCCTGCCGAGGTCGCGCACCAGGCGGGACTTCTCGTCGGGGTTGAGCGCCACGCCTTCGTAGTCGTGATAGCTCAGGCTCGCCAACGGGAAGAGGCTGTGCTGGGAGATGGGCAGCAGGCCTTCGCGCTGGGTGCTGACGGCGACGCCGGCCACCGTGTGCAGATGCATGACGAAGAGGGCATCGTCGCGCGCCTCGTGCACGGCGCTGTGGATGATGAAGCCGGCCGGGTTGACGTTGTAGTCGCTGGGCACGACCTTCTCGCCGGCGGGGTCCACCTTGACGAGGCTGCTGGCGCTGATCTCCTCGAACATCATCCCGTAGGGGTTGATGAGGAAGTGATGCTCCGGCCCCGGCACGCGGGCCGAGATGTGGGTGAAGATCAGGTCGTCCCAGCCCTGCAGGGCGGCCAGCCGGTAGAGGGCGGCGAGATCGCAGCGGACGGCCCATTCATCGGCGCTGATGTGCTCGGGCTTGGCCATGGTGTCTCCTCACAAAATGGGTCGAGCCAGCATAGCGCCGACAATCGGGGCGCTTCTGTCACCTGCGTTCCCATGCTGATTGCCGATCTCCGCCAGCGCCTGCGCGCCCTCGGCGCCAACCCCGCCCACGAAAGCCGCGTGCTGCGCCATTGGGTGCAGGCCCTGCCCATCGAGGGTGGCAAGCGGCCGCTGCAAGGCTGGCTGCCCAAGGCCGTCTACGAGGCCCTGCCAGCCCTGATGGCCGAACTGGAGGGGCTGGTCAGCTTGCGCAGCGAGCACGCCGGCAGCGACGGCCAGTCGGCCCGGCTGCTGCTGGGGCTGAACGACGGCCAGACGGTCGAGACCGTGCTGCTGCCGCGCGAAGGCGTCTGCGTGTCCAGCCAGGTCGGCTGCGCGGTGGGCTGCCGGTTCTGCATGACGGGCACCGAAGGCCTGATCCGCCAGGTCGGCAGCGCCGAGATCGTGGCCCAGGTCGTCATCGCGCGGAAGAAGCAGCCCAGGCTGCGCAAGGTCGTCTTCATGGGCATGGGCGAGCCCTCGCACAACCTCGCCAATGTGCTGGACGCCATCACCCTGTTGGGCCGCGAGGGCGGCTTCGCCCACAAGCAGCTGGTGTTCTCCACCGTCGGCGACGAGCGCGCCTTCGAAGCGCTGAACACCGCGGAGGTGAAGCCGGCCCTGGCCCTGTCCCTGCACACGACGGGTGCTGCCAAGCGTGCCGAGCTGCTGCCGCGTGCGCCACGTCTTTCGCCCGAGGATCTGGTCGAGGCCGCCGACGCCTATGGCCGGTCCAGCGGCTACCCCATCCAGTACCAATGGACGCTGCTGGAGGGCGTCAACGATGGCGCCGAGGAACTGGACGGCATCGTGCGTCTGCTCAAGGGCCGCTATGGCCTGCTGAACATGATCCCCTTCAACAGCGCCCCCGGCCTGCCCTTCACGCGGCCGAGCTGGGAACGCGCCAAGGCCATCGCGGCCGAGCTGAGCAGCCGCGGCGTGCTGACCAAGCTGCGTGACTCCGCCGGCCAGGATGTCGACGGCGGCTGCGGCCAGCTGCGAGCCCGCGAAGCCGTCGGTCGCCCCGCTCGCGTGGTAAGGATTCACGCCTGATTCGAGGGTATCCGGCAAGCCGGGTACATGCGGTTCCACCCGCAGAATCGCGGCGCCGCAGCCAAGCTGCGGCGAGAAGAGCCACCTCGGAGACCCCATGCCCCAGCCCCAGACGCTCGCCGCGCGCGTGCGCCTCGCCACCCTGATCGCCGGCACGGCCCTGTGCCTGCAGGCCTCGGCGGCCACCACGGCCACCAAGTTCGAAACGACGACCCAGCTGGGCGGCAGCACCCTGCAGCTCAACGGCAAGGGCACCCGCGTGCGTCTGGTGTTCAAGGCCTATGACATGGGCATGTACACGACCCGGCATGTCGGCACCGCCGCCGAGCTGCTGGCCCTGCCCGGCCCCAAGCGCCTGCAGTTCACGGCCCTGCGCGAACTGCCAGGCACCGACCTGGGCCGCCTCTTCCTGCGCGGCATCAGCGACAACACGCCCAGCCAGCAGATGACCCGCCACACGCTGGCCACGACCCGGCTCATCGAGGTCTTCTCCGGCAAGGCCAAGCTGATGCCCGGCGACACCTTCACGATGGACTTCGTGCCGGGCAAGGGCACGCAGTTCTACATCCAGGGCCAGCCCCAGGGCGAGCCCATCGGCGACGACGAGTTCTTCGTCATGGTGCTGAAGATCTGGTTCGGCGAGTCGCCGGCCGACGCCAATCTGCGCGACGCGCTGCTGGACGGCGGCAAGGACCGCGCCGGGACCTGATCTCAGCGCTTGTGCACCGAGCGCAGATGTCCGCTCGGTTGATCGACGGGCGACTGCTCCTGCGAAGCCTCCTCGAGGCCGGCCAGGATGCCGCACTGGTCTGCGGGGCGCGGGTCGCCGCAACGCCGCCTCAGCTCCTTCAGCTGCCTCTCCAGCGCGCGAAGCTCGCGGATGCGCGTGCTGACATGGCCGATGTGCTCGTCCAGCAGTGCATCGACGTCGCCACAGTCCGCGCCGGGGGCATCCTTGAAGCGCAGCAGCACCCGCACCTCGTCCAAGGACATGTCGAGGCTGCGGCAATAGCGGATGAATTGCAGCCGCTCCAGGTGCGGCGCCTCGTACATGCGGAAGTTGCCCTGCGTGCGACCCGGCGTGGGCAGCAGGCCCTCGCGCTCGTAGAAGCGGATGGTCTCGACGGGCGTGCCGGAGGCGGTCGACAGATCACCGATCTTCATGGGGACTCCAGGCGGAATTGCCGCTCGCCAGTGTAGGGCTTGACTCTGTAGCAGCTACAGGTTGTCCAATCCGTCTGCACCCGAGAAAACGGCCGCATGAGTACCCACGAGCACCACCATCACGACCACCATGGGCACGATCATGTCCACGCAGAGAAGCACGCGCACGACACCTGCGGTGGTTCGGCCTGCGCGGACGGCCAGCTGACACTCACCATGCCGGCCGGCGGCCTGCTGCTTCGCATCCCGGCCATGGACTGCCCGAGCGAGGAAGGACAGATCCGCCGCGCGCTGGAAGGCTTTCCCGAGGTCCGCGGCCTGCACTTCGACCTGCCTGCGCGCGCCTTGAGCATCGATGCGCCGCAGGCCAGCTGGGAGCCGGTCATCGCCGCCATCCACGGCCTGGGTCTCAAGACCGAGACGCTGTCAGCGCCGCCGCCGCCGGCGGACACGGCCCGGGCCCAGCGGGCCGAACTGGCTCGCCTGATGGCGGCCCTGCTGGTGGCGATCGCCGCGGAGTTGCTGCATTTCTTCGCACCCGAAACCCTGGCCTGGAAGGCGGCCGGCATGGCCGTCGCCGCCGGGGCCATCGCTCTGTCGGGGCTGATGGTGTTCAGCAAGGGCCTGGCTGCGCTGCTGCGCGGCCAGCTCAACATCAACGCGCTGATGTCGGTCGCCGTCACGGGTGCCTTCGTCATCGGCCAATGGCCCGAGGCAGCCATGGTGATGGCGCTGTACTCCCTGGCCGAGCTCATCGAGGCCCGCTCGGTGGAGAGGGCGCGCAACGCCATCACCGGCCTGCTCGCCCTGTCGCCACCGCTGGTGGAAGTGCGGCAGGCGGACGGCGGTTGGCAAAGCGTGGACGCCCAGACCGTGGCCGTGGGCGCCAGCGCCCGCGTCAAGCCGGGTGAGCGCTTCGCCCTCGATGGACGGGTGACCGCCGGCCAGGGTGCCGTCGACCAATCCCCCGTCACCGGCGAGAGCATCCCCGTCGACAAGGCGCCGGGCGACCAGGTCTTCGCGGGCACCATCAACCAGAGCGGCGCCCTCGAGTTCGAGGTCACCAAGCTGGCGACCGACACTGTGCTGGCCCGCATCATCCACGCCGTGGAACAAGCCCAGGGCCAGCGCGCACCCACCCAGCGCTTCGTCGACCGCTTCGCCGCCGTCTACACCCCGGCCATCTTCCTGCTGGCCCTGGCGGTCGCCATCGGCACGCCCCTGCTGATGGGCTGGCCCTGGCTGACGGCCGTCTACAAGGCCCTGGTGCTGCTTGTCATCGCCTGCCCCTGCGCCCTCGTCATCTCGACGCCCGTCACCGTCGTCAGCGGCCTGGCAGCAGCGGCTCGACGCGGCATCCTCATCAAGGGCGGCGTCTACCTGGAAGAGGCTCGCAAACTGAAGGTGGTGGCGCTTGACAAGACCGGCACGCTGACCGAGGGCAAGCCGCGACTCGTCGCCCACGCTGCCTTGTCAGGGGCACTCCCTGAAGCCGAGGTGCTGCGCATCGCCAAGAGCCTGGCTTCCCGTTCTGACCACCCGGTATCCAAGGCCGTCGCGGCAGGCCTGGCAGGCGAGCCGCTGACCGTCGAGGACTTCGGCGCCGATATGGGCCGAGGCGTTCATGGCACGGTCAACGGCCATCGGTACCTCCTCGGCAACCACCGCTGGGTGCACGAGCGTGGCCTGTGCTCCCCGGAATTGGAGGCCAAGCTCGAAGCGCATGAGACGCAGGGGCGCACGCTGTCCTTGCTGGCAGACCAGGAAGGCGTTCTGGGCTTGTTTGCGGTCGCCGACACCGTCAAGGAAAGCAGCAGGAAGGCAGTCGCCGACCTGAAGGCTCTCGGCGTGCGTTCCATCATGCTGACCGGCGACAACTCCCCCACGGCGAAGGCGATTGCCAGCCAGGTGGGCATCGACGACGTCCAGGCCAACCTGCTGCCCGAAGACAAGCTCAAGGTGATTTCCGGACTGGGTCAGACGCAGCAGACAGGCATGGTCGGCGATGGCGTCAACGACTCGCCCAGCCTGGCCGCGGCCGCCGTTGGCTTCTCCATGGGTGGCGCCGGCACCGACACGGCCAAGGAAGCTGCCGACGTCCTCATCATGAACGACGACCTGCGCAAGGTCCCAGAGACCATCCGGCTGTCCAAGCGGACGTACGCCGTCCTCTGGCAGAACATCATCCTGGCGCTGGGCATCAAGGCAGTGTTCTTCGTACTGGCCGTGTTCGGCAGCGCCACGATGTGGATGGCAGTCTTCGCCGATATGGGCGCCAGCTTGCTGGTGGTTTTCAACGGATTGAGGCTCCTTCGAGCCACAACCAACCGCTGACTGTCACGGTCACGCAACGATACTCACGTTATGTACCGGCTCGTCGCACTGCTGCTCGCTCTGCTGCTGCCGCTCCAATTCGCTTGGGGCGCTGCGGCAGCGTATTGCCAGCATGAGACCAGCGTGCAGTCTGCCAAGCACGTGGGACACCATGCGCACGAACACAAGGCGGACGAGGGCACGAAGAAACCTGCGAGCGCCAAGCTCAAGGTCGACAACGACTGCACGGCCTGCCACGCCACCTGCTCGGCAATGGCCTGTGAGGCTCCGGCCACCATCGAGGCGCCTGCGCTGACGAGTCGCCTCGACATTGCCCCCTTCGACGCGCATGCGTCGGCGCCCATCGGGGCGCCAGACCGCCCTCAGTGGGCTCGTCTCGTCTAGCCGGCGAGACAGGAGGGCCTCCAACAACCCCGTCTCGCCGAATCCCTGGTTTCAACCTATGAGATTCGATGAGAAGAATTCCTTGGCCGCTCGGGCTGGCGGCAGCATTGCTCAGCCCATTTTCCGTCTGCGCCCAGCAGGCGGCAGACACCCTCACCCTCCAGCAGGCGCTCGAGCTGGCGACAACGCGAAGTTTCGTGGTGTCGGCAGCACAGCGAGAGCTTGAGGCCCAGGACGGCACAGTCCGTCAGGCCGGCGCATTCCGCAACCCCGAACTCGCCGCTGGCGTCGAAGACACCCGCAGCGCGAAGCGGACGACCACGACCACGCTGAACATCCCGCTGGAGCTGGGTGGCAAGCGTGCCGCCCGCGTGAACGCGGCTCAGCGCTCTCGCGACCTCGCCCAGGTTGAGCTGACCAACGCCAAGGCCCAGGTCCGTTCTTCGACCATCGCAGCGTACTTCGCCGTCCTGGCCGCGCAGGAGCGTTCCAAGCTCGCTGCCAACTCGGCGGACCTCGCGACCAGCGGCGCCCAAGCCGTGGCCAAGCGGGTCGCCGCCGGCAAGGTCTCCCCCGTGGACGCCATGCGCGCGCAGGTCGACCAGACCAACGCGCAGCTCGAAGTCACCGAGGCGCAAGCCGTGCTGACGACGGCTCGTCATGCCCTGGCTGCCCTATGGGGTGACACGGAGCCGCGCTTCGCGAGCGTCGCGGGCGATATCAACGCCATCCCGGAACGTGCGCCGCTTGCTGAACTGGTGGGCCGCCTCGAAGAAGCCCCAGCATTGCTGGCCGCGCGTACCGAGGTGGAGCGCCGCAAGGCCTTGGTGGACGTCGAGCGAAGCAAGGCCGTGCCCGATGTGACCCTCAGCTTCGGCGCCAAGCGCGACAACGAGATGGGGCGCACCCAAGCCATCGTCGGCCTGTCCATCCCGCTGCCACTGTTCGACCGCAATCAAGGCGCCGTCCACGAGGCCAACAAGCGGGCCGACAAGGCCGAGGACGAGTTGCAGGCCGCACGCCTGCGGGTCCTCGCCGAGTTGCAGACCGCGGCCGTGCAACTGTCCATCGCACGCATTTCCCTGCAGGCCCTGCGGTCGACGGTGTTGCCCGCGGCGCAGCTGGCTTACGACTCGGCCAGCAAAGGCTTCGATGCCGGCAAGTTCGGCTTCCTCGACGTCATCGACCCGCAGCGTGCCCTGCTGCAAGCACGAGCGCGCTATCTGAGCGCGCTCAACAACGCTCACCAGGCCGCCACGGCCATCGACCGCTTGCTCGGTCGCTAAGGAACAAGCCCATGGAAATCACGAAGAAACAGCGCGTCGCGATGGCCGTCATCGTCCTCATCGGCCTGCTGGCCGGCGGCGGACTGCTGCTGAGTGGCCGGCACGCAGCCGGAGACGGCCACGACCATGAAGCCAACAAGCCCATGGCTGAACACGACGAAGGCCTCGTCAAGCTCAATGCCGAGCAGATCGCCAAGGCCGGCATCGCCGTGCAGGTCGCAGGGCCTGCCCCACTGCAGGCCGCGACCGAATTCAGCGGCGAGATCCGCTTCAACGAGGACCGCACCGCCCACGTCGTGCCGCGCCTGGCCGGCGTGGCCGAACAGGTCGTCGCCAATCTCGGCGAGACCGTGCGCAAGGGCCAGCTGCTGGCCGTCATCGCCAGCCATGCCCTGTCCGAGCAGCGCAGCGAGCTGCTGACCGCCCAGGAGCGCCGCGATGCCGCCCGCATCACCTACGAGCGCGAGAGAAAACTCTGGCAGGACAGGATTTCCGCCGAGCAGGACTATCTGCAGGCCCAATCGGCGCTGCGCGAGGCCGACATCGCCGTGCGCAACGCCACCCAGAAGCTCGCCGCCGTCGGCGCGACCGGCTCTTCGGCCAGCCTCAGCCGCTTCGAGCTGCGCGCGCCCTTCGACGGCACGGTGGTGGAGAAGCACCTGGCCCTGGGCGAAGCGGTCAAGGAAGACGCCAGCATCTTCACCGTTTCCGATCTGCGCACCGTCTGGGCCGAGTTCAACGTCGCGCCCAAGGACCTCGCCACGGTCCGCGTCGGCCAGCGCGTCTCGGTCTCGTCGACGGCCTTCGAGAGCAAGGTGGCGGGTCGCATCTCCTACGTCGGCGCGCTGCTGGGCGAACAGACCCGCAGCGCCCGCGCGCGGGTGACTTTGACCAACCCGGACGGCGCCTGGCGCCCCGGCCTCTTCGTCACCGTCTCGGTGTTCGGCGAGAACCAGGAGCTGCCGCTGACCGTTCCCGCCGAGGCCCTGCACCAGGCCATGGTCTTCAGGGCCGTCCCCGGCGGCTTCGAGGCAACGCCGGTCAAGGTCGGACGTTCAGACGGCCATGTGGTCGAGGTGCTGAGCGGGCTTCACGCCGGCGATCAGGTCGCGGTGAAAAACAGCTTCGTCCTCAAGTCCGAGCTCGGCAAGGCCAGCGCCGGTCACGAGCATTGAGAAGGGGGGAAGCATGTTTGAACGTCTCATCCGCTTCTGCATCGCCCAGCGCTGGGGGGTCATGCTGGCCGTGCTGGCCATGGCCGGCCTTGGCGCCTACAGCTACACCAAGCTGCCCATCGACGCCGTCGTCGACATCTCCAATGTCCAGGTCGTCGTCAACAGCGCGGCTCCCGGCTATTCGCCGCTGGAGACGGAGCAGCGCGTCACCTACCCCATCGAGACCGTCATGGCCGGCCTGCCGGGGCTGGAGCAGACGCGCTCGCTGTCGCGCTATGGCCTGTCCCAGGTCACCGTCATCTTCAGGGAGGGCACCGACATCCATTTCGCGCGCCAGCTCGTCAACCAGCGCCTGCAGGAGGCGCGCGAGCGACTGCCGGCCGGCGTGATGCCGAGCATGGGCCCCATCTCCACCGGCCTCGGCGAGATCTATCTGTGGACCGTCGAAGCCGCGACGGACGCGAAGAAGGCCGACGGCACGGCCTACACGCCCACCGACCTGCGCGAGATCCAGGACTGGGTCGTCAAGCCGCAGCTGCGCCATGTGCCCGGCGTCACCGAGATCAACGCCATCGGCGGCTTTGCCAAGCAGTACGTCGTGGCACCCAACCTCGAACGCCTCGGCGCCTTCGGGCTGAGCCTGGCCGACGTCGTCAACGCGCTGGAGAAGAACAACACCAACCTCGGCGCCGGCTACATCGAGAGGCGCGGCGAGCAATACCTGGTGCGTGCGCCGGGCCAGGTCCAGTCCGTCGAGGACATCGCCGACGTCATCATCGGCACGGCCCAAGGCCAGCCCATCCGCGTTAGCGACGTGGGGACCGTGGAGCTGGGTCGCGAGCTGCGCACCGGGGCCGCCACCGAAAACGGTGAGGAGGTCGTGCTGGGCACCGTCTTCATGCTGATGGGCGAGAACAGCCGCGCCGTCTCGCGCGCCGTCGACCGACAGATGGAGGCCATCAACAAGACGCTGCCCGCCGGCGTCAAGGCCGTCACCGTCTACGACCGCACGACGCTGGTCGACAAGGCCATCCGCACCGTGCAGAAGAACCTGGTCGAAGGCGCCCTGCTCGTCATCGCCGTGCTGTTCGCCTTCCTAGGCAACGTCCGCGCGGCGCTGATCACGGCCCTGGTCATCCCGCTGTCCATGCTGTTCACCTTCACGGGCATGGTCCGTTATGGCATCAGTGCCAACCTGATGAGCCTGGGCGCGCTGGACTTCGGCATCATCGTCGACGGGGCCGTGGTCATCATCGAGAACGCGGTGAGGCGCCTCGCCCATGTCCAGGTCTTGCACGGCCGAGCGCTGACGCGCGCCGAGCGCTTCCAAGAGGTGTTCGCAGCCGCCAAGGAGGCGCGCCGGCCGCTGCTGTTCGGCCAGCTCATCATCATGGTGGTCTATCTGCCCATGCTGGCCCTCACCGGCGTGGAGGGCAAGATGTTCCATCCCATGGCCTACACGGTGCTGCTGGCCCTGCTGGGCGCCATGCTGCTGTCGGTGACCTTCGTCCCCGCCGCCGTGGCCCTCTTCATCGGCGAGCGCGTGACGGAGAAGGAAAACCGCCTGATGGCCTGGGCCAGGCGCGTCTACGAGCGGGCGCTGAAGGCGACGCTGGGCAACGCGCCCGTCGTGATGACCTTCGCGGCCGTCATGGTGGCCCTGTCCGTCGTCGTGGCGACCAAGCTGGGCAGCGAATTCGTGCCCAAGCTCAACGAGGGCGACTTCGCCATCCAGGCCCTGCGCATTCCTGGCACCAGCCTGACGCAGTCGGTGGAGATGCAGAAGCAGCTCGAGGCAGCGCTGAAGAGCAAGTTTCCCGAGATCGAGCGCATCTTCGCCCGCACCGGCACGGCCGAGATTGCGGCCGACCCGATGCCGCCCAATATCAGCGACGGCTACATCATGCTCAAACCGATGGACCAGTGGCCTGAGCCGCGCAAGACGCGCGACCAGCTTCTGGCGGCCATCCGCGAGGAAGCGGCCAAGCTGCCGGGCAGCAACTACGAGTTCTCCCAGCCCATCCAGCTGCGCTTCAACGAGCTGATCAGCGGCGTGCGCTCGGACGTGGCCGTCAAGGTCTTCGGCGACGACAACGATGTGCTCAATGAAACGGCCAACAAGATGGCCGCGACGCTGCAGAAGGTGGCGGGCGCCACCGAGGTCAAGGTCGAGCAGACGACGGGCCTGCCCATGCTGTCGGTCAACATCGACCGGGCCAAGGCCGCGCGCTACGGCCTCAACATGACCGAAGTGCAGGAGGCGGTGGCAACGGCCGTCGGCGGTCGTGAGGCCGGCACCTTCTTCCAGGGCGACCGGCGCTTCGACATCCTCGTGCGCCTGCCCGACGAGGTGCGCCAGGACGTCGAGGCCCTCAAGCGCCTGCCCATCCCTTTGCCGAAGAGCGGCGGCGAAGGTCGAGCGGCGTACATCCCGCTGGGCGAGCTGGCGACGTTGGACGTCGCGCCGGGTCCGAACCAGGTCTCGCGCGAGAACGGCAAGCGCCGCGTGGTGGTGAGTGCCAATGTGACCGGCCGCGACCTCGGCTCCTTCGTGGCCGATGCGCAGGTGGCGATTGCCAGCGTACCGATCCCGACGGGCTACTGGACGGCCTGGGGCGGCAGCTTCGAGCAATTGCAATCGGCATCACAGCGCCTGCAGCTCGTCGTGCCGCTGGCGCTGGGCCTGGTGTTCGCGCTGCTCTTCACCATGTTCGGCAATGTCAGGGATGGGCTGCTGGTGTTCACGGGCATCCCCTTTGCGCTCACCGGCGGCGTGCTGGCCCTGTGGCTGCGGGGCATCCCGCTGTCGATCTCGGCGGCGGTCGGCTTCATTGCGCTGTCCGGCGTCGCGGTGCTCAACGGCCTGGTCATGCTGTCCTTCATCCGCGGCCTGCGCGAGGAAGGCAAGAGCTTGGATGACGCCCTCTGGGAAGGCGCGCTGACCCGACTGCGGCCGGTGCTGATGACGGCCCTGGTCGCGTCCCTCGGCTTCGTGCCCATGGCCATCGCGACGGGCACGGGCGCCGAGGTGCAACGACCACTGGCCACCGTCGTCATCGGCGGCATCCTGTCGTCGACGGCGCTGACCCTGCTGGTGCTGCCCCTGCTCTATCGCTGGGCTCACCGCGAGCGCGGCGCTGACCGGGACAGTCAGCCATCAGATCTGATCGCCGAGGGGTTGCTATAGTGAAATTTCCCTGCTTACCGTCGTCAGAAAGCGCCTTTCCATGTCCGATGCCGCCACGCCCGCTCGCAAGCTCCTGATCGTCGACGACAGCCGGGTCTCGCGCATGATGATCCGGACGTTCTTCGCCAAACGCCAGCCGGGCTGGACGCTTCTCGAAGCGCAGAACGGCGACGAGGCGATCGCGCAGGTCAGCGCCGAGCGGCCGGATTTCGTCACCCTCGACGTCAACATGCCGGGCATCAGCGGCTTCGAGGCGGCCGAGAAGATCCTGGCGCTGAACGACCGCACGCGGATCTGCATGCTGACCGCCAACATCCAGGAGAGCAGCCGCGAACTCGCGCGGCAGTTGCATGTGCAGTTCGTCAGCAAGCCCGTCACCGATGGCTCGCTGGAGCAGGTGAACCAGATCTTCCTGGCCTGAGGCCGCCATATGGACAGCATGACCGACATCGAGCGCGACGCGCTTGTCGAAATCTTCAATGTCGGCGTGGGGGCGGCGGCGGACGTGCTGAGCCAGATGGTGCGCGAGTCGGTGCTGCTGTCGGTGCCACGCATCCATTTCTGCTCGCCGGCCGACGCCGGCGGCCACATCACCGGCGGCCCGGCGCAGCCGCTGTGTGCCGTGCGCCAGACCTACAGCGGCGAGGTCAGCACCGAAGCCATCCTGATGTTCCCGGAGCGCAACAGCCTGGAGCTGGTGCGCATGATGGTGGGCGACGAGATGGGCCTGGAGCACCTGACCGAGATGGAACAGGAGGCCATGGCCGAGATCGGCAATGTGATCCTGAACGCGGTCGTGGCCAGGCTGGGCGAGATGCTGAGCCTGGAGTTCGACGGCTCCCTGCCCGCCGTGGACGTGGTGTCGAGCGACCGCCTCTTCGGCGCGCAGACCCAGGCCGAGGGTCACGACAGCTCGGTGCTGGTGCTGCAGATCGACTTCGAACTGAGCTCGCGTTGCATCCACGGCTATCTGGCCTTCCTGCTCGACTTGAGCTCGACGCACGGGCTGCGGCTGCGGCTGGCCGAATTCCTGCAAGGGCTGTCCTGATGCCCGATTCCACGCGCCCAGCCTGGCCGGCCGGCCTGGCTGACCGCCTGCAACTCGGGCTGCTGCTGCTGGACGGCGAGGACCGCATCGAGACCGTCAACCTGTGGCTGTGCCAGCGCGCGCAGCGGAGCGCGTCCGAGCTGATCGGCCGGACCCTGGCTGAAGCCTTCCCGGCCATGCTGGCCGGGCGCCTGCCGGCGGCCGTGCAATCCGCCCGCGCCCAGGGCATGGCCGCCATGCTGTCCAGCTCGCTGAACCCGACCTCGCTGCCGCTGTTCGCCGACGCCGCGGCGGCCGGACGCGGCGAACGCCTGCAGCAGCTGATCCGGGTGGCGCCTCTGGGCGGCAAGGGCGAGCGCAAGACGCTGGTCGAGATCACCGACGTGTCTGCGGCGGTGGCCAAGGAGCGCGCCTTGAAGCGCGAGCAGCAGGCACTGGCCGCGCAGCGGCAGCGCCTGCACAACGTGCTGGAGGCCACCGGCGCCGGCGCCTGGGAATGGGATCTGCGCACCGACCAGTTGGAGCTCAACGAGCGCTGGGCCGAGATGCTGGGCTACCAGCTCGCAGAGCTCGGCGAGCTGCGGGTCGACCTGTGGCGCCGCCTGGTGCACCCCGATGACCTGGGTCCGAGCGAGACCGCCAGCCTGCGGGTGATCCAGGGCGAGCGGGAACAGTTCGACCAGGAATTCCGCATGCGCCACAAGGACGGCAGCTGGGTCTGGGTTCACAGCCGCGCCCGCGTCGTGGGGCGGGACGAAGCCGGCGTGGCCCTGAGCCTGGCCGGCACCCACCTGGACGTGACCCGCCGCAAGACGGCCGAGGCCGCGCGGCACGCTGCTGAGCAGCGCTTTCGCCACCTGATGGGCAACATTCCGGTCGGTGTGATCGTGCGCAAGCCCGACGGCGAGCTGATCTTCGCCAACCAGACGGCCTGTGCCCAGCTGGGCGTGACCACGGATCAGATCGTCAGCGCCGAACGCATGGACCGCGTGCTGCGTTGCCACCTTCCGGACGGCTCGCTGCTGCCCTCCAGCGCCTTCCCGCGCGAGGAGGTGCTGCGCACCGGCGCGCCGCTGCGCAACTTGCTGTTCTCCATCCAGCATGGCGATCCGCAGGCACCGATCTGGCTGAACTGCGACGCCTTCCCGATCTTCGACACCGAGGGCCAGATCTCCGAGGTCGCGATGGGCCTGACCGACGTCAGCGCGCTCAAGCGCAGCGAGGAGCGCGTGCGCCAGCTGGCCTTCATCGACACCCTCACCGGCCTGCCCAACCGGCGCCTGCTGATCGAGCTGCTGG
The DNA here is from genome assembly GCA_966111775.1 of uncultured Comamonadaceae bacterium. GTDB lineage: Bacteria > Pseudomonadota > Gammaproteobacteria > Burkholderiales > Burkholderiaceae_C > Pelomonas. The sequence goes on along the minus strand of CBHWBD010000009.1, from coordinate 47,534 downwards.
ACAAAGCGGTGCTGCGCAGCCATCGCCACCAGCAGTTCGGCGCCCTGCTGTTCCTGGACTTGAACCACTTCAAGTTCGTCAACGACAACTACGGCCATGCCGTGGGTGACCAGCTGCTGGTCGAGGCAGCCCGGCGCCTGCGCGTGGCCCTGCGCGACACCGACACGGTGGCCCGGCTGGGCGGCGACGAATTCGTCGTCAGCCTGGAGGAGCTCGGCGGCACGGCCGAGGAGGCCGAAGCCGCCGTGCAGGCGGTGGCCGGCAAGTTGCGCCAGGGCCTCGGCGAGGACTATGTGTTCGGGGCCATCCGCCACCGTGGCAGCGCCAGTATCGGCTGGACGCTCTACCTGGGCGCGGGCCGCGACACCGATACGCTGCTGCGCGACGCCGACGCCGCCATGTACGCCGCGAAGCGCGCCGACCGCGCGGCCCGCGGCCGCAACCAGCCGGCCTGAGCGGCAGCCCCGCCTGCAACACCCAGGGGCCCTACATCCCCCGGTACGCGTCGGCGTCCAGGCCCAGTCGGCGGATGCGGTCGTGCAGGGTCTTGCGCGCCAGGCCCAGGCGTTCGCCGGCCTTGGCGATATTGCCGCCGCTCTCCTGCATGGCCTGCACGATCCATTGCCGCTCGACAGCCGCCAGGGCTTCGTCCAGCGGCGCCTCGGGCAGGGCCGCGGGGCCGCTGAAAACGGGCACAGCGACAGGCGCTGCATCGCCGACCAGGCCCAGCACCCAACGCTCGGCAAAGTTGCGCAGCTCGCGCACATTGCCGGGCCAGTCACGCGCTGCCCAGGCAGCCAGCTGGGCGGCGGTCCAGGCGGGCACGGGACGCTGCAGGCGCTCGGCGGCCTGGGCACAGAAGTGGCTCAGCAGCAGCGGGATGTCCTCGCGGCGCTGGCGCAGCGGCGGCAGCACCAGGCTGGCCACGTCCAGGCGGTAGAACAGGTCCTCGCGGAAACGCCCTTCCCTGGCCAGGGCCAGCAGGTCGACCTTGGTCGCCGCGACGACGCGGCAGGCCAGCGGCACGGCCGTGTTGGCACCCAGGCGCTCGACGCTGCGCTCCTGCAGCACGCGCAGCATCTTGACCTGCAGGGCCAGGGGCATGGACTCGATCTCGTCGAGGAAGACCGTGCCGTCGGCGGCGAACTCCAGCTTGCCGATGCGGCGCTTGTTGGCGCCCGTGTAGGCCCCGGCCTCGGCGCCGAAAATCTCCGACTCGAAGACGCTTTCCGGCAGCGCGCCGCAGTTGATGGCGACGAAGGCCCCGCGCGCGCCGCTGGCGGCATGCAGGGCGCGCGCGACGACTTCCTTGCCGGCGCCGGTCTCGCCGTGGATGAGCACGTCCACACGCGCCGGGCCCAGCGTATGGATCAGCGTGCGCAACTGCTCCATGGCCGGGCTGGCGCCGAGCAGGCCATCGGCCGGGCCGCCACCCAGCTGGGCCTTCAGCCGGCGGTTCTCCAGCACCAGCCGACGCTGGGCCAGGGCGCGGCGCACGACCTCGACGAGATGTTCGGCCGAGAAGGGTTTCTCGATGAAGTCCCAGGCGCCGTCGCGCATGGCTTCCACGGCCATGCCGATGTCGCCGTGGCCGGTGACGAGGACGACGGGCAATTCGGGGTCCTGCTCCTTCAGCGCGTGCAGCAGTTGCAGCCCGCTGTCGCCGGGCAGCTGCACATCGCAGACGACGACGCCGGCAAAGCCGGGCTTGAGCCAGGCCCGGGCAGCCTCGGCAGAGTCGACGCCGTGAGTCAACAGGCCGGCCAGGCGCAGGCTCTGGGTCGTCGCCAGGCGCACATGCTCGTCGTCCTCGACGAGCAGCACATCGGTGGAATCAGTCGGGGCCATGCCGGGATTGTGTGATGGGCAGCCGCAGCGTGAACCGGGCGCCGCCTTCGGCACGGTTGGCGCCCTGCAGCGAGCCACCCAGTGCGTTGGCGATGGACGCCGAGATGGACAGGCCCAGGCCCAGCCCGTCGCCGCGGCGCTTGGTGGTGAAGAAGGGTTCGAAGAGACGGGCGAGCACCTCATCGCTCAAGCCGGGGCCGTCGTCCGTCACGCGCAGCAGCGCCTGATCGCCCTCGACCTCGGCCTGCAGCGTGACAGTGCCACCGCCCTTCTCTGCACTCGCATCGATGCCGTTGCGCAGCAGGTTGACCAGCACCTGTTCGATGCGCACCTGCTGGCCCAGCACAGCCAGGCCCTCGGGCAGCGGCGGGCAGTCCAGCGTCACGCGCTGCCGGCGCGCCTCGGCGCTGACCAGGGCCACCGCAGCCTGGAAGGCCGTGGCCACCGACACCGGTTGCACGCGCAGCTCGTCGCGCCGCGCAAAGCCCTTGAGCTGGGCCACGATGGCCGCGATGCGCTGGGTGAGCGCGTCGATGGCCTCCAGATTGCCTTCGGCGTCGGCTTGCATGCCGCGCTCCAGGAAGACGCGGGCGTTGTCGTTCAGCGCCCGCAGCGCGGCCAGGGGTTGGTTGATCTCGTGGGTGATGCTGGCCGCCATCTGACCCAGCACGGCGAGCTTGCCGGCCTGCACCAGCTCGTCCTGGGTCGCACGCAGCGTCTGCTCGGTGCGGTGCAGTTCGTCGACGCGGGCCTGCAGCTCCTGCGTCCGCTCCGCGATCCGCATTTCCAGGCTGTCGTAGGCCTCTCTCAGCTCGCCCTGCGCGGCCAGGCGCTCGCGGGCGCGACGGCGGCGCAGCTGCAGATAGGCCAGCAGCAACAGCAGCGATACCCAGGCGAGGGCGGCGGCCCAGGCGCGGCCGGCGGCGATCTGCTCGGCGCCGCGGATCTCGGTGAAGGACAGCAGCCGCCAGCCACGGCCTTCCACAGGCTGCTCGGTGACGAGGGCGCGCAGCCTGCCGACTCGCTCGACGCGCAACTCGCTCGACAGGCGCGAAGCTTCGCGAGCCAGTGGTGTCAGCGGCAGGTCGCCGTATTGCTGCGTGTCATGCAGCTCGGCGCGTTCGGCCGGCGACAGCGGTTGCAGCGTGCGGTACTTCCACTCCGGCCGGCTGGCGAGGAAGACGACGCCACGCGCATCCGCCAGCATCAGATCGCCGGCACTGCGAGCCCAGTTGGCCTCCATCTCGTCCAGCGAGACCTTGAGCACGACGACCCCCGCGGCCGGACCGTTCAGGCGGTGGGCGATGAAATAGCCCGGCGTTCCCGTCGTCGAGCCGCGCGCATAGAAATGCCCGCCGCCGCGGGCCATCGCGTCGCGAAAATAAGGCCGGTAGGCATAGTTCTGGCCGACAAAGGTCTGGGTGCCGCGCCAGTTGCTGGCGGCCAGCGTCAGGCCCTGGGCATCGATCAGGAAGATGGCGGCGGCCGACGCGTCCTGCGCGACGCCTTCCAGCAGTGCGTTGACCTCGGCAGTCCCCGACTTCGAGGTCGGCTCGGCCAGCAGGGCCGACAGGGCCGGGTGCCGAGCCAGCACCTGCGGCAGGGCCTCGTATTTGTCCAGCGTGCTGGTCAGCTCGTGGGCGACGAAACGCAGATGGCGCTGGGCGTCGTCGCGGGTCTGGGCCAGGGCCAGGTCCAGCGACAGCCGCCAGGCCGCATAGCCGACAACGGCGCCGCCCAGAACGACAAGCGCCAGCAGCGCCAGGCTGCGCCGCAGGCGACGGACTGAGGCTTCAATGACTGGCAGCTTCCGCATCGATCCGGGAATGCCGGCGCGTGTCACGCATCAACAGATAGACGAACAGCGAGCAGGCGATCACCGCGGTAGCGTACCAATAGAAGCCGCTCTCCATGCCCTGCTGCTTGAACCACAGCGCCACGTATTCGGCACTGCCGCCGAAGACCGAGACCGCGATCGCATAAGGTACGCCGACACCGGTGGCGCGGATGGAGGCCGGGAAGAGCTCGGCCTTCACGACGGCATTGATGGAGGTGTAGCCGCTGACGATGAGCCAGGCGCAGGCGATCAGGCCGAAGGCCTCCCAGGGACCCTGGGCATGGCGGATGGCGCTCAGCAGCGGCACCGTGAACAGCGTGCCCAGCACGGCAAAGCCCAGCAGCAGCGGCTTGCGGCCGATGCGGTCGGACAGCGCGCCGTAGACGGGCTGCAGCATCGCCGCGAACACCAGGCTGGCGGCGGAGACGGCCGTCGTCTGCGCGTCCGTGAGGCCGACCGACAGCTTCAGGAACTTCTGCATATAGGTCGTGTAGACATAGAAGGCCAGCGTGCCGCCCATGGTCAGGCCGATGACGATCAGGCATTCGCGCGGATGCTGCATCAGCAGCTTGAAGCCGCCCATGCGGTCCTGGCCCTGCTTGTTGCGCTGCGCCTCGAAGGCCTGGGTCTCCGGCAAGTCGGAGCGCATGACCAGGGCGACGACGGCGAGGAAGGCGCCGAAGATGAAGGGGATGCGCCAGCCCCAGGCCTTCAATTCGGCAGGGTTGAGCAGGAAGTTCTGCAGCACCAGCAGCACGACCAGGGCCGTCAGCTGGCCGCCGATCAGCGTCACGTACTGGAAGCTGGAATAGAAGCCGCGGTGCTTGGACGTGGCCATCTCGGACAGATAGGTGGCGCTGGAGCCGTACTCGCCGCCCAGGCTGAGGCCTTGCAGCAGGCGGGCGATCAGCAGGATGGCGGGCGCCCAGACACCGGCGGAGGCATAGGTGGGCGCGCAGGCGATCAGCAGCGAGCCGCCGCACATCAGCAGCACCGAGGCCATCAGGGCCTTGCGGCGGCCGTGACGGTCACCGAGATAGCCGAACAGCAGGCCGCCGATGGGCCGCACGAAGAAGCCCAACGCGAAGATGGCCGCGGTAGACATCGACTGGGCCACCGGGTCGGAAGAGGGGAAGAAGGACGCCGAGAAGTAGAGCGAGAAGGCGGCGTAGCAGTAGAAGTCGTACCACTCGACGAGGTTGCCGATGGAGCCGACGAAGATGGCCTTCAGTCGTTTGAGCTCGATGCGGTCCAGCGCCACCGCGGGCTGCGCAGAGGACACCGGAGGAAAGATCGCGGACATGCTGTCTCCTGTGGGTTGTGTGCCCCAGGATGAGCAGCTTGTGTGCCAGGCCTGTGCACCCTCCCGCCCCAGGGGAAGGCGTGCTGCACCGGCTCGGCCACCGGCGGATTTGCGCCGTCGAGACGGGTCAGGCCGCCGCCAGCGGCGGATATCCGCCGTCATGCCGAGCGGCTGGTAGGCCGCTCGTCCTTCGTCAGGCGTCAGACAGGCACGCAGGGCCTGTCCTCGGTCCGAGCTCAGAACTTCAGGTCAATGCTCGCCATGTCGAAGCGGCTGCCCTCGCCGTCGGGCTTCACGCTGACGACGCGAAAGCTCTTGGCCGTGCCGACGCGGTACTCCAGCGCGCCGGCCTTGGGCGCGCTTTCCTCGCAGCTGAGCTTGTCCGAATCCTTGGGCGGCTTGATGCGGTTGGCCGGCTCGCGGCAGTCCAGCACCTCGCCGTAGCGGCCCAGGGCCTTCACGTAGAAGGCCGCGACGCGCTCGGGAGAGGCGGCACTGCGGAACTTCAGCGCGTGGATCTTCAGGCCGAAGCCGCCGGCCCAGGCGCCGAAGCTGACGCCGGACTTGTCGTCGGCGCTTTCCTTGTAGGGCACGGCGCCGGCGTAGACGGGCAGGCCGACGTCGGCCGCCTCGGTGCGGGCATTGCCCTGGATGCCCATGCTGAATTCCTTGCCGTCGCCGGCCAGGGCGCTTGACGCGGCCAGCACGAGGGCGAGTCCGGCGAGGATGCGGCGCTGGTTCATCGAGATCTCCTGAGCGTGGTTGTCGAATGCGCTCAGGTTAGGCGCCGCCCCCGCGGGCCGCGACCGCCCCGCGACGGGCTGCACGGCGGCGGGGACAGGCCGCAGGGCCGGCCGACGATCGGATCAGCGCCTGGACTTGACCCAGTCCATGACCAGCTCGCGCAGCACCGGCAGGGGCACCTGGCCGGCCGTCAGCACGACGCGGTGGAAGCCCTTGACGTCGAACCTGTCACCCAGGGCGGCGGCGGCCTCGGCGCGCAGCTTGGTGATCTCCAGCTGACCGATCTTGTAGCCCAGGGCCTGGCCGGGCCAGACGATGTAGCGCTCGACCTCGGAGACGACGTCGCTCTCCGCCATGGAGGAGTTGTCCAGCATGTATTTGATGGCCTGCTCGCGCGTCCAGCCCTTGGCATGCAGGCCGGTGTCCACCACCAGGCGCATGGCGCGCAGCTGCTCGTCGGACAGACGGCCATACCACTGGAAGGGGTCGGTGAAGAGGCCCAGCTCCTTGCCCAGGCTCTCGGCATACAGGGCCCAGCCCTCGACATAGGCCGTGTAGTTGCTGCCGTAGCGGCGGAACTTGGGCAGGGTCTGGTCTTCCTGGGCGATGGAGATCTGGAAGTGATGGCCCGGCGAGGCCTCGTGCAGGGACAGGGTCTCCATGCCGAAGATGGGCTGGGCCTTCAGGTTGAAGGTGTTGACGTAGAAGACGCCCGGGCGCGAGCCGTCGCTGGACGGGCTCTGGTAGGACCCACCCGCGGCGCTCTCGGCGCGGAAGGCCTCGACCTCGCGGACCTCGTAGTCGGCCTTGGGCTGGATGTCGAAAAGCTTGGGCGTCAGGCCGTTGATCTTCTTCTGCAGGTCGCGGTAGCCGGCGAGCAGGTCCTCGGGCTTGCTGAAGTAGAACTTGGGGTCGTCCTGAAGGTACTTGAAAAAGGCCGGCAGGTCGCCCTGGAAGCCGACCTGCTTGCGCACGCCCTCCATCTCGCCCAGGATGCGCGCGACCTCCTTCAGGCCGATGGCGTGGATCTGGTCAGGCGACAGGTTCAGCGTCGTCGACTGCTGCACGCGATAGGCATACCAGGCCTTGCCGTCGGGCAGGGCCGACCAGGCCGTCGTCTTGCGCGCCTTGGGCGTGTACTCGTCGCGCACGAAGGCCAGCAGGCGGCCGTAGGCGGGCAGCACCTGGGTCGACAGCAGCTTGCGCATGTCGGCGGTGATGCGTTCGCGGTCGGCGGCCGGCACGGCCTCGGGGAAATTCTTGATCGGGCCCCAGAACAGGCTCTTCTCCGGGTCATCCACCGCAAACGCCTGCAGCTGCGGCAGCACCTTTTCCATGACGGCCTTGGGCTGGGTCACGCCGGCTTTCAAGCCGTCGCGCATATTGGCGATGCTGCCGTCGAACAGCGGCACGGCCAGCGCCAGGCGCTTGAGCCAGTCGTCGTAGTCCTTGGTGGTCTTGAAGGGCTGGATGGACTGGCCCGTGCCCATCTGGGCCAGGAAGCTGGGCATGCCGCCGATCTGGCTGATCGGCTGCATCCAGTCGGGGAAGCGCTCGCCGGCCAGGCTTTGCTCGAGGTCGAGCTTGAGCATGCTGAAGGAGACGCGGTCCTTGGGCTCCAGTTGGTCCTTCCTGAAACCGCTCAGTTCCTTGAGCTGCTTCTGCAGCTCGCGCTTGGCCTGGGCCCGGTAGGCGGCCGTCGTCGTGTCGATGAGGCGATCGTTGTAGCGCGGGTCGCCCAGCGACGTGGCCAGCACCGGCTGGCGCTGCAGGGTCAGTTCCCACTGGGCGTCCAGCCACTGGTGGAAGCGTTGGCTCTCGGTCGAGGCGGCAAAGGCAGGCAGGCTGAGGGCGAGGCTGGTGGCCAGCAGGCTCAGGGCGTGACGACGGCGCATGGAATCTCCGGTTGAAGAGTCGCGATGCTAGCGAGGCCCCTGCTGACAAGCCAAAGGACATGGCTTGCCTACAATTTGCCCGAGCCCCGCCTTTGCGGGGCTGTTGTCGTTTGTAGAGCCCCATGACGCTGCCCTCGCTGCCCGCCATTGCGCCGGGCAAGAAGTTCACCCACTCCCGCCCCCTCGGCTCGGCCGACGCTCTGCTGCTCGCCCGCTTCGTGCAGCAGCAGCGCGACGCCGGCCGCCTGGCCGCCATCTTCACGGCCGAGCCGGGCGACACCCAGCGCCTGGAAGACGAGCTGAAATTCTTCGCCCCGGAGCTCAAGGTCGCCGTCTTCCCCGACTGGGAAACCCTGCCCTACGACAGCTTCAGCCCCCACCAGGACCTGATCTCCGAGCGCCTGGCCACGCTGTGGGAGCTGCTGCAAAGCAAAAAAACGAAAAGCATCGACGTGGTGTTGATGCCGGCGTCCACGGCGCTGGCCCGCCTGGCGCCGCCCAGCTTCCTGGCCGGCACCACTTTCAACTTCAAGCAGAAACAGCGGCTCGATGAAGCCTCGCTGCGCAGCCAGCTGACCCTGGCCGGCTACACCCACGTCAGCCAGGTCGTTCAGCCCGGCGAATACGCCGTGCGCGGCGGCCTCATCGACCTCTTCCCCATGGGCTCGGCCGTACCCTATCGCGTCGACCTGTTCGGCGACGAGGTCGACTCCATCCGCACCTTCGACCCCGACAGCCAGCGCAGCCTCTACCCCGTGCCCGAGGTGCGCCTGCTGCCCGGCCGCGAGTTCCCGATGGACGAGGTGGCGCGCAAGGCCTTCCGCAACCGCTGGCGCGAAAAGATGGAAGGCGACCCGAGCAAGTCGCGCATCTACCGCGACATCGGCGACGGCATCGCCTCGGGCGGCATCGAGTACTACCTGCCGGTCTTCTTCGAGCAGACGGCCACGGTCTTCGACTACCTCGGCGGCGAAGCGGGCCTGGCCCTGCACGGCGAGGTCGACGAAGCCATCCAGCGTTTCTGGACCGACACCAAGGAGCGGCACCGCTTCCTGCAGCACGACCCCGAGCGGCCGCTGCTGCCACCCCAGGAAATCTTCCTGACGGCCGAGGACTTCTTCGGCCTGACCAAGCCGCATGCCGTGCTGTCGGTGCGCGGCAATGAACCGGTGGACTTCGCCCGCCCCCTGCCCGACGTCAGCGTCGAGCGCGGCACCCAGGAACCGATGGCGCGCCTGGAAGCCCATATCAAGGCCACGCCCCACCGCGTGCTGCTGCTGGCCGAAAGCGAAGGACGCCGCGAGAGCCTGCTGGAGCAGTTGCGCGACCACAAGATCGACCCGCCCTCGGTGGCGAGCCTGGCCGAGTTCTGGGAAGGCGGCGAGAAATACGCCATCACCGCCGCACCGCTGGCCGAGGGCTTCTTCTGGGTCGACGCCGAGCGCTCGGTGCAGCTCATCACCGAGACCGAGCTGTTCGCGACGACGCCCACCACGCGCCGCCGCCGCAAGCAGGAGCAGGTCAGCGACGTCAATGCGCTGATCAAGGACCTGTCCGAACTGAAGGTCGGCGACCCGGTCGTGCACATCAACCACGGCATCGGCCGCTACTGTGGCCTGGTCAACATCGACCTGGCTGGATCTGGAGAAGAGGGCCAGAAGAGCGAGTTCCTGCACCTGGAATACGCCGACAAGGCCACCCTCTATGTGCCGGTGGCGCAACTGCACCTGATCGGCCGCTACACCGGCGTGTCGCCCGAGGAAGCGCCGCTGCACAAGCTGGGCTCGGGCCAGTGGGAAAAGGCCAAGCGCAAGGCCGCCGAGCAGGTGCGGGACACAGCCGCCGAGCTGCTCAACCTCTACGCCCGCCGCGCCGCTCGCGAAGGCCATGCTTTCCGCTACTCGGGTCATGACTACGAGGCCTTCGCCGCGAGCTTCGGCTTCGAGGAGACGCCCGACCAGCGCGCCGCCATCCACGCCGTCATCCAGGACATGATTTCGCCGAAACCCATGGACCGCCTGGTCTGCGGCGACGTGGGTTTCGGCAAGACCGAGGTGGCGCTGCGCGCGGCCTTCGTCGCCGTCATGGGCGGCAAGCAGGTCGCCATCCTGGCACCGACCACGCTGCTGGCCGAGCAGCATTACCAGAACATCTCCGACCGCTTCGGCGCCTGGCCCATCAAGGTCGCGGAGATGAGCCGCTTCCGCTCGGCCAAGGAGATCAAGGCGGCGATGGAGGGCATTGCCGACGGCACGCTGGACATTGTCGTCGGCACGCACAAGCTGCTGTCCGCCGAGGTCAAGTTCAACCGCCTGGGCCTCCTGGTCATCGACGAGGAGCACCGCTTCGGGGTGCGCCACAAGGAGGCCATGAAGGCCATGAGGGCCGAGGTCGACGTGCTGACGCTGACGGCCACGCCCATTCCCCGCACCCTGGGCATGGCGCTGGAAGGCCTGCGCGATCTGAGCGTCATCGCCACCGCGCCGCAACGCCGCCTGGCCATCAAGACCTTTGTGCGCGCCGAGAGCAGCGGCACCATCCGCGAGGCCGTGCTGCGCGAGTTGAAGCGCGGCGGCCAGGTCTACTTCCTGCACAACGAGGTCGAGACCATCGAGAACCGGCGCCAGAAGCTGGAGGAACTCGTCCCCGAGGCGCGCATCGTCATCGCCCACGGCCAGATGCCCGAGCGCGAGCTGGAGCGGGTCATGCGCGAGTTCGTCGCCGGCAAGCACAACCTGCTGCTGTGCTCGACCATCATCGAGACCGGCATCGACGTGCCGAGCGCCAACACCATCATCATCGCCCGCGCCGACAAGTTCGGCCTGGCCCAGCTGCACCAGCTGCGCGGCCGCGTCGGTCGCAGCCACCACCAGGCCTATGCCTACCTGATGGTGCCCGACATGCAGGGCCTGACCAAGCAGGCCACCCAGCGCCTGGACGCGATCCAGGCCATGGAGGAACTGGGCTCGGGCTTCTACCTCGCCATGCACGACCTGGAGATCCGCGGCGCCGGCGAGGTGCTGGGCGACAACCAGAGCGGCAACATGATGGAAGTCGGTTTTCAGCTCTACAACGACATGCTGAGCGAGGCCGTGCGCGCGCTGAAGGCCGGGCGTGAACCCGATCTGCTGTCGCCGTTTGCGGCCACCACCGAGATCAACCTGCACGCCCCGGCCCTGCTGCCCGACGCCTATTGCGGCGACGTGCAGGTGCGCCTGTCCCTCTACAAACGCCTGGCCACGGCCGAGAAGAACGAGCAGATCGACTCGATGCTGGAAGAGATCACCGACCGCTTCGGCAAGCTGCCCAATCAGGGCCAGACCCTGTTTGACCTGCACCGCCTGCGCGTGCTGGCCAAGCCCTATGGCGTCAGCAAGATCGACGCGTCGCCGGCCCTCATCAACATCAACTTCCGCAAGGATCCGCCCATCGACCCGATGCGCGTCATCGAGCTGGTGCAGAAGAACCGCAACATCAAGCTGGTGGGCAACGAGAAGCTGCGCGTCGAGAAGCAGCTCTCCAGCCCCCAGGACCGCGCCCAGGCCGTGCGCGAGGTGCTGAGGCTGCTGGGCCAGCCCCTCAAGGCGAGCTAGGAAACCGGGCACACCGGGATAATGCGGGCATCGATGGCCCGTCCTATCCCGAACCCGTGACCTCCCCTGCCTCTGAAGGCCTCGTCCTGCGCGACGGCCCCGCGCTGCCGCCGCTTTCGCATTTCAAGCTCGCTGCCTTCGACATGGACTCGACGCTGATCAGCATCGAGTGCATCGACGAGATCGCCGCGTTGGCAGGCAAGGGCCAGGAAGTGGCCGCCATCACCGAGGCCGCGATGCGCGGCGAGATCACCGACTTCAAGGACAGCCTGCGCCGGCGCCTGGGCCTGTTGGCCGGCGTGCCGGCCAGCGTGCTGGACCGTGTGCTGGCCGAGCGACTCACATTCAACCCCGGCGCCCGCGAACTTTGCGCGGCGCTGAAGGCAGCCGGGCTCAAGCTGGTTCTGGTCTCGGGCGGCTTCACCTTCTTCACCCGCTTTGTCGCGGCCGAGCTGGGCATGGACTACGTGCGCAGCAACGAACTGGAGATCGAAGGCGGCAACCTCACCGGCCGCGTCGTCATGCAGGACTGGGGCGACATCTGCGACGGCGAGCAGAAGCGGCTGATGCTGCTGCAGTGCTGCGAAACCATCGGCTGCCGGCCCGACCGATCGATAGCCGTCGGCGACGGCGCCAACGACCTGCCGATGATGGGCGCTGCAGGCCTGTCGGTGGCCTATCACGCCAAGCCCAAGGTGCGCGAACAGGCCCGCATCGCCATCAACGAGGGCGGCTTGGCGCGCTTGCTGGAGCTGCTTCAGCCGTGAAGCGGCTGGCGGCGCTGCTGCTGGCCACCGTGCTCACCAGCACGGCGGCGGCGCAGTCGACGCCCCCGCTGCCCCCGCTGCGCTTTGTCGCGGCGACCAACAACGCGCTGCCCATCGCCGACTTCGATGCCAAAGGCCAGCTCGTCGGCGGCATCGCCAAGGATTTGGGCGAACTGATCGCCACCGGCCTCGACCGGCAGGCCCGCTTCATCCCGATGGCGGGCAAGCAGGTCAGTGCCGCGCTGCTCGCCGGCGAGGCCGACGCGGTCTGCTTCGTGCTGCCCGAATGGCTGCAGGGCGATTTCCGCTGGACGCGTGGCCTCATTCCCGACGCCAGCCTGGTCGCCGCCCACGCCGATGCGCCGGCCCTCAGGACGCTGGAGCAACTGGCCGGCCAGCCGCTCGGCACCGTGCAGGGCTACAACTACTCGCGCGTTGAACATGCCCTGGGCAAATCGTTCAAGCGCGCCGACGTGCCCGGCATGACAGCCAATCTGCGCCGCCTGGCCGCCGGCAAGCTGCGCTACGCCCTCGTGGAGAAGACCTCGCTGCAGTATTTCCTGCACGAGCAGCCGGATGCGCCGGTGCGCATCGCCTGGGTCATCGACCGCTTCGATGCGCGCTGCGCCTTCTCGCCCCGCTCGGGCGTGCCCTTCCCCGAGGTGGCCTCGGTGCTGGACCTCCTCGTGCGCGACGGCAGCGTCGCTCGCATGCTGGCGCGCTACCGCTGAGGCGGCGCCTTCGGTTGTCGACCGCGGCAATGACCGGACCGCCGCGAGATCCTCAACCGGCCGCCAGCACCCTCACCTGGGCGTCTCCGAAGGCGACGACCTGGCCGGCACGGATCTTGGCCGTCTTGCGCAGCTCGACCTGGCCGTCGACCCGGACTTCGCCGGCCGTGATCAGGGCCCGCGCCCGCCCGCCGCTCTCGACCAGGCCCATGGCCTTGAGCAGCTTGTCGAGCTCGATGTAGTCGCCGCGCAGCGTCAGCTCAAGCATGCTGGGCCTTCTTCGCCTTCTCCGCGGATTCGCGGATGGCGGTCAGCGTGCTGCGGGAGGTGGAGACGTCGCTGGACAGGCGCAGATGCAGCAGGGCCGGCTTGCCGGCGGCGATGGCCGCATCCAGGGCCGGGCCGACCTGCTCCGTGCTGTTGGCCTTGAAGGCCGCGAAGCCGAAGGCCTCGGCGAGCTTGGCGAAGTCGGGATTGAAGAGGTCGCTGCCCGCCACGCGGCCCGGGTACTCGCGCTCCTGGTGCATGCGGATGGTGCCGTAGGTGCCGTTGTCGACGACGACGACGAGCAGCTTCTTCGCGCCATAGCCGGTGGCCGTGGCCAGCTCCTGGCCGGTCATCAGGAAGTCGCCGTCGCCGGCGATGTTGACGACCCAGCGGTCCTGCAGCAGGGCCGCCGCGACGGCCGCCGGAACGCCATAGCCCATGGCGCCCGACGTCGGCGCGAGCTGGGTCTTTCCGAAGCGGTGCAGGCCCGTGTAGCGGTGGAAGCGGTGCAGCCAGCCGCTGTAGTTGCCGGCGCCGTTGGTGAAGATCGTGCCTTCGGGCAGCTTGGCGTCGATGAGGTGGATGACCTCGGCCATGTCGAGCGGCGCCACCGGCGTCGGCACGAGGTTGGCCCGGTAGTCGGCGTTGGCCGCGGCGGTCCAGTCGCGCCAGGCGATGTCGGCCGGCGGCGGCAGCAGGGCCAGGGCCGGTGCGGCCTGGCTCATGCTGGCGTTGATCAGCAGCTCGCCGGTGTAGACGCGGCCCAGTTCCTCGGCGCCGGCATGGATGTGGATGAGCTGCTGCGCGGGCCGCGGCGCCTGCAGCAACGTGTAGCCGCCGGTCGTCATCTCGCCCAGGCGCGGGCCGACGGCCAGGATCAGGTCGGCCTCCTTGACGCGCGCGGCCAGCTTGGGATTGATGCCGATGCCGACATCGCCGGCGTAGTTGGGGTGGACGTTGTCGAACAGGTCCTGGAAGCGGAAGGCGCAGCCGACGGGCAGTTGCCACGCTTCGGCGAAGTGCTGCAGTGCCGCCGTGGCCTCGGGCGTCCAGCCGCCGCCGCCGACGATGACCAGCGGCTTCTTCGCCGCCGCCAGGCGCTCACGCAGCTCGGCCAGTGCCCCGGGCGTCGGCGCCGCCTCGGCGGGCCGCGCAGGGGCGACGACGGGCGCCGTGATCGGCTTCGTCAGCATGTCCTCGGGCAGCACCAGCACGACCGGGCCGGGCCGGCCCTGCATGGCCGTGTGGAAGGCGCGGGCCACGTACTCGGGCAGGCGCTCGGCGTCATGCACCTCGCCCACCCACTTGGCCATGCCCAGGGTGCCGGGGCCGAACATCTGGCGGTAGTCGACCTCCTGGAAGGCCTCGCGGTCGCGCTGGTCGCTGGCGACCTGGCCGATGAAGAGGATCATCGGCGTCGAATCCTGGAAAGCCGTGTGCAGGCCGATGCTGGCGTTGGTCGCGCCCGGGCCGCGGGTCACGAAGCAGATGCCGGGCCGCCCCGTCAGCTTGCCCTGGGCTTCGGCCATGAAGGCGGCGCCGCCCTCCTGCCGGCAGGCGACGAAGCGGATCTTGTCAGCGTATTCATGGAAGCCGTCGAGGACGGCCAGGAAGGATTCGCCGGGCACGCCGAAGGCCGTGTCGACGCCCTGGGCGATCAGCGCCTCGACCAGCTTGTGGCCGGCCAGACGGGAGGTTTGAGCTTGTCTAGTCATGTTGGAACTGTAGCTGGCGACGCCGGCGAGCCTGTCCCCTGAGCACGGGCTTGCCGTCAGCGCGTCGCCTTCTCGACGGCGCGCTCGATCATCTTGTCCTTGAGCGTGTCGTCGCGCGTGACGCCCAGGGCCTTGTGCAGCGCCGAAGGCCCGCTGCTGGCCTCGTCGGGCTTGGGCACGGGCGTGGCGGGCACCACGGTGACGGAGCCGCCCGTCACGGCCTGGTCGCGGTAGCCCGGCGGGCATTCGGCGTTGGTGTAGGAAACCTCCTGGCCCTTGACGCACTTGCGCAGGCCGCCCGGCCGGGCCTTGGCATCGCCCGCCGGGCCGGCGCTGCTCGAGGAATCGGCCAGGCTCTGGACCTTGGCGGCCGAAGTCCCCAGCCAGGACTGCAAAGGCGCCCGCTGCTGCCAGGCCAGGCCGAGAACGGCCGCCAGCAGCAATCCAATGACAAGACCACGAATCGACATGAGGGCAAGGCGGAAAAGTTGATGGCGCCACTGTAGCGGCGCTGCCCGACTACGCCTTCACCAGCCCCTGCCACGACCAGCGCGGCAGGCTCAGGTCGTCGGGCACGGGCTGGCCGCGGTTCGGGTAGGCGGCCATGGCCTGCGTCGTGGCCCAGGCGAAGTAATCATGCAGCACGCGACGCAGTTCCTCATCGGCCACACCAGCATCGATCAGCGCCGCGTCGAAGCAGGCGATGGCGCGACTGTCCATCTCTTCGTGCAGGCCGTTGCCGCTGTGGGTTCGCACGACGGCTGAATGGCTGCCGAGCTCAGCGCTGTACAGCGCCGGGCCACCCCAGGCCTCGGCCCAGTAAGCCGCCAGGCGCTCGGTGTGCCGGGGATGGAAGCCGTGGCTGAAGGCGTGGGCCACCACCTCGTCGGCCAACACCCGCGCATGCCAGGCCCGGGCCAGACGCAGCACGGCGTCCTGGCCGCCGAGGGCGTGGAACAGGCTTTCTTGTCGCATGGCTCCCTCCGTCGAAAGGCCAGCGACGATGACCGGCGTCAGGCCGCCCGTCAAGCCGGGCTCGTCACGTGGCGGCGGCCAACATCGCGCGCCGCCGCGCCAGGCCCATGCCGACCAGGCCTGCCGACGCCACGCCCATCAGCAGGGCCGCGGCTGAACCGGCGAACACACCGCGCGGCATGCCGTGGTCCAGGATGGCGCCGAACACCGGTGCCGCCAGCGCGAAGCCGATGTCCAGGCCCGAATAGACCGTGCCATAGACGCGGCCCGTCGCTCCCGGCGGCGAGGCGCGCTTGATCAGCATGTCGCGCGACGGGCCGGCCAGGCCGGTGCCGAAGCCGGCCAGGGCCGCCACGACGGCCGCCAGGGTGCCGGGCAGCCAGCCGGTGGCCGTCAGCAGCAGCAGGGCTGCCGCCAGCGCCAGCGCCAGCGCGATCGTGCGCTCCAGCCTCTCGGCCCTGGCCACCAGGAAACCGCCGCAGACCATGCCGGCCGCGCCCGCCAGCATGTAGCCGGTGACGACATAGGCGGTCAGCGCCAGCGGCAGGTCGTAGATCTGGTGCAGGGCCGGGCTGGCAAAGCTCTGGATGGCCGACAGGGCCGCCGTGCTCCAGAAGAAGAAGGAGAAGCACAGCCAGACCGAGGGCAGTTTCAGGAAGGCCATGGGGTGCTCGACCTTGGCACCGGCCGCCGGCTTGGCGTGGCCCCAGGAACCCTGGCGGTCATCGATGGCGGCACGCTGCCAGAACAGCAGCGCCATCACCGTCAGCGCCACCAGGGCGGTGCCGAGATAGGCCAGGCGCCAGTTGCCGGTCGCCTCGGCGATGCCGATGGAGAACACCGGCGCGAAGGCCCAGCCCAGGTTGCCGCTGATGCCGTGCACCGAGAAGGCATGGCCCAGGCGCGGCTGCGAGACGCGCTTGTTCAGGATGGTGAAGTCGGCCGGGTGGAAGGGTGCGTTGCCGACGCCCGCCAGCGCCGCTGCCAGCATCAGGCCGCCAAAGCCCTGGGCCAGGCCGGCGGCGATGGAGGCGAGGAAGAAGCTGGCCATGGCCGCGAACAGCACCGGTCGGGCACCGACGCGGTCGACGATGAAGCCCGACAGCGCCTGGCCGGCGCCGGAGATGACGAAGAAGGTCGTCACCAGCAGGCCCAGTTCGGAATAGCTCAGGCCAAAGGCCTGGATGAAGGCCGGGAACAGCGGCGGCAGCAGCATGTGGAAGAAATGCGAAGTGCCGTGGGCGAGGCCGATGGTCGAGATCGTCGTGACGTCGCGCCGGCGCTGCTGGCTGGCATCGAGGGAAGCGGCAATGGCGGTGCTCATGCCCTCAATGTAGGCAGGGCCGGGTCGGCGCAGTTACGATGGTTCGTCAAGTTCTGTCGAAATCCGGTCATGCCCAGCCGCCGCAGCTTTCCCGCCTTCTCGCCGGAGCTTTTCGCGCCGACGCCCGAGCGCCCGCTGCGGGCGAAGTCGCGCCGGCTGGAACACCTGGCCGACATCCAGCCGCATCGCCACGACTGGGCCCAGCTGGTCTTCTCGATGACGGGGGCGGTGCGCGTCAACACCGAGGTGTCGACCTATATCGTGCCGCCGTCGCGCGCCGTCTGGATTCCGCCCGGTCTCGTCCATGCGGTGACGGCCATCGAGCAGGCCGAGCTGCACACCCTCTACCTCAACCCCGGGCTGCTGGCCGGCGAGGCCTGGAGCGCGGGCCGCGTGCTGGAGGTCTCGCCGTTGCTGCGCGAGCTGGTGCTGGCCCTGCCGGCCGTCCCCGACCCGGCACCGCCGGAGGGCGCGCAGGACGCCGAGCGCCGCCGCGGTATCGAGCGGCTGGTGCTGATCGAACTGCAGCGCGCCCGCCCGCTGGCCCTGGGGGTCGCCCTGCCCCAGGACGCCCGCCTGCGCCGGCTCTGCGAGGCCATGCTGAACGAGCCCGGGCGGCACGCCGGCCTGGAGGCATGGGCTCTGGAGGCCGGTGCCAGCCCGCGCACGCTGAGCCGGCTGTTCCGCGAGCAGCTGGGCACCAGCTTTGCGCAATGGCGCTCGCAGCTGCTGCTGGCCCACGCCCTGACCCTGGCCGCCCGCGGGCGGCCCATGAGCCATATCGCCGCCGAACTCGGCTACGCCAGCGCCAGCGCCTTCACCGCCATGGTGACGCGCACGGTGGGCATGCCGCCAAGCCGCTTCTTCGCGGCGGCCTGAGGCGCTCAGCGCCGGTGCCGCTCGCTGATCAGCACCGTCGGGAAGCTCACCGGCAGGGTGCGCGGATAGTCGCGGCTGAAGTGCAGGCCGCGGCTCTCATGCCGCATCAGGGCCGAGCGCACGATGAGTTCGGCGCAGTCCACCAGGTTGCGCAGCTCCAGCAGGTCGCGCGTGACGCGAAAGCTCCCGTAGTAGTCATCGATCTCGCCGCGCAGCAGCGCGATGCGGTGCAGGGCCCGCTCCAGGCGCTTGGTGGTGCGCACGATGCCGACGTAGTTCCACATCAAGAGGCGCAGCTCGTCCCAGTTGTGGGCAATGACGACCTGCTCGTCGGCGTTCTCGACCTGGCTCTCGTCCCATGCCGGGATGGGCGCGGACTCCTGCGGCGCCTGCTCGAGGATGTCGGCCGCGCAGGTCTGGCCCAGCACGACGCATTCCAGCAGTGAGTTGCTGGCCAGGCGGTTGGCGCCATGCAGGCCGGTGTAGCCGGTCTCGCCCACCGCATACAAGCCCGGCAGGTCGCAACGGCCAGCCAAGTCGGTGACCGCGCCGCCGCAGGTGAAGTGCACGGCCGGCACGACGGGGATGGGTTGCCTGGCGATGTCGATGCCGAGCTTCAGGCAGCGCGCATGGATGGTCGGGAAATGCTCGATGAGGAAGGCTTCGCCCAGGTGGGTGGCATCCAGCCACACATGGTCCAGGCCGTGCTTCTTCATCTCGAAGTCGATGGCGCGGGCGACGATGTCGCGCGGCGCCAGCTCCATGCGCTCGTCGTGGGCGGCCATGAAGCGGGTGCCGTCGGGCAATTTCAGGTGGCCACCCTCCCCGCGCAGCGCCTCGGTGATGAGAAAGCTGCGCTCCTGCGGGTGGTAGAGGCAGGTCGGGTGGAACTGGATGAACTCCATGTTCGCGACCCGGCAGCCCGCCCGCCAGGCCATGGCGATGCCGTCGCCGGTGGAGGTGTCGGGGTTGGTGGTGTAGCGGTAGACCTTGCCGGCGCCGCCGGTGGCCAGCACGACGGCACGCGCCGGCAGGGTCTCGACGCGCTGGGCGTCGATGTCCAGCGCATAGGCGCCGTAGACGCGCGGGACTTCGTCGCGCTGCACATGACGCGAGGTGATGAGGTCCAGCGCCATCCAGCGCTCACGCAGCGTGATGTTGGGGTGCTTGCGGGCCACGGCCAGCAGCTGGTCGTGGATGGCCTTGCCGGTGGCATCGGCGGCGTGGGCGATGCGCCGCACCGCATGGCCGCCCTCGCGCGTCAGGTGCAGGCCCATGGGGCCGGTGTCATCGGTCGTGAAGGGCACGCCCTGCTCGACCAGCCAGCCCACGGCGGCGGCGCTGCGCTCGGCGATGAAGCGGGCCGTGGCCTCGTCCACCAGGCCGGCGCCGGCGTCCTGGGTGTCGCGCACATGGCTTTCGATGGAGTCGTCACTGCCCAGCACGCCGACGATGCCACCCTGGGCCCAGGCGGTGGCCGCCTCGGTGAGCTCGCGCTTGGCGAGGATGACGACGGGCACGCTGTCGGCCAGGTGCAGGGCCACGGTGAGGCCGGCCAGGCCGGCGCCGATGATGACGACGGGGGCGTCTTGGGGGGCAGCAGTCATGAGTGGGCATTGTCCCGCAGGGGCGCAAGCCCTGTACCAAGGTGAGGATTGCCCAATCGACGACCCTGCCTCCTCGCTATGCTGCGCCCGCTGTCGACGAGGAACAGCCGAGGAACCGCATGACGACATTCAACTGGGCCGGCGTGATTGCCGGCTTTTTGCTGGCCACTACTTTTGCGCAGGCCGCCCCGCCCCCCGCCGAGGTGTTCTACAAGGACGCCGACATCGCCGAGGCGGTGCTGTCGCCCTCCGGCAAGCGGTTGGCCATCACATCGGCCAAGGGCGTGCAGCGCATCGGCCTGGTCGTACTCGAACTCGGGCCGGGCGGCAAGCTGACGCGGGTCGCGCAGTTCACCGATGGCGACGTCTGGCACGTGCAATGGGTCAACGAGGACCGGCTGGTGTTCGGCGTCATGGACCTGTCGGACGGCAGCGGCCGCCCCAACGGCGCACCGGGGCTCTACGCCGTCAATGCCGACGGCAGCCAGTTCCGCCAGTTGGTGCGTCGCATGGGCAAGCCCTTCATCACCAACGGCGAGGAAGATCGCCTGCTCAGCTGGAATCACCGCCTGCTGCGCGTGCCGGCGCCGCGTGCGGGCGCGGTCAACGAGGAGGTGCTGGTCGTCGAGTTCACGCCGAACTACAACAACTACAGCGAAACGCCGAAGTGGCTGAACACGCGCAACGGCCGCAGCCGCGAGGCTGACTTCAACGCGCCTCCCAACACCGTGGGTTGGCTGACGGACAGCCGCGGCGAGCCCCGCGTGGCCTTCACGCGCAGCAAGGACCGGCAGGCCGCCTTCTGGCGCGACCCTGCCGCCGCCAAGGGCTGGACCCAGCTCTACGAAGGCGACTTGCTCAACACGCCCTTCAGCGTCGTCTCCGCCGACGACGCCGGCGGCCTCTACGTGACGCGCAGCGAAGGCCCCGAGGGCTACCGCGTGCTGAAGCGCTATGACTTCGAGCACCACACGCCCGAGGCCAAGCCGCTGGTCGTCACCCCGGGCTTCGACTTCAACGGGCATATCGTCAGCGACGACAGCGGCAAGACGCTGGGCGTGCGACTGCTCGTCGACGGCGAGACGACGGTGTGGTTCGACGAGGCGTTGAAGACGCTGCAGGAGCGCACCGATCGCCTGCTGCCCAACCGCATCAACAGCATCAGCTGCCGCCGCTGCGGTGCGCCGGACGTGGTGGCCCTGGTGCGTTCGTCCAGCGACCGCGATCCGGGCCGGCTCTACCTCTACCAGGCCCAACCGCCCGCGGGCGAAAAGCCCTGGACGTCCATCGGCCCCGTGCGCGACGGCGTCAAGCCGGAGCAGATGGCCGCGCAGGACCTGCATCGCATCAAGGCACGGGACGGCCGCGAGCTGCCGGTCTGGGTCACGAAGGACCCCGCCGCCAAGGGCCCGCTGCCCGCCGTCGTCCTCGTGCATGGCGGCCCCTGGGTGCGGGGCAGCTACTGGGGCTGGCACGCCGATGCACAGTTCCTCGCCTCGCGCGGCTATGCCGTCATCGAGCCCGAGATGCGCGGCAGCACGGGCTATGGCGAGGCGCACTTCCGCGCCGGCTTCAAGCAGTTCGGCCTGGCCATGCAGGACGATGTGGCCGACGCACTGAAATGGGCCCAGGCGCAGGGCATCGCCAGCGACAAGGCCTGCATCGCCGGCGCCAGCTACGGCGGCTACAGCACGCTGATGGGCCTCATCAAGGACCCCGGCCTCTATCGCTGCGGCGTCGCCTGGGTGGCGCTGTCCGACCTGGACCTCTACCTGAGCGGCTCCTGGTGGATCAGCGACGACATCAGCAAGGCCGGCCGCCAGTACACCCTGCCCGAGATGGTGGGCGACCCCGTCAAGGACGCGGAACTGATCGCCGCCAACTCACCGGTCAAGCAGGCGGCCCGCATCAAGGCGCCGCTGTTGCTGGCCTTCGGCGAGGCCGACCTGCGCGTGCCCCTGGCCCACGGCGAACGCCTGCGCAAGGCCATGCGCGAGGCCGGCAACGATCCGGTCTGGGTGACCTACCCCGGCGAAGGCCACGGGTTCTCGGTGCTGAAGAACCGCGTCGACTTCGCGGAGAGGATGGAGAAGTTCCTGGCCAGGTATCTTGGCCCCGCGCAGCCTTGAGACTCGCACCGCGGACGACGGCTTTGAGGCGATTGCCGTCTCTTGCGGCAGGCAGCCAGGCTCACGCCCCGGAACACGAAGCAGTCATCGACTGAGCTGATCGGGTGGCGCCCTCGATAATCGAGACGCCCCTCGCTGGTTCGAGACGCCCAAGCTTCATCATGGATAAATTCTTGCTTCAACAGCAGGTGCTGGAACGGCTCGCCGAGGATCTGCTGCAGGCCGAAGCGGCCGCACGGGTGGCGCATGAAACGGCGACTCACGAAGAAAACATCGCCGAAAACAAATACGACACCTTGGGTCTCGAAGCCGCCTACCTGGCCACCGGCCAGGCGCGTCGCGCGGAAGCCATCCGCCAGGCGATCGCCAATTGGCGCCAATTCCGCCCACGCTCCTACGACGCCAGCCTGGGGATACAACTCGGCGCGCTGGTCTGCCTGGTCGACGCCGACGACAAGCAGCAACAGCTCTTTCTCGGCCCTGACGGGGGCAGCATGAAGTTGGTCAGCGGCGCCGAGCTCGTTCAGGTCATCAGTAGCCAGGCCCCGTTGGGCAGGGCCATGCTGGGCAAACGCGAGGGTGATGAGGTGTCGGTACTGATCGCTCCCAACCGCCTGCAGTTTGAGGTGCTGCGGGCTCAATAAGCCGCGAGCGAGTTCACGGTGGCTGCACAGACCTGACCCATGCATGCATCAACACTGATGCCGCAGGCACCGCCCTTGCCGCCAGCTCCACAGTTGCCGAGGCTTTACACCTTTCGCCGCTGCCCCTACGCGATGCGCGCACGGATGGCGCTGCTGCAAGCCGGGCGGGTCTTCGAGGCAGTGGAGGTCAGCTTGCGCGACAAGCCGGCAAGCTTGCTGGCCTTGTCGCCCAAGGCGACGGTACCCGTGCTGCAACTGCCCGATGGCAGCGTGATCGAAGAGAGTTGGGACATCATGCGCTGGGCATTGGCGGCGCCCGATACGCAGGGCTGGTGGGCGCGAGCGCAGTCGCCTGCGAACCTTGACCTGCTGCAGCGAAACGACGGCGACTTCAAGCACCACCTGGACCGTTGGAAGTACCCCCAGCGCTACGCAAGTGAGACTCTCAAGCCAGACGCACACCGCGACGGGGCGCTGCATGTGCTGCTGCGACCGCTGGAGGCAAGGCTGCACAGCGCGCCCTACCTGGGAGGTGCCACGCCCTGCGCCACCGATCTGGCCCTGATGCCCTTCGTACGTCAGTTCGCCTGCGTGGACCCGGAATGGTTTGCAACGCTGGACGTGCCGTCGCTGCGGTTCTGGCTGAACGGCCGGCTCGCCGACCCGCTATTCGCTGCCTGCATGGTCAAGCTGCCTGCAGAAGGCATCCATCGCTTCCCGGACCGAACTAGCCCTTGAACCCGTTGCAATGCCGCCGCCACTCCGGCGGCTTCCACAGATGGGCCAGGCGCAGGCCCCAGGTCTTTTCCTGGGCCATGTCGTGGAACATGGCGCGCCATTCGTGGGCGTTCAGCCAGAACAGGTTGTGCGTGGGGAAGGGATGCTCCAGGCCGTAGTCCACCGCCTCCTGCTCCGGCTCGAAGCTGCCGAACAGGCGGTCGAAGATGATCAGCATGCCGCCGAAGTTCTTGTCGATGTACTGCGGGTTGCGGCCGTGATGCGCGCGGTGGTGGGAAGGCGTGTTGAAGAGGAACTCGAACCAGGCCGGCATCTTGTCGACCCAGCTGGTGTGCACGAAGAACTGGTAGCCCAGGTTCAGCGACAGCGCGAACAGCACCCAGCGCGGCTCGAAGCCCAGCCACACGGCCGGCAGATAGAACAGCCAGTTGCCGGCTATTGGGTAGAACCAGCTCTGGCGCAGCGCCGTGCCGAAGTTCATCTTCTCCGACCCATGGTGCACGACGTGGGCGCACCAGAACCAGCGGATGCGATGGCTGCCGCGGTGGAACCAGTAGTAGAGGAACTCCACCAGGAAGAACAGGCCGACGAAGCGCCAGACGGTAACGTCGATGGTGAAGAGGCGGTGGTCATGGACCCAACCCATGGCCGGCAGCACCAGCACGACGAGAAGGATCAGGTCGGCGACCAGATAGCTGCCGCCGCTGTTCATGCTGTCGAAGGTGTCCCAGAGGTCGAAGACGCCGGTCTTGCGAAAGCGCCAGGCCTCCATGGCGATGAAGACGGCGAAGATGGGCGACAGCATGACCAGCGTCAGGTCGCGCCAGTCGCCGTGGCGATGGTAGAGGTCGAGCAGCCAGTCCATGGCCCGCATGATGCGACTTTGAGACCCCCCTGGCTTGACGGGTGACCCCAGGTTTTTGACAAATCGCGCCAGCGCTGGCGTTATCCCGGCCGTGGCGGCCCGCGACGCTGCTGCATCATCGCGCCCCCATGGATGAGACCCGTGTCGCCGCCAGCTATGTCCAGCTGCTCTTCGAGCACATGGCCAGGCTGGGCCGTGCCGACGCGCTGGGCGCGCCACCGGCGCCGACCGAGACCTTCGTCTCCATGCGCCGCTGGCAAGCCCTGCTGGAGCAGGCCCGCGACCTCGACCCGGGCCCCAAGTCGACCTTCCCGCTGCGCCTGGCCCGGGGCATTGCGCCGCGCCACTTCGGCGTCGTCGGCTTCGCGGCCCTGGCCAGCGGCACGCTGGCCGAGGCGCTGCTGAGGCTGGAGCGCTACCACCGCTCGGTCTACGACGCCAACGTCGCCCAGGTCCACCCCGTCGCCGAGGGCCTGTGCATCGAGTGGGGCGTGGAGCGCGGCCGGCCCGGCGCCCTGGTCGACGAGACCGCCATCGCGGCCCTGGTTCAGCTGGCGCGGGCCTTCACCGGCAAGCAGGTACGCGCCCTGGCCGTGGACTTCGTCAACCCGCGCCCGGCCGATGTGCGGCCCTACGAGGATTTCTTCGGCGGCCCGGTGCGCTTCGGCCAGCCCAGCACCCGCGTCGTGCTGTCGCTGCGCGACCTCGCCCTGCCGATGCGCGGCGCCGATGCCGCGCTGCTGGCCCTGCTCGACGCCCAGGCCGAACAGATGTTGCGGGAGGTGGCCGCCGTCAGCGAACCCGTCGGCGTCTGGCGCCAGGCCCTGGTCGGCCTGATCCGCAGCGGCCAGACCTCGCTGGCCGACCTGGCCCACAGCCTGCAGATGAGCCCGCGCAGCCTGCAACGCCGTCTCGCGGCGCAGGGCCATACTTTCCAGACCCTGCTCGGCCAGACCCGCCAGCAGCTCGCCGAAGCCTATCTGCGCGACATCAACGTCGAGCTGGCCGAGGTGGCCCTGCTGCTCGGCTATTCGGAGCAGAGCGCCTTCACCCGCGCCTTCCGGCAATGGACCGGCCAGGCCCCTCTTCAATGGCGCCGGCAGCAGCAGCGCCCCACCGCATGAACCTCGAGTTTCCCGATTCCGTCGTCGAAGACGGCACGCCCGCCCATGGCCGCTATGTCGGCCGCATCGACCGCATCGACTGGTCCGGCCTGCGCGACCGCCCCTCCTGGTTGTGGTGCAAGCTGCGCCACAAGCGCTGGCACTACGTCGGCCTCGGCCACGACGAGGTCTTCATCGGCGTCGCCATCGTCGACGTCGGCTGGACCTGCACCGCCTTCGCCTACCTCTTCGACCGCAAGCGCCGCCGCCTGCTGGCCGACTGGAGCCAGGACGGCCTGCCGGGTCTGCAGGCCGGTGTGTCGGACGAACCGCTGACCGGTGCACGCGCCTGGTTCCGCGGCCCCGGCGCGCGGCTGGAGCTGCGCCACCAGGACGATGACAGCCTGCTGCTGCATGTCAGGACGCGCCATCTGCGCATCGAGGCCCAGCTCGACCTGGACGTGGTGGCGCCGCCGCTGCTGGCCATCGGGCCCATCGCCGGCGGCGTCGCCCACGCGACGCAGAAGACCACCGCCCTGCCCGTGCTGGGCTGGGCCGAGGCCGACGGCCAGCGCTTCGACCTCGACGGCACCTGGGCCGCCGTCGACGCCTCCAACGGCCTGCTGGCCCGCGACACCTCCTGGCGCTGGGCCAGCGCCCACCGTCCCGACATCGGCTTCAACCTGCAGCAGGGTTATTTCGGCACCCAGGAAAACGTGCTGTGGCTGGACGGCCAGCCCATCGGCCTGGGCGCCGCCCATTTCGATTTCGACCCCAGCCAGCCGATGTCGCCCTGGCATGTGCGCACCGAGGATGGCCTGGTGGACCTCGTCTTCACGCCCGAAGGCGCGCGGTCTGACCGCCGCAACCTGGTCATCGCAGCCAGCAACTATGTGCAACCGGTGGGCACCTTCTCGGGCACGGTACGTGCCGGCCCCGGTGCACCGCTGCGCGAGGTGCGTGATCTGCTCGGCGTGACGGAAGACCATTTCTCGCGCTGGTGACGACCGCCACGTCTTGCCCGGCCGGGCCACGCCGCTAAAGTCCTTGCACCCCGAGGCGACAACGGGGACAGAGAACCCGGAGACGGCCCGACGTGAGACAAGACCTCTTCAATCTGCGGCTGCTGCTGCTGGGCATCGCGCTGACGCTGGCTGCCCTGCTCGCGCAGGCCCTGCTGCCCGCCCGCATCGTCGACCTCACGACACCCAACACGGCCAGCAACTTCTTCCTGCTGACCTCCGGTGAGCCCGGCACGGAAAACGCAGCCCAATGGGTGGACGCCCCGCATTGGCATTGGCGCTGCAATTACGCCGCCGGCGTGAAGTACCAGCCCTGCGGCCTCACCTTCATGCTGACGGCCGAGGACCCGAGCCGGGGCATGGACCTCAGGGGCTACGACAGCCTGGACATGGAGCTGGCCTATCGCGGCAACGCCCCGGCCGTGCGCCTGGCCATCCGCGACTTCGATCCACGCTTCTCCAAGGTCAACGATGGCAACAGCGCGCGCATCCAGGCCATCAACCTGCGTGTCCGCGACATCCAGCAGCCGGTCAACATCGGCCTCGCCGAGCTGACCGTGCCGGAATGGTGGATCTCGCAGTTCAACCTGCCGCGCGAATACAACCGGCCGCGGCTGGACAACGTGACGGCCCTGACCGTCGACCTGCCGGCCGACCTGGCCGGCCAGCAGCAGGACCTGGAGCTCAAGCGCCTGGCCCTGCGCGGCGAGTGGGTGTCGCGCGAAACGGTCTATCTCGTCATCCTCTGCGCCTGGCTGATAGCCGCCAGCGCCACGGCGGGGCGGCGGGTCTGGTCGCTGGCCCGCCGCGACCGTCGCCAGCAACGCGAGATCGACGTGCTGACCGCGCGCACCCGCCAGCTGCGCATCGACCAGGACAAGCTGCGCCGACTCGCCACCATCGACGAGTTGACCGGGGTGCTGAACCGCCGCGGCCTGGAGGGTGCGCTGGAGGACTTCGAGGCCGAGGGCGGCGGCATCGCCCTCATCGTGCTGGACATCGACCACTTCAAGCATGTCAACGACCGCTGGGGCCATGCCGTCGGCGACGACGTGCTGCGCCGCGTGGCCGCCATCGTGGTGGCCAATCTGCGCGCCAGCGACGTCATCGGCCGCTGGGGCGGCGAGGAATTCCTGATCGCCTGCCGCAGCCGCCACGTCGAGGATGCCGCCCGCCTGGCCGAGAAGCTGCGCGACAGCGTGCAGAACGGCAGCGTCGACGCCAAGGGCCGCTTCAGCGTGACGGCCAGCTTCGGCGTCGCCATGGTGCCGCCGGGCGCACCGACGCGGCGCGGCTTCAAGCGCGCCGACCTGGCCCTCTACCTCGCCAAGGAAGCGGGCCGCAACCGCGTCGAAGTCGACACGGCCCACGACGCGGCCACCACGCTCTGAGCGCGGCGGCCGGTCGCTTCTTAGTGGACCACCCGTCCGAACGAGAACTCGCCGCCCTCGACCTGCACCGGGATCACGTCCTTGGGCCCAAAGCGGCCCTGCAGGATGAGCTTGGACAGCGGGTTCTCGACGCGTTGCTGGATGGCCCGCTTCAGCGGCCGCGCGCCGAAGACCGGGTCGAAGCCGACCTTGGCCAGTTCGTCCAGGGCCGCCTCGCTGACGTCCAGCTTCATCTCCATCTTGTCCAGCCGCGCCTCGAGCAGGCGCAGCTGGATGCGGGCGATGGACCTGATGTGGTCGGCGCCCAGCGCGTGGAAGATGACGGTCTCGTCGATGCGGTTCAGGAACTCGGGCCGGAAGTGGGCCTTGACCTCGCCCCAGACCGCCTCGCGGATGACCTCGTCCTTCTCGCCCGACAGCGCCATGATGTGTTGAGAGCCCAGGTTGGACGTCATCACGATGACGGTGTTCTTGAAGTCCACCGTGCGACCCTGGCCGTCGGTCAGGCGACCATCGTCCAGCACCTGCAGCAGCACGTTGAAGACGTCGGGGTGGGCCTTCTCGACCTCGTCGAGCAGCAGCACGGAATAGGGCTTGCGGCGCACGGCCTCGGTCAGCGTGCCGCCTTCCTCGTAGCCGACATAGCCCGGGGGGGCGCCGATCAGGCGGCTCACCGAGTGCTTCTCCATGAACTCGCTCATGTCGATGCGCACCATGTGGTCTTCGCTGTCGAACAAAAAGCCGGCCAGGGCCTTGCACAGCTCGGTCTTGCCGACGCCGGTGGGACCGAGGAACAGGAATGACCCGAGCGGCCGGTTGGGGTCCGACAGGCCGGCACGCGAGCGGCGGATGGCGTCGGACACGGCCTGGATGGCCTCGTCCTGGCCAATCACTCGCTCGTGCAACTTGGCTTCCATCTGCAGCAGCTTCTCGCGCTCGCCCTGCATCAGCTTGGAGACCGGGATGCCGGTGGCGCGTGCCACCACTTCGGCGATCTCCTCGGCGCCCACCAGGGTGCGCAGCAGCTGCGGCCGGCTGGCGTCGCCCGCCTTGCCGGCTTCCTTGGCCTGGGCTTCCTTGAGCTGCTTCTCCAGCTCGGGGAGCTTGCCGTACTGCAGCTCGGCGACCTTGTTGAAGTCGCCCTTGCGCTTCCAGTCCTCGATCTGCTGGCGGGTGCGGTCGATCTCTTCCTTGACATGGGCCGAGCCCTGGGCCTGGGCCTTCTCGGCCGTCCAGATCTCTTCCAGGTCGTTGTACTCGCGCTGCAGCTTCAGCAGCTCGTCCTCGATGAGGCCGAGGCGCTTGATGGAGCCCTCGTCCTTTTCCTTCTTGACGGCCTCGCGCTCGATCTTGAGCTGGATCATGCGGCGGTCCAGCCTGTCCATGGGCTCGGGCTTGGAGTCGATCTCGATCTTGATCTTGGCCGCGGCCTCGTCGATGAGGTCGATGGCCTTGTCGGGCAGGAAGCGGTCGGTGATGTAGCGGTGGCTCAGCTCGGCCGCGGCGATGATGGCCGGGTCGGTGATCTCCACACCATGGTGGACCTCGTACTTCTCCTGCAGGCCGCGCAGGATGGCGATGGTGGCTTCCACCGTCGGCTCGTCGACCAGCACCTTCTGGAAGCGGCGCTCCAGGGCGGCGTCCTTCTCGACGTATTTGCGGTATTCGTCCAGCGTGGTCGCGCCGATGCAGTGCAGTTCGCCGCGCGCCAGGGCGGGCTTGAGCATATTGCCGGCGTCGATGGAGCCTTCGGTCTTGCCGGCGCCCACCATGGTGTGGATCTCGTCGATGAAGAGGATGGTCTGGCCGGCGTCCTGGCTGACTTCCTTCAGCACGCCCTTGAGGCGCTCCTCGAAGTCGCCGCGGTATTTGGCACCGGCCAGCAGCAGGGCCATGTCCAGCACCAGCACGCGCTTGCCCTTGAGGCTGTCCGGCACCTCGCCATTGATGATGCGCTGGGCCAGGCCTTCGACGATGGCCGTCTTGCCCACGCCGGGCTCGCCGATCAGCACGGGGTTGTTCTTGCTGCGGCGCTGCAGCACCTGGATCGTGCGGCGGATCTCCTCGTCGCGGCCGATGACCGGGTCGAGCTTGCCCAGGCGGGCGCGCTCGGTCAGGTCCAGGGTGTATTTCTTCAGCGCCTCGCGCTGGCCTTCGGCCTCGGCCGACTCGACCTTCTGGCCGCCACGCACCGCCTCGATGGCAGACTCCAGCGACTTGCGGGTCAGCCCATGGCCGCGCACGACACCGGCCAGGTCGGTCTTCGCGTCAGCCAGGGCCAGCAGGAACATCTCGCTGGCGATGAACTGGTCGCCGCGCTTGGTGGCTTCCTTTTCGGCCGCCTGCAGCAGGGCGACGAGGTCGCGGCCCGCCTGCACGGTCTGGCCCGAACCGCTGACCTGGGGCAGGCCGGCCATCAGGCCGTCCAGGGCCGTGCGCAGGCCGGCGGTGTTGACGCCGGCGCGCTCCATCAGCGCCCGCGGGCCCTCGTCCTGGGCCAGCATGGCGGCCACGACGTGGACGGGCTCGATGTAGGGGTTGTCGCGGCTCAGGGCCAGGCTCTGGGCCTCGCCCAGGGCCTCCTGGAAGCGGGTGGTGAACTTGTCGGCACGCATGGTGAGTAAATCCTCCGGTTGCGAAGCCAAGTGGGCGCCGACTGGCGCTTTTCAAGTTGCGCTAAATCAAGGCCTGCACGAGTCGCATGCCCAGCCAGGCAGCGAACAGCGATCCGAGCACATGGGCCATCGTGTGGGCAAAGGCCATGCCCAGCTCGCCATGCCGCAGCAGCGACAGCGACTCGCCGGAAAAGGCCGAAAACGTCGTCAGCCCGCCCAGGAAGCCGGTCACCAGCAGGAGTTTCAGCACCTCGTTGGGCTGGCGTCCGAACCACTCCAGCGCCATGCCGATGAGGAAGCCGCCGACAAGATTGACCAGCAGGGTGCCCAGCGGAAAACCCGCCCAGCGGGTGTTGAACAGCAGGCCGGCCTGCCAGCGCGCCAGGGCGCCCAGCGCGGCGCCGATGGAAACGGCGACGGCGTTCATGCGGCATTCCCTGCTGCGATGCCCCAGCGCGCCAGCGCCTCGTCGTCGGCCACGCGGGCATCCACCCAGTGGGCGCCCTCCGGCGTGTGCTCCTTCTTCCAGAACGGCGCCTGGGTCTTCAAATAGTCCATCAGGAATTCGCAGGCCTGGAAAGCCTGTCCACGGTGGGCGCTGGTCACCAGCACGAGAACGATCTGGTCGCGGGCCTGCAGCCGGCCGACGCGGTGGATGACCTTGGCGGCGCGGATGTCGAAGCGCGCCAGCGCCTCGTCCACCATGCCTTCGATGGCGGCTTCGGTCATGCCGGGGTAGTGTTCCAGCTCCATGGCCGACACGGCTTCGCCGCTGCTGTGTTCACGCACGGTGCCGACGAAGGCGACCACGGCGCCGACGCCACCATCCCCCGTCCGCAGGGTCGAGGTTTCGGCGCCGACGTCAAAGTCGTCCATCTGGATGCAAACTCGGGGCATGGCATGGATTCTCACCCCGCCCCGCGGGTGAGATTCACATGTTTGGACGTCGAAGCGCCCGGCCGCCGCCGGATACTTGGCGCCATTTCTTTCTTACCGCACGCAGGAACCAACATGGCCCTGATGGATTTCATCAAGAAGCAGTTCATAGACGTCATCCAGTGGACGGAGGACGGCGACGGCACCCTGGCTTACCGCTTCCCGATGTCCGGCATGGAAATCCAGAACGGCGGCCAGCTCGTCGTCCGTGAATCCCAGGTCGCCGTCTTCGTCAATGAGGGTCAGGTCGCCGACGTCTTCGGCCCGGGCACCCACAAGCTGACGACCCAGACCCTGCCGGTGCTGACCTACCTGAAGAACTGGGACAAGCTGTTCGAATCGCCCTTCAAGAGCGACGTCTACTTCTTCAGCACCCGCCAGCAGATCGACCAGCGCTGGGGCACCAGCCAGCCCGTCGCCATCCGCGACAAGGACTTCGGCGCCGTGCGCCTGCGCGCCTTCGGCAACTACGCCTACCGCATCCAGGACCCCAAGGCCTTCCACAGCCAGATCTCCGGCACGCGCGAGCGCTACACCGTGCAGGACCTGGACGGCCAGCTGCGTGGCCTGATGCTGCAGCACATCAGCGACGCCGTCGCCAGCAGCGGCACGCCCTTCCTGGACCTGGCCGCCAACCAGGTCGAGTTCGCCGCGGCGTTGAAGAACGCCACCGCCGAATCCTTCGCGGCCATCGGCCTGGAGCTGATCTCGGTGACGATGCAGAACGTGTCCCTGCCCGAGGAGCTGCAGAAGATCCTCGACCAGCGCATCGGCATGGGCATCATCGGCCAGAACATGGGCCAGTTCATGCAGTACCAGGCCGCACAGGCCCTGCCCGAGATGGCCAAGAGTGGCGGTGACGGCGGCGGCATCGCTGGCCAGGCTGTGGGCCTGGGTGCCGGCGTGGCCCTGGGCCAGACGCTGGCGCAGACCCTGGGCCAGGGCCTGGCCGGCGTCGGCACCGCGGCGCCCGCCCCGGCGGCCAGCAAGCCGGAAGACATCGTCTCGCTGCTGGAAAAGCTCGGCGACCTCAAGGCCAAGGGCATCCTGACCGACGAGGAATTCGCCGCCAAGAAGGCCGACCTGCTGAAGAAGCTTGGCTGATCAGGCGCCAGCCGCCCAGCGGCGCTGGCGTGCGGCGTGCCCGAATTGCGGCGCGCCGGTCGAGTTCGCGAGCGCGGCCTCGGCCAGTGCCGTCTGCGGCTTCTGCCGCAGCACCCTGCTGCGCGACGGCGACGCGCTAAGCCAGATCGGCCAGAGCGCCGAGATCTTCGAGGACTACTCCCCCCTGCAGCTCGGCTCGAGCGGCCGCTGGATGGGGCGCAACTTCTCCGTCATCGGCCGCGTGCAGCGCGGCTCGGAGCTGGGCAACTGGAACGAATGGCATCTGCTGTTCGACGCCGGCGATGCCGCGCCGCGGGTCGCCTGGCTCAGCGAGGACAACGGCCAGTTCGTCGTCAGCCTGGAGGTGCCGCTGGCCGAGACGCCGCCCGAGGCGCCCGGCGTCGGCCTGCCCATCACCGTGGCCGGCCAGCGCTGGCAGGTCGCGGCCATCGTCGAAGCCGCCCTGCGCGCCGCCGAGGGGGAACTGCCGCGCCCACCCAAGGCCGGCCGCGTCGTCGAGCTGCGCAATGCCCAGGGCGAGGTCGGCAGCCTGGAATACCGCGACGGCCAGCCGCCGGTCTGGTCGGTGGGCCGCAGCGTGGTTCTCGCCGACATGGCCCTGCAGGGCCTGCGCACGACGGCCGAGGGCGAGTCCCTTGCCGAGGCCAAGTTCAAGGGCCGGGCGATCGCCTGCCCCAGCTGCGGCGCGCCGCTGGAACCCAAGCTGTCGCAGACCAAGAGCATGGTCTGCGCCCAATGCAGTGCCGTGGTCGATCTGCCGGAAGGCGAGTCCAAGGCCCTGGGCTTCACGCGCCAGAACCCCGGCCTGCCGCCGCTGATCCCGCTGGGCCGCACCGGCACCCTGGGCATCGACGGCAAGCCCGAGGCCTGGACCGTGGTCGGCTACCAGGAGCGCTGCGACATCCCCGAGGACGCCGACGACGAGCAGAGCTTCTGGCGCGAATATCTGCTCTACAACCGCCTGGCCGGCTTCGCCTTCCTGGTCGACACCCGCGAGGGCTGGAGCCTGGTGCGCACGCTGACCGGCGCGCCCAGCCAGACCCTGAGCACCGTCAGCTGGCAGGGCCGCAACTACACGCAGCGCTGGGTCTATGGCGCCCAGACCACCCATGTGCTGGGCGAGTTCTACTGGCCGGTGCGCCTGGGCACCCGGGTCAAGGTGGCCGACTACATCACGCCCGACGGCCAGTACCTGCTGAGCCGCGAGCAGGAGGGCCCCGAGATCACCTGGAGCGGCGGCAGCCCCATCCCGGCCGAGGCCGTGCAGAAGGCCTTCAATCTGCGCGACACGACGGCCCAGTTCGCGCGTGACGCCTCGGCCTTCAAGAGCGGCGGCAACCTGCTGCGCAACATCGTCATCGCCCTCTTCCTCATCGTGCTGCTGTTCGCGCTGATGCGGGCCTGCTCCAGCGATGATTGCCAGCAGTACAAGACCAGCTTCGGCGAGAACAGCAACGAGTACCGCCAATGCCGCAACTCGCGCGGCAGCGGCTACTACGGCAGCGGTAGCAGCGGTGGCAGTTACGGCGGCTACAGCAGCGGTGGCGGCGGCCACAAATAGGAGATCACCATGAACTTCGACTGGCTCAAGCCTGAAATCATCCTCGGCTCCATGATGTACGCCATCATCGGCGTCGTCATCTTCTGGGTCTCCTTCGTCATCGTCGACAAGATCACGCCCTACAAGCTGTGGGAACAGATCGTCGAGGAAAAGAACGTGGCCCTGGCCATCGTGGTCGGCGCCATGTGCCTGTCCATCGGCAACATCGTCGCTGCGGCCATCCACGGCTGACGCCGTCCATCCCGCCTTGCACGCAGCCCGTCGCACCGGGCCTCCCGAAGCGGCGCGCGTCACCACAATCGCGCCGCTTCAACAACTGGAGGACTCGATGAAGAGATGGTTGACCGCGGCCGCACTGGCCCTCGGCCTGACGCTGGCCCATGCCGCCGACACCGCGGCACAGGCCCCGGACCAGACCCAGGCCCAGGCCCAGAAGGCCGACGCCACCGCCCAGGCCTCGGGCTTCAAGATCCGACCCGTGGACGACGCCTGGCGCGCCGCCCTGCCCCGCAATGCCGAAGCCGCCACCCAGGCCTATATGGACCGGCTGCCGGCCGACGTGCTGGCCAGGTCCGCCGCCTACTGGGAGGGCGGCTACTGGATGCAGCTCTGGAACCTGCTGCTGGGCCTGGTCATCGCAGCGCTGATGATGTCCGGCAAGCGTGCCGCCCGCGTGCGCGACTGGGCCACCCGCGTCGGGCGCGGCCCGGTCAGGCGCGACATGCTGTTCGGCACCGTCTACGTCCTCGCCGCCACCGTGCTCACGCTGCCATTGACGATCTACGACGGCTTCGTGCGCGAGCACCTCTACGGCATGTCCACGCTGACCTTTGCCGCCTGGGCCGGCGAGCAGCTGATGGACACCGCCATCACCACCGCGATTGCTGCCGTGGCCCTCGCCGTGCTCTATGCCGTCTTCCGCCGCACCGGCGCGCGCTGGTGGATCTGGGGCACGGGTCTGGGCATGGCCTTCCTCGTGGTGACGATCACGCTGAGCCCGATCTTCATCCAGCCGCTGTTCAACACCTACAAGCCGGTCGAGGACGGCCCCATCAAGGCCGCCGTGCTGCAGATGGCCCACGCCGACGGCGTGCCGGCGGACAACGTCTACGAGTTCGACGCCTCGCGCCAGACCACGCGCGTCAGCGCCAACGTCAGTGGCATGTTCGGCACGGCCGCCGTGCGCCTGAACGACAACCTGCTGCGCCGCACCAGCGAGCCCGAGATCCGCGCCGTCATGGGCCACGAGCTGGGCCACTACGTGCTGAACCATATGGTCAAGACGCTGATCACGCTGAGCCTGGTGCTGCTGCTGGGCTTCGGCATCGCGCAATGGGCCATGCGCCGGCTGCTGGCCCGCTTCGCCCACGCCACGGGGGTCAGCCGCGTGGACGACATTGCCAGCCTGCCGCTGCTGGCCGCGGTGTTCTCCATCTTCTTCACGCTGGCCACGCCGGTGCAGAACACGCTGATCCGCACCCACGAGATCGAGGCCGACCGCTTCGGCCTCAACCTGTCGCGCGAGCCCCTGGGCTTCGCCGAGGCCCAGCTGAAACTGGTGGAATACCGCAAGGCCGACCCGGGCCCCGTCGAGGAATTCATCTTCTTCCACCACCCCAGCACGAGAAACCGCATCTACGACGCCATGCGGTGGCGCGAGGCCATGGGCACACCATGACGGAACACGACTTCGCCGCCCTGACCACCAACGCCCACGAGGACTGGACGCTGTTCGCCATCCGCTTCCATGACAAGCCGGGCGAAGGTGAACGGCGCCGCGAGCTGCTGCAGGCCCATCTCGAATGGGTGGCGGCGCACCAGGACGTCGTGCGCGTGGCGGGTTCGCTGCGCGAATCGCCCGAGGCGACGCCCGTCGGCGCGCTTTGGGTGATGCGCGCGCCGTCCAGGGCTGCGGTCGAAGCCCTGATCGCCACGGATCCCTTCACGACCGGCGGCCTGCGCGCCGGCTGGGACATCTTTTACTGGAGCAAGGCCCTGCCTCGGCCCGTGTCGTTCTAGCGGACACTCGCGATCCGCTGAACGACCGCACAGGCCAGCCATGAACTTCCCCATCCGCCTCGCCGCCGCCCTGTCCCTCGCCATCGCCGGCGCTGCCTCGGCCGCCGATGCGCCGCCCGACGTCGCCGTCTTCATCACCCAGGTGGACGTCAAGGCCGCCAAGGTCAGCGACACGCGCAACATCACGCCCGGCAAGGGCAGCAATTTCCAGCCCGCCTTCACGGCCGACGGCGCGGCCGTCGTCTACACCTCGGGCCGAAGCGGATCGAACAACATCTACCGCTACGACATCGCCAAGGACACGACCACGGCCGTCACGGCGACGACGGAGAACCTCTATTCACCGACGCCCCTGGCCGACGGCAGCGGCTTCTCGGCCATCCGCGTCATCACCGCCGACCCGGCCTATGGCATCGAGATGAACGAGCCCTCGCTGTGGCTGTTCGGCTGGGATGGCAAGCCCGTCGCGCCGGTGGTGCCGACCAAGCGCATCGGCTATCACGCCTGGGTCACGCCCGACCTCATCGTGGCCTTCCTCGTCGACGACGTGCCGGAGCGCAACAGCCACCGCGCCGTGCTCATCAGCCGCACCACCGGCCAGATCACGTCGCTGACCGCCAAGCCGGGCCGGTCGCTGGGCCGCACGGCCGACGGCAGGCGCGCCCTCTTCGTCGACCAGACCGACCCGAACTACTGGCGCATCTCCGCGATGGGCCTCGGCGACAAGCAGGCCCAGCCGCTGGTGGACACGCCCGTCGGCCCCGAAGGCCTGAAGGATCCCAATCGCAGCCAGTACTTCGCGGCCCTGCCCGATGGCTCGCTGCTAATGGCCCGCGGCAACCTGCTGCTGCGCTGGGACGGCAAGGCAGGCAACGGCTTCACGCCCTTCGCGGAGCTGCCGGAGGTCGGCGGCGCCATCCGCAACATCGCCGCCAGCCCCGACGGCAAGCGCCTGGCCTTCTCGGTGCTGCTGGCCCCGGCCAAGCCGTGACCGAGCAGACGTCCTCGCGCGCCTCGCTGGCCGAGCTGCTGCTGCTCGCCAGCGTCTTCGTCATCGCCGCCTGCGGCCTGGTCTACGAGCTGGCGGCCGGCGCGCTCGCCAGCTATCTGCTCGGCGACTCGGTGCTGCAGTTCTCCACCGTCATCGGCGTCTACCTCTTCGCCATGGGCCTGGGCTCCTGGCTGTCGCGCTTCGTCGAGCGCCAGCTGGTCGGCGTCTTCCTGCAGGTGGAGCTTCTCGTCGGCGTCATCGGCGGCCTGATGCCGGCGGGCCTCTTCGCCGTGCACAGCCTGCTGCCGCCGGGCGAAGGCGCGGCCTTCCGCGCCCTGCTCTACGCCCTGGTGCTGCTGGTGGGCGCCCTCGTCGGGCTGGAGATCCCGCTGGTCATGCGCATCCTGAAGCGCCACTTCAGCGCGCGCTACGGGCTCAAGGACCTGGTCTCGCAGGTGCTGACCTTCGACTACCTCGGCGCCCTGCTCGTCGCCCTCGCCTTCCCGCTGGTGCTCGTGCCCCAGTTGGGCCTGGTGCGCACCGGCATCGCCTTCGGTCTGCTCAACGTCGCCGTCGCGGTCTGGGCGCTGTGGATCTTCCGCGCCGAACTGCGCGCGCGCCGCAGCCAGGCCGTCGCCTGCGCGCTGTCGGCCGTGCTGCTGCTCATCGCCTTGCTCGGCGCCGAGCAGCTGACGCGCTGGTCCGAGGAGCGCTTCTACGGCGAGCACATCGTCTTCAAGCAGAGCAGCGCCTACCAGCGCATCGTCGTCACCGACGGCGGCGGCGGCACACGGCTGTTCCTGAACGGCAATCTGCAGTTCCATTCGCGAGACGAGTACCGGTACCACGAGGCCCTGGTCCATCCGGCCATGGCGGCGCAAGGAGCGCCCAAGCATGTGCTGGTGCTGGGCGGCGGCGACGGCATGGCCGTGCGCGAGATCCTCAAATACCCCAGCGTCGAGCAGATCACCCTGGTGGAGCTGGACCCGCAGATGACGGGCCTGTTCACGTCCAACCCCAAGCTGGCGGCACTGAACGGCCATTCGCTGTCCAGCCCGAAGCTGCGCATCGTCAACGCCGACGCCTTCGGCTGGCTGGAGCAGCACAACGAGGTCTTCGACGTCATCGTCATCGACTTCCCCGACCCCTCCAACTTCGCGCTGGGCAAGCTCTACACGTCCAGCTTCTACGAACTCGTCGACCAGCACCTCAGCGCCGCCGGCTATGCGGTGGTGCAGACCACCTCGCCGCTGATCGCGCGGCGCAGCTTCTGGACGGTGGCGACGACGCTGGAATCGGTCGGCCTGACCGCCACGCCCTATCACGCCCATGTGCCGTCCTTCGGCGAATGGGGTTTCATCCTGGCCTCGCGCCGCCCCTACCGGTCGCCGACCCAGTTCCCGCCGGGCCTGCGTTTCCTCAGCGCGACCAGCCTGCCCGCCCTGCTGGACTTCCCCCCCGACATGGCCCGCGTGCCCACCGAAGTGAACCGGCTCAGCAACCAGGTGCTGGTGCAAGAGTTTGAAACCGAGTGGGGGCAGGTTCACTAGGGCTTGTTAACACTACGGCAGCCGTAGTCTTAACAAGCCCCGGCTTTTGCCGGAAGATCGTGCCGCCGGTCAATTGGCGCCGGCGCAGGAGCCACCCATGCAGACTGCTCATTTGAAGCCCGAAGCCCTGGCCCAGGTCCACGTGCCGACGACGCCGCCTGGCACCGATACCGGGGACCTCGACAGCGTCTACGACAACCTCGTCCACGGCGTCGGCCACGAATACGTGACCGAACGCAATGTCGAGGCCCTGATGCTTCGCGCCGCGGCCGACCACCATCCGGTGCTGGCCGAAGAGTTGCGCGAATGGCGCTCGAACAGCGACGGCAAGGACGAGAAGCTGCCCACCAGCTGACGGCCAGGCTGCGCAGGCTGCTACCCTGCCGTCCTTGCGCCCGCCCCGCCCCTGTCCTCTCCAAGTCGCATCTTCCGGCCCTTCACGCCGGGCGGTCTTGCTCGGCCTGTTGGCCGGTGGCTGCACGCCGGATGTGCCCACCCTGCAAGGCGGCTGGGTCGGCACCCATCCCGAGCGCGGTCACCGGCTGCGCGCCGAACTGCCGCGCGCCGACGGGCCCGCGAAGAAGACCGGCGTCCTCATCGTCGGTGGCGGCATTGCCGGCCTGGCCGCCGCCCGCGCGCTGGCCAGGCGCGGCATCGACGACTTCGCCCTGCTCGACCTCGAAGACCAGGCCGGCGGCAACAGCCGCGGCCACGGCCTGGCCGGCTCGCTCTGCCCTCTCGGCGCCCACTACCTGCCCGTGCCCGGCGCCGAAGCGCGCGAGGTCAACGAGCTGCTGCACGAGCTGGGCCTGGCCCGCGAGCATCTGGGGCGCACGGTGTGGGAGGAGAAGCATCTCTGCCACAGCCCGCAGGAGCGCCTCTTCATCGACGGCGAATGGCGTGACGGCCTGCTGCCGCCCCCCTCCAATGCGGCTGCGTTGGCACAGTACCGCCGCTTCAGTGATCTCGTTGGCGATGCACAGCGAAACATGGGCTTTGCCATGCCGAGCCGCCGTGCTCGATGGACGGTCTATCACGACGCATTGGATGCTCAGACCTTCGCTGCCATGCTCGACAACGATGGGCTTGATGACCCTCGCCTGCGCTGGTACCTCGACTACTGCTGCCGCGACGACTTTGGCGCCGGTGCCGACACCGTCTCGGCCTGGGCCGGCATCCACTACTTCGCCAGCCGCCACGGCTTCCATGCGCCCGGTGACGAGGCGGGTGAACGCGAACCCGTGCTGACCTGGCCCGAAGGC
Organism: uncultured Comamonadaceae bacterium; assembly: GCA_966111775.1. Classification (GTDB taxonomy): domain Bacteria; phylum Pseudomonadota; class Gammaproteobacteria; order Burkholderiales; family Burkholderiaceae_C; genus Pelomonas. The sequence goes on along the minus strand of CBHWBD010000009.1, from coordinate 8,098 downwards.
AATGGCTGGCTCAGCGCCCACATCGCCGCGCCCTTGCGCGAGCGCATCCACCTGGGCCGCACCGTGCTGCGCGTGACCGAGCAACGCGAGGGCGTCGAGCTGCTGGCCTGGAACGAGGCGGCCAACGCGCCTGAGCGCTGGACGGCCCGCGCCGTGGTGATGGCGACGCCGCTGTTCGTCTCGGCCCGACTGCTGGCCGCACCGCCCGATGCGCTGCGCTCGCTGAAGCAGTCCCATGCGCCCTGGCTGACGGCCAATCTCGCGCTGCGCGAGCCGCTGCTGCAGCGCGCCGGCGCGCCGCCGTCCTGGGACAACGTGCGCTACGGCAGCACGGCCCTGGGCTATGTCGACGCCCGCCACCAGGACCTGGACCCGACACCCCGTGCGCCCGTGCTGACGGCCTATCTCGCCCTGCCGGAAACCCAGCGCGGCGATCTGCTCGAGCAGCCTTGGCAGCACTGGGCCGGCGTCGTCACGCAGGAACTGGCCCAGACCCACCCCGACCTGCCGGCCAAGCTGGAGCGCATCGACCTCTGCCGCTTCGGCCATGCCATGAGCATCCCGACGCCGGGCCTGCGCGGCTCGGCCGAGCTGGCGGCACTGAACGCGCAGCGCGGTCGCGTCGTGTTCGCCCACAGCGATCTGGCGGGTTATTCGGTCTTCGAGGAGGCCTACACGGCCGGCGTCGAAGCCGCCACGAGGCTCAGCCTCTGAGCAACTGCTGGCGGTTGACCTCGGTCGGCGCGAAAACGCGGATCAATGCGTCGAGCAGCGCCCGGGCCTTGTCGCTGTTGTCGCCGCCGTAGTTGCAGACATAGACATCCAGCGTCACCGCCCCCAGTTCAGGCCAGGTGTGGATGGCCAGGTGCGATTCGGCCAGCAGCACGACGCCGGTGATGCCGCTCTGCCCGTCGGCGGGACCGAAGCGGTGCATCAGTTCGGCGACACCGGTCAGCCCGGATTCGATGACCGCATGTCCACAGCATGCGGCCAGCGCTTCGGCGCCGCGCATCATCGGCAAGGCCGGGTCGACGCCTCGCAGATCGGCGGTGAGATGAAGGCCTTGCATGTCAGCGAATCACGCTGGCGACGATGACCAGCTTTTCGGCCATCTTGCCGCCCGCCAAGGCCAGGACCAGGCAGGCCAGGCCGCTGCCGGCATGCACAAGGAAGGAAGTGCGAAGCGCGTGGACCCGAAGCGGCAACAGGTCCAGCAAAAAGCCAGCGGCGATGCCATGGACGGCCGTGGTGACGCCTGTCACCCAAAGCGCCATGCCCTGGTGGCCGGCCACCATCTGCCCGACCCCGAAGGCGACCGCCAGCGTGCACAACAAGTCATAGGTCGTGAAGAAGGCTCGTCCGGCCCGATACGGGCGCAAGACCATCATCCCCGCGCCGAGGATGACGGACTCCACCAGAAAGAAGAGAGCGAGTTCGCTGTCCACGGACGTGCCGGCAACTCAACCGCCGGTGACCGGGGGGAAGAAGGCGAGTTCGTCGCCCTCGGCCAACACGGCAGACTCGGCGCACATCTTCTGGTTCAACGCCGCGCGCACCGCGCGACCACGGGCGAGCGCCTCGGCATGCACCCCGCCGCGCGACTGAAGCGCCTCGCGTGCCGCGCCCACGGTGCTGCCTTCGGGCAGGCTGAGCACCTCGCCCTCACCCAGCTTTTCGCGCAGCGAAGCAAAGAAGCGCAGCTTGACGGCGATCGTCATGACAGCAGCTCCGAGAAGGGGATGAAGCGCACGGCATCGCCCTTGGCAAAGGCCTGGCCCGCCGGGTTGTCGAGCAGGCCGTCGGCCCAGAAGGCCGAGGTCAGCACACCACTGCTCTGGTTGCCGAACATGGCCAAGCCGTTCTCCTCGTCCAGGCGCACGCGCAGGAACTCGCGGCGCTTGTCGGGCTTGGGCCAGTCGAAGCCGGCAGCGATGCGGTAGCCCCGCGGCGCCAGGCGGGCCGCCCCCTGCAGTTTCAGCAGGAAGGGCCGCACCAGCACCAGGAAGGTGACGAGGCTGGACACCGGGTTGCCCGGCAGGCCGATGAAATGGGCCTGCCCGACGCGGCCGTAGGCGAACGGTTTGCCCGGCTTGATGGCGATGGCCCAGAGGTCCAGATGCCCCTCGGCCTGGACGGCGGGGCGCAGGTGGTCTTCCTCGCCGACCGAGACGCCGCCAGAGGTCACGATGACGTCGGCCCGGGCAGCTGCTTCGCGCAGCGCGGCCCGCGTGGCCTCGAGCTGGTCCGGCACGATGCCCAGGTCGATCACCTCGCAGCCCAGGCCTTCGACCAGGGCCCGCAGCGTGAAGCGGTTGGAGTTGTAGATGGCGCCCGGTGGCAGCGGCTCGCCAGGCATGACGAGCTCGTCGCCGGTCGAGAACAGGGCCACGCGCGGGCGGCGGGTCACCGTCAGCTGCGCAGCGCCGGCCGTGGCGGCGAGGCCGACCGCGACGGCATTCAGCCGCGTGCCGGCGGGCAGCACGACGCTGCCGGCGCGCACGTCTTCGCCACGCAGACGCACATTGGCGCCGGCGGTGATGGGCTGGGTCACGCTGACCTTGCCATCCACCAGCGCGGTGAACTCCTGCATGACGACGGTGTCGGCGCCGGGTGGCACCTGGGCGCCGGTGAAGATGCGCGCGGCTTCGCCGGGCGGCAACGGCGCGGGCACGCTGCCGGCAGGAATGCGTTGCGTGATGGGGAGGGCTGCAGCGGCGTCAGCGGCACGCAGCGCATAGCCGTCCATGGCCGAGTTGTCGGCCGGCGGCACATCCACGGGCGAGACCAGGTCCGCGGCCAGCACGCGGCCCACGGCGGCGCTGGTGGCCAGGGTCTCACGCTCGGCCAGCGGCTGGATCGCGGCCAGCAGGCCGGCCAGCGCGTCGTCCAGCGGGGTCAGTGCAGGTTTGGCTTTCGGTGCTTCAGACATGGGCGTGAATGTAGGCCTTCACCTGGCCCACATCGGCCGGCATGACCTTCACACGCTTGGGGAGTTGCTCGATGCCTTCCAGGTTCGCGGGCCGCGGCGGCTCGGTGCCCAGGGCTTCGACGATGGTGGCCGCGAACTTGGCCGGCAGGGCCGTCTCCAGCACCAGCATGGTGACGTTGGGGTCGCGCTTCTCCAGCGCCACCTTGAGGCCGTCGGCCGTGTGCGGGTCGATGACGACGCCATGTTCGGCATGGCAGCGGCGAATCGTCGCCACGCGATCGGCATGCGTGCTGCGGCCGGAGATGAAGCCGAAGCCGGCGATGTCGGCATGCTCGCCGCCACCCAGCTCGAACTGCGTCGCGCCGAAATGCTGCTTCACGCGCGCGCCGTCGCGGCCCAGCAGGTCGAAGACGAAGCGCTCGAAGTTGCTGGCCTTGGAGATGTCCATGGACGGGCTGGACGTCTCGTGCGTGTCGGCCGTGCCGCGCGGGCGGTAGGCGCCGGTGCGGAAGAACTCGTCGAGCACGTCGTTCTCGTTGGTGGCGACGACCAGCTTGGCGATGGGCAGGCCCATCATGCGCGCCACGTGGCCGGCGCAGACGTTGCCGAAATTGCCGCTCGGCACCGTGAAGCTGACCTTCTCGGCGTTGCTCTTGGTGGCCTGGAAGTAGCCGGCGAAGTAGTAGACGACCTGGGCCAGCAGGCGCGCCCAGTTGATGGAGTTGACCGTGCCGATGCGGTGCTCGCGCTTGAAGGCGAGGTCGTTGGACACGGCCTTGACGATGTCCTGGCAGTCGTCGAACACGCCATCGACGGCGATGTTGTGGATGTTGGCGTCCTGCAGGCTGAACATCTGGGCCTGCTGGAAGGGGCTCATGCGGCCGTTGGGGCTGAGCATGAAGACGCTGACGCCCTTCTTGCCGCGCATCGCGTATTCGGCGGCGCTGCCGGTGTCGCCCGAGGTGGCGCCCAGGATGTTCAGCGTCTCGCCGCGGCGGCCGAGTTCGTACTCGAACAGGGCGCCGAGCAACTGCATGGCCATGTCCTTGAAGGCCAGTGTCGGGCCGTTGGACAGGCCTTGCAGCGCGATGTGGTCGCCCAGCCAGGTCAGGGGCGTGATGGCCTCGGTGCCGAAGATCTCGGCCGTGTAGACCTTGCGCGTGATGGCGCGCAGGTCGTCGGCCGGGATGTCGTCGATGTACAGCGACAGGATCTCGAAGGCCAGGTCGGCATAGGCCAGACCACGCCAGCGCGCCAGCGTTGCCGCATCGACGCGCGGGTAGGTCTTGGGCAGATACAGGCCGCCGTCCGGCGCCAGGCCTTCGAGCAGGATGTCGGAGAAGCCGCGCTCGGTCTGGTCGCCGCGGGTGCTGATGTACTTCATAGAGAGCTCAGATGGTAGACGTACCGCTTTGTGGGCCGAGCGCTGGGCCGCTCCCGAGCCGGCCCACCTGTCGAAGCTTGCGGCTCAATGCCGCGAGCGTCGACGGCCCCTCGGGGGACCGGTCAGACGCACCGCGTTCAGCGGCGTGCGGCTGGACGAGGGGCTCCATTTCAGGCCAGTTCTTCCTTGCGGATGCGCACGATGGGGGCCAGCACGGTCGGCAGGCCCTGCATCTTGGCCAGGGCCTCGTTCATGCGGCCCTCGACGGTGTCGTGGGTCAGGATGATGAGGTCGGTCTGGCGCTCGCCTTCGGCGGATTCGCGCTGCAGCACGGCATCGATGGAGATGTCGTGCTCGGCCAGGATGGTGGTGATGCGCGACAGCACGCCAGGTTGGTCGGCCACCACGAGGCGCAGATAGAAGGCGGTGTGCACATCGGCCATCTCGAGGATGGGCGTGTCGCTCATCGCATCGGGCTGGAAGGCCAGGTGGGGCACGCGGTGGTCGGGGTCGGCCGTGTGCAGGCGGGTCACGTCCACCAGGTCGGCGACGACGGCCGAGGCGGTGGGTTCGGAGCCGGCACCCTTGCCGTAATACAGCGTCGTGCCGACGGCATCGGCCTGCACGACGACGGCGTTCATCGCGCCTTCGACATTGGCGATCAGGCGGGTCGACGGGATCAGCGTCGGGTGCACGCGCAGCTCGATGCCGTTGTCGCGGCGGCGCGTGATGCCCAGCAGCTTGATGCGGTAGCCGAGCTGCTCGGCGTACTTGATGTCGGTGGCCTGCAGGCTGGAGATGCCCTCCACATGGGCCTTGTCGAACTGCACCGGCACGCCGAAGGCGATGGCGCTCATCAGCGTCAGCTTGTGGGCGGCGTCCACGCCTTCGATGTCGAAGGTGGGGTCGCTCTCGGCATAGCCCAGGCGCTGGGCTTCCTTCAGCACGACGCCGAAGTCCAGGCCCTTGCTGCGCATCTCCGACAGGATGAAGTTGGTGGTGCCGTTGATGATGCCGGCGATCCATTCGATGCGGTTGGCCGTCAGGCCTTCGCGCAGCGCCTTGATGATGGGGATGCCACCGGCCACGGCAGCCTCGAAGGCGACGACGACGCCCTTCTCGCGGGCGGCCTCGAAGATCTCGGTGCCATGCAGGGCCAGCAGGGCCTTGTTGGCGGTGATCACGTGCTTGCCGTTGGCAATGGCCTGCAACACCAGGCTGCGCGCCGGCTCGATGCCGCCGATCAGCTCGACGACGATGTCGATGGCCGGGTTGTTGACCAGCTGCTGGGCGTCACCGACGCAGGGCACGCCGTCGCCGACGATGGCCTGGTAGGCCTTGGCGCGCTCGGGGTTGCGGGCGGCGACCATCGCAATCTCGATGCCCCGGCCGGCGCGGCCGCGAATCTCGGCCTGGTTGCGCTGCAGCACATGGAAAGTGCCGGCACCGACGGTGCCGAGGCCGATCAGGCCAACTTGAATCGCTTTCATCGCGGGGCTCTCAGTCAATTTCAGTTGGGGACAGAGCTATTCGCTTCGCTCGGACGGTCTGTCCCGCAAGGTTTTCAGATGGAGTGGCGGCGGCGCAAGCCACCCAGGAAACGTTCGATGCGGCCGATGGCTTCGCGCAGGTCGTCCACATTGGGCAGGAAGACGAGGCGGAAGTGGTCGTGCTCGGGCCAGTTGAAACCGGTGCCCTGGACGATGAGCACCTTCTCCTCGGCCAGCAGTTCGTAGGCGAACTGCTGGTCGTCGGCGATGGGGTACATCTTGGGGTCCAGGCGCGGGAACATGTAGAGGGCCGCCTTGGGCTTGACGACGCTGACGCCGGGGATCTGGGTCAGCAGCTCATAGGCCAGGTCGCGCTGGTGGCAGAGCCGCCCGGTGGGGGCGACGAGGTCCTTGATGCTCTGGTAGCCGCCCAGGGCGGTCTGGATGGCCAATTGACCCGGCGTGTTGGAGCACAGCCGCAGCGAGGCCAGCATGTTCAGGCCTTCGATGTAGTCGCGGGCGTGGCGCTTCTCGCCGCTGACCACCATCCAGCCGGCGCGGTAGCCGCAGGCGCGGTAGTTCTTGGACAGGCCGTTGAAGGTGATGAACAGCACGTCATCGGCCAGCGAGGCCATGGCGGTGTGTGTCACGCCGTCGTACAGCGTCTTGTCGTAGATCTCGTCGGCGAAGACGACGAGCTGGTGCTTGCGGGCCAGCTCGATGATGCCCAGCAGCAGGTCCGTCGGGTACAGCGCGCCGGTCGGGTTGTTGGGGTTGCAGACCATGATGCCGCGGGTGCGCGGGCTGATCTTGGCCTCGATGTCGGCCAGGTCGGGCAGCCAGCCGGCGCCCTCGTCGCAGCGGTAATGCACCGGGCGGCCGCCAGAGAGGCCGACGACGGCGGTGTAGAGCGGGAAGTCGGGCGCCGGGATCAGGATCTCGTCGCCGTCGTTGACCAGGGCGTTGATGGCCATCTGGATCAGCTCGGAGGCGCCATTGCCGAGGTAGACGTCGTCCACCGAGACGCCCTTGACGCCCTTCTCCTGCGTGTAGTGCACCACCGCCTTGCGCGGCGCGAACAGGCCCTTGCTGTCGGTGTAGCCGCCAGCGTCGCCGAGGTTGCGGATCATGTCCTGAACGATCTCGTCCGGCGGCGTCAGGCCGAAGACGGCGGTGTTGCCGATGTTCAGCTTGATGATCTTCTGGCCCTCTTCCTCCATCTGGCGCGCCTTGTCCAGCACGGGGCCGCGGATGTCATAGCTGACGCTGGCGAGCTTGCTGGACTTGGCGATGGGCTTCAAAAGGGGCTCCGGAGGCAGCGGTGCTGCAGTGCAAGAAATGGGCAAAAAGGGGGATCTTGGAGTTTAAGCAAGGCCCGGGCACGTGGCCTGCCGATCTGCGCGACACTCGCGCCCGTTTCAAGCGCCGTTTTCCGATGAAGTTCCAGCTCGACGAGCCGCAAGGCGGCAACAGCATTTCCCGCCATGACGCCCAGGGCGTCTGGGTCAACGGCCGCCCGCACACGGCCAGCGTCCTCGTCCCCTGGAAGGGTGACGTCGTCGCCTGGGCGCCTTCGCGCTTCGAAGAACTTCAAGCTGCGCATTTCGAAGCGATCCGGACCCTGAACCCGGAGCTGGTCGTCTTCGGCAGCGGCGCCAGGCTGCGCTTTCCCAATCCTGCCCTGTGGCGGGCACTGGTCGAGGCGCGCATCGGTTTCGAGGTGATGGACAACGCAGCCGCTTGCCGGACTTACAACGTGCTTGCCAGTGAAGGTCGCAACGTTCTGGCAGCATTGCTCATCGAGGCATGACCTGTCCGACCGGGAGGTCGGGGCAAGGCTTTATAATCACGGGCTATTGCTTGCGGGCGCCCGCGTAGATTGCTTCCGTGAAAGGCTTCACAGAGCAACTACGAACCGGGGACCCCGTGAGCACAACGCTTCTGCTGCACCCCCAATGACGCCTGCGCTCAACAAACCCCTGCCGGAAATTGAGGCTCAAGCCACCGGCGGCGTGAAGTTCACTGCCAATGCCTTCCTGGGCAAGTCGGTCGTGCTGTATTTCTACCCGAAAGACAACACGCCCGGTTGTACCACCGAGGCCATGCAATTCCGTGATCGCCACAAGGACTTCGTGAAAGCTGGCGCAGTCGTGCTGGGCGTTTCGCGCGACAACATGGCGTCGCACGAGAAGTTCAAGCAAGCGCTGGAACTGCCCTTCGAGCTGATCGCCGACACCGAAGAAAAGCTCTGCCACATGTTCGGCGTGGTCAAGAACAAGATCATGTACGGCAAGA